>NZ_JBWXGD010000005.1:0-114384 GCF_059900875.1 Lactobacillus sp. XV13L | reverse complement strand
ATCAGAGAAGTCCAATGGACTTTTTTATTTTTTAATCAGCGCAAGTGTTCAACTTTATTTTACAATTAACCGTTTACTTATATTTTACAATTTGCCAATTATAAAAATAAAGATTGTCAACATTTCCTTAAATGAATTACATGTAAGAGAAGAGGAATTCTACTTTGCAACAGTGATCTGCAGGAGCTATTCAAGTAAAGGCTTCATTCATTTTGTGGCACGAAACGAAAAGCATATGGCGCTTAATAACATTTCGTTTGCTTGAATTATTACCTATAATAGAATAAAGTAAGGAAAATTATTGTCAGGGAAAGTTAGAATTATCATGGCAATATAAAGGAGCGAATCAAGATGAAAGTTACGATTTCGAAGCAATTTCAAGCATTTATTCAGGAGGTTGGAGTACAGCTGGACGATCTTTTGGAACGAGCCTCTATTCCCAACGTGTTATGGAAGGAAGAATTAGAACTATCCCCTGGGGATTACGTGAAGTTTCTAGGGGAGTTAGACAAGGATATTACCGATGAACAAATTCTCGCTTTCAGTGAAGTGAAGAATATTAATAACTTTATGCCACCCTTTTTTGTGGCACTCTGTGCGAAAAATTCCCGGGAAGCCTTTCACCGCTTTGGCTTGTACAAGCAATTGATATGTCCCTTAGTCGTGTCTATCGATGAACAGTCAGAAACGCTGACCATTCAGTTAAGTTTTGGTATTGAAGGTGCTGATATGCCTCGGTTTACTCTGTTAAATGAACAGCTAGCTCTGCTTAGCTTAATACGTACAGGGACAGGAAAAGATATTGTTCCGGTGAGTGTTACTAGTCCTTATGAGTACAGTCAACTATTAGTGGATTATTTAGAGGTACAACCGGAATTAGCAGATCACAATTCCTTGGTATTTCGCACAGAGGATGTACAGATACCGTTCATCACCCAAAACAACGTGATGTGGGAGTACTTGGAGCCGGAGTTAAAACGTCGCTTAGAGGAGCTATCGAAAGATCATTCTTTTTTAAATCTTGTGGAAAAGGCACTCTTTACCGCCATTCCCAGTGATCGATTTTCTCGGGATGAAGTCGCAAAATCTCTAGGGGTTAGTGTGCGGACCATGCAGCGGAAATTAAAAGAACAAGGAGTGACCTTTGCGCAGCTGGTGCAGAAGGTCCAAAAATTGTTAGCTCTAAGTTATATGGACACCCAAGAGCTTTCTACCGGAGAGATTGCATATTTGGTGGGTTATAAGGAACCGGCTTCTTTTTCCAGAGCCTTTAAGAATTGGACTGGCCAGACGATAACTGCTTATCGGGGAACTTTATGAAAACAAATGAATGGCTCTTTTGGCTATGATAAAGGCACGTTATGTTATTCATTTTTCGCGTCAATCTTTTTATAATTAAATGGAAAGAGATGGGAGGAAGTATATTATGAACGGAAAAACAGTAATTGTAACCGGAGCAAGCGATGGAATCGGAAAAGCTATTGCTACTCAAATGAAGGAAAAAGGCTATCAGGTGGTGATTGTCGGTCGTTCATCAAAAAAAACCATGGCTGTGGGTAAAGAGCTAAATGTTCCTTACTATGTCACAGATTTTACGAAGTTAGACGAAGTTCGCAAACTAGGTCAAGCATTGAAGGAGAAATATCCGAAGATTCATATTCTCTTTAATAATGCTGGGGGGATTTATGGCAAACGGGTGGTAACGGTGGATGGTTTTGAAAAGACCTTTCAAATTAACTACTTGGCCCATTTCTTATTGACTCAGATTCTTTTTGACAATTTGGTTGCTGGACACGCTACAGTAATTAATACCTCTAGTGTGGGGAATAGTGCTTTGAGTAAGTTAGACATCAACGATTTAAATATGGAGAAAAAATACAGTAATACTAGCGCTTATGGGAATGCAAAACTAGAAGTGATTCTTTTTGCCAAGGAATTCACCAAACGATACGGAAATTCAGGCGTCTCTATGGTAGCTTTCCACCCAGGGAATGTGTTGTCAAACTTTGCTTCAGAAGCAGAAGGGTTTATTCATGGAATGTACAGTTTTGCTCTTCGGTCCAAGTTTGCTCAACGGATTTTTTCCATGATTCCGCCTGATCAAGGAGCAGACACTGGTGTGTGGTTGGCAACAACACAACCAGGAAAGGATTGGCAGCCGGGACAATATTATTATAAACGTAAGATTGCTAAACCTCATAAGTTAGCCAATGATTCTGAAGTTGCTCGCTCTTTGTGGGATCAAAGCGAAAAAATGGCTGGTGTCGTCTATCCAAAGTAATACTTTTTGAAAGAATGAACTTGGTAGTAAGAAGGTTCTGCTTGTAATCTAGTGCGTTTACTCTATGTAAAGAAAGTGAGGGAAATTATGACCGTTCAGTATGATTTTACAGATAAATTGGCCCTAGTTGTAGGTGGGACTGACTGGCAGCGCTGCTTAGGTATCTGACTTTGACCTGGGCATGGCCGTTGTGCCAGATATGAGCTGAATGGCAGTAAGGACAGGCAAGCAATTTAAGGGTGCAGTAGCAGACTTTAGTTTCAACGTTATTAACTGTTTCCAAGACCACCTGGTTAATTTCTGGGTGTTTAATGTTGAGGAAAAGTTTAATATAATTAAAGTGAGAGGTTATAATCAAACTCCTAAATAGATCTGAAGAGTAGTGTCAAAAGATATATGGCAAGAGGGCTTAGGGCCTCTTTTATTGTACCCAAAAAAGTCCTGCCAATAGCATATCATAGAAACTAGTCTAAGATATCTATACAGGATTTATTAAAGAGCCTATAAAATAAGGCTGTACTAGTTTGACTTGGTACAGCCTTATTTTTTTAATGTCAGTTTGCTACAACTAAAAATTGAACTTAAAAGTGTTTTGTCAAAAATTCATTTACAATTCCATACGTCTGATTGAATTTTTTAATTCTAGGATTTAAGAACATATCACACGTTCTCTTCCAATTATTATAACTGATACCTAACAAGTGACTATTCATCATTCCAATCACCTTCTCTTATGACTAAAAAGACCCCTAGTATAACTAAGAGTCCTGGTAAACAACCATGTTTGTAGATAAGTTTTTATCTAATTTAGTTCATACAAATCTAAGTAATATGGCTAATTTTATTCCCACTCAATCGTTGACGGTGGCTTGCTCGTCACGTCGTAGACCACGCGGTTGACGTTGGGCACCTCGTCCACGATGCGGGTCGAGACCTTCTGCAAAACGTCCCACGGCAGACGGGCAAAGTCAGCCGTCATGCCATCGACCGAAGTCACGGCGCGGATGCCGATCGTGTAGTCGTAGGTGCGGCCGTCGCCCATCACGCCAACGGAGCGGATGCCAGGCAGCACCGTGAAGTACTGCCAGACCTCTTCTTCGAGGCCCGCCTTTTTGATTTCAGCGCGCAGGATGGCGTCGCTTTCGCGCACGAGCGCCAATTTGTCCTCGGTCACCTCGCCTAATACGCGGATGCCTAGACCCGGGCCCGGAAACGGCTGCCGCCAGACCAGGTCGTGCGGAATCCCCAGCTTTTCGCCCAGGACCCGGACCTCATCCTTGAACAGCTTGCGCAGCGGCTCGATCAGCTTGAAGTGCATGTCCTTGGGCAGGCCACCGACGTTGTGGTGGGACTTGATTGTCTGCGCGGTGTTCGTGCCACTCTCAATCACGTCCGTGTAGAGCGTGCCCTGCGCCAGGAAGTCCACGCCGCGCAGTTTTTGCGCCTCTTCGCTAAAGACCTCGATGAACTCCTTGCCGATGATCTTGCGCTTCTGCTCCGGGTCGCTGACGCCGGCGAGCTTAGTCAAAAAGCGCTCCTGTGCGTTCACCCGGATAATGTTCACGCCCAGGTCACGGTTCAAGGCCGCCATCACCTCGTCGCCCTCGTTTTTGCGCAACATCCCGTGGTCGACAAAAATCGCGGTCAGCTGGTTGCCAATCGCCTTGTGCAGAAGCGTCGCCGTGACGCTTGAGTCAACGCCGCCGGACAGGCCCAGAATAACCTTCCTAACGCCCACCGTCTTTTTAATAGCAGCAACCTGCAATTCGATAAAGTCGTCCATCGTCCAGTTGGCGCGCGCCTTGCAGACCTTGAAGGCGAAGTTGCGCAAGATGTCCAGCCCGTACTGGGTGTTGCGCACCTCGGCGTGGAACTGGATGCCGTAAAACTTCTTGGCGTTGTTAGCGATAGCGGCAATCGGACAGTTCTTGCTCGAGGCGACCGTCACAAAGCCGGGCGGGGCCTGCTTAACCAGGTCGCCGTGGCTCATCCAGACATATTCTTCTTGGGGCAGCCCGCTGAAGAGGACGCTGCCGGTGTCCTCAACTCGGATGTCGGCGCGGCCGTATTCGGAATTTGCTGCCCGCTCGACCCTGCCGTCCAGGTAGTAGGACATCAGCTGCATGCCGTAACAGATGCCCAGGATTGGTATCCCCAGGTCAAAAATCGCGGGGTCGACCTTCAGTGCGCCCGAATCATAGATGCTGTTGGGCCCACCCGAAAAGATGATGCCCTTGGGGTTGATTGCCCGAATCTTGGCCATGCTGATGTCGTGCGGCAAGAGTTCGGAATAGATGCCAAAGTCCCGCAGCCGGCGGGTAATTAGCTGGTTGTACTGGCTGCCAAAGTCCAAAACAATGATTTCGTCAAAATCGTGCTCGTTTTCTTTCACTGTGCTCCGGTCTCCTTTAATAAAGCAAACAATAATCACTTCAACTCTACTAAGAATTGCACCCACGGTCAACTCTTTTTAATCAGATTTGTATTTTTCACGAATTATTTCCTACCTATGCCCAAATTAATTCGCATTTGTCCCTTTTTGAAACTTACAATGTTCTACCATTACGGCACCCTTTCAAATGCAGATTGATGCGGCCACTATTATGCTAAAATTGACTTAGCTTGTTTTACTTAGAATATGACAGTTGGAATTAAGGAGTTATTTCTATGGCTAAAAAATATATGAGTCAGCATACCAGAACACGTCATACTTATCGCTTTTTCAAAGAAAGACGTAATGATCCCAGGTGGCATGATGACTATGTGCGAGTACATTCATTACGTACACGTTCGTTGGTGATTCAGGCTGTATTATTAACTATGCTTATTACTGTGGGGTATCTTTTCTGGCAACATAATTTTACTAATCAATCTAATTCTGTCCATGAAAATAGGATTAATTCTGCGCAGAAAAGTAAAATTAATCAAAAAGAAATAAAAAATACCGATCAGCATCGTTCAGAGCAATTAAATGGAACACAGCATCAATCGGCTTCTGCTAAACCCAAGCAATCTGAGCACCGCCAAGAAAAGTTGACTAATAACCAAAGAATAGTACAAAATTTCCTGATTAACACTGGCTATCAAATTGAGCCTATCTTATTTAATAACGAGCCCATCACCCAGGCAATGGACGAAGGCAAGGCTCCACAGAATTCTGTGCACGATGGCTTAATGACAGTATACTTTGTTGATTCTTCAACTGCTCTAGAAACTTTCATAGGCACCTATAATCCCAAATTCAAGACACAGTATCATGTCACAGAAAACGAGTTGGTAATTGGAAAACATCATATTCCATACAGTATTAGTAATAACCATGTATATTTTAGAAACTGGGTAGAAGGCTTTGAAAATCATAAATATACTTATAAATTTACTCCTGATCCAAATGCTAAAGAATTTATCGATAGTAAACCAAACTCATGATTTTTGAAGTGCTTCATTGTCCGTGATCTTGCGCCTTGCACTGGGCCTTTTTCTTGTGGTAGAATGCAGGCACAAGGAAATATCAGGTCTATATATTGCCGAAATAAGGTCGGCAGTCTCTACTCAGAACCGTAAATTCTGAACTATGGCCAATCAAGGCGGTAGCAGCTCACGCTGCTCTCAGGGTCTTTTTTGCCATAGTTGTGGTAGAAAGGGCCCTTTTTGATTCAAGGAGGAAAACGTGAAGCTATTTGAAGACCGCATTCGCCGCGACGGTGAAGTATTGCCGGGCAACGTACTGAAGATCAACTCGTTTTTAAACCACCAGGTCGACCCCGAGCTGATGATGGCAACGGGGCAAGAATTTGCAGAACTTTTCGGGGATGAGGGCATCACCAAGGTTCTGACCTGCGAAGCATCCGGGATCGCACCCGGACTGATGGCCGCTTACCAGCTGCACGTGCCCATGGTTTTTGCCCGCAAGAAAAAGCCCTCGACGCTCAACGATGCGGTCTACTGGGCCGACGTCTACTCCTACACCAAGAAGGTGACTAACCAGATCTGCGTCGAGCAGAAGTTCCTGCACAGGGAGGACAAGCTCCTAATCATCGACGACTTCCTGGCTAACGGTGAGGCCGTCAAGGGCATGATCAACATTGCCGAGCAGGCGGGCGCGGATATTGCCGGCGTCGGCGTCGTGGTGGCCAAAACCTTCCAGGGCGGCAGCGATTGGGTCCAAGAACACGGCTACCGGCTCGCAGCCCTGGCCAAGATTGACCGCCTGGCCGACGGCCAGGTGCATTTTGAAGGAGAGGAATAATGCAGCAAAAAGAAGTCAGCCACCAAAAAGCAGCCGTTTTAGGTCTGCAGCACCTGCTTGCCATGTACTCCGGGGCCGTTGCCGTCCCGCTTTTAATCGGCGGGGCGCTGCACTTTTCCGCCGCCCAGATGACCTATCTGGTCTCAATCGACATCTTCATGTGCGGGCTCGCCACCCTGCTGCAGCTAGTCACCAACAAGTTTTCCGGCATTGGCTTCCCCGTGATCCTGGGCTGTGCCATCCAGGCGGTCGCGCCGCTGCAGATGATCGGCCAGAAGTTCTCAATTAACGACATGTATGGCGCAATCATCGCGGCCGGCATCTTCGTCGTCCTGATTGCGGGCGTCTTCGCCAAAATCAAGAAGTTCTTTCCGCCAGTGGTCACGGGAACGCTGATCACCACAATCGGTCTCTCTCTCATCCCGGTTGCTGTCCAAAACATGGGCGGCGGCAGTTCCCAGGCCAAGAGTTTTGGCAGCGGTCAAAACCTGCTGCTCGCCTTTGCCACCATGTTCATCATCCTGGCACTGCAAATCTGGACCCGGGGCTTCATGCGGTCCATCTCCGTTCTGATTGGGCTGATCATTGGCACTGCCATTGCCTCCTTCATGGGCATCGTCTCCTTCAAGCCCGTCCTTGAAGCTTCCTGGTTCCACCTGCCGCAGCTCTTCTACTTCGGCGTGCCCCACTTCGAGTGGTCATCGAGTTTGACCATGATTATCATTGCCCTGGTTTCGATGGTCGAATCGACTGGCGTCTTCTTTGCCACCGGCGACCTGCTTGACCACCAGGTCACCGAGGAAGAACTCAAGAAGGGCTACCGCGCTGAGGGGATTGCCCAGATCTTCGGCGGCTTATTCAACGCCTTTCCGTACACAACCTTCTCGCAAAACGTGGGCCTGCTGCAGCTGTCGGGCATCAAGACCAAGCGGCCAATCTACTGGGCAGCCGGCCTGCTCATGGCCATGGGGCTTTTGCCTAAGATCGGCGCACTGGTGACCATCATCCCGACGCCCGTTCTCGGCGGGGCCATGCTGGTCATGTTCACCATGATTGCCGTTCAGGGCATCAAGACCCTGGCCAAGGTCGACCTGAGTGCCAACAGCAACGTCCTGATCATCGCCATCTCCGTTGGACTAGGCCTGGGCGTCACGATCTACCCGCAATTTTTCCAAAATCTGCCTGCAACCGTTCAGCTCTTCCTGAGCAACGGGATCGTGATTACCAGCCTGTCGGCCACAATCCTGAACCTGCTACTCAACGGCATCGAGGTCAAGCCAGCCGATCCGGCCACAACCATCTCCTAGAATTTTTCCAATCACAAAAAAGGTGTCTTTCCTCGTGGAAGGCACCTTTTTATGTCCGGTAGATTGCGGCATTCCGGAAATATGGAGGCTCTTCGTGCCCCCTAGTCCGCCTTGATAATGCTATTCAAGATCTGGGGTGCAGGCCGCGCCGCGGCCCCAGCCGGCTGCTTGCCCAATAACCCTGACTCGTTCAAAAAACACTCAACCGTTGCCAGCATCTGCACGCCGACGGCCTTGAACTCGGGGTCGCTGATTTTGGCCGTGTACTTCATGATGCCGACGGCCGAAAGCAGAATCAGCAGGGCCTGCGTGACCGGAAGGACCTCAACCTTGTTTCCGCCAGCCGCATACCCCTGCATAAAAGCCCGAATCAGCTCTTCATTTAAGGCAAAGTCCTGGTAAAAAAGTTTGACAAAATCCTGGTAGTTAACGCCCAGCCGCGCCCGTTCAAAATCAATCAGGGTCAACTTACCGTCAACCAGCTGATAGTTGCGCACGCCGACGTCACCGTGCAGGACAAAGCGGGAATTGGCCCGGATATCCTGCTCAACCTGCGGCTTGACCTTGGAAAAGCCGGCAAAAAGAGCGCCCAAGCGTTTCTTAATGGCCGATTCGTCCATGCTGGCAATGTCTCCTTGCATCTTAGCAAATAAGTTGTCCGCAGTAACGATACCGGCAAACGGCCTGACCTGAATGTGGAAGTTAGCCAGCTGCGTGCCCATCTCTGCTGCCAGTTCATTCGTAATTTTACCCGTCAGGGCCCGCGGAGCCAGGTCCGTCATGACCAGTACAAATAGTTCTGGTGTCGTCGCGAGCGTAAAAGACTCAAGCACGCGCTGGTTGAGCTGCACGTTGACCGCCTTCTCGGTCACAAGTTTTTGCCGCTGTAAAAAGACCTTGACGAAGATTTGCTGCTTGTGCTTTTGGCTGTAACCAACAAAGGTGCTGTTTAAAGACTCGTGGTCAATTGGAACTAACTGGGCGCTTAGCGTCCGGTCCAGTGCCTGCTTAAGTTTTCTGCTTCCTACCATATAATTGGTCCCCTTGAACAAAGGAGCAGCTCCTTTTCGAACCGCTCCTGTTAAAATCACTCAACACCTAAACGTAGTCGTTAAAGTCGATGACCTGGTCGTAACGGGTCAATTCTTCCGGCTCGTAGTGGTGGATCACCTCAATAAACGTGTGGTCCGAATCAAACAGGTAATCGTGCACCTGGTTTGATGTGGCCTTGTCCAGCGAGGCGTTGACTTCATCCAATAAAAGAATTTGGCGTTGGGACAGAATTGCCCGTGCCAGTTCGATCCGGGAGAGCTGCCCGCCCGACAGCTGGTCGGCATTGTCGCCCAGTTCGTAGTCCAGGCCCTTGTCTTGGATTAGTTCGCCCAGACCCACACCTTGGCAAACCGCAAGCACTTCTTCTTGCGGAATCTCCACGCCTAAGGTGAGGTTGAACCATAGCGTATCCGCAAAAATCACGGCACTCTGACTCGAGTAGGCAAAGAGGTTGGTAAATTTGCCCGGCGCTACCGGCTTGTGGTTGAGCACAACTTGTTTGGCCTGGCCATAATCACCGTACATGAGAAATTGCAATAGCGTCGACTTGCCAGCGCCTGATGGACCAATGATGGCCACCTTTTGACCCTTTTTAATAGTTAAGTCGATGTTGTTGGCCAGCTTTTGACCCTGACGGGATAGGCTCAGCCCCACAACTTCCAACTCTGCAAAGCTCGCATGTGTCGCCGCTGAACTTGCCCCGTGACCGTCAGCCTTTTGGCAGAATTGGTCGATCCGCTTGACGATGCCCTTGGTCGTGGACAGGTTGTTGCGCTCGTTGAGGATCTGCAGGATTGGGTTAACAAACGAGTTCGACAGCTGAATAACGCCGAAAAGCGCGCCCAGGGTGGTGAAGCCCTTGATTACAAGGATGATGCCGACCGCGAAGGGCACAAGGAACGTGCCGCCCATGACGATGATGTTGAGGTAGGCGTTCGTGTTGTCCTTGAGCAGGTTCATCCGCGCCAATTTATTCTCAAGCAAATTGATGATACCCCGGTCACGCTCAACGGCATTGTCCTGCCGGTTGTAGAGGTTGAGCGTGCTCGTTCCCGCCAGCGTGTTCTTGGTCTGGTTGACGTACTGGTCATTGGCCTTGGTCCAGCCCTCCGAAGCCCGCTGAATCGGTTTTTGCAGGAAGTTGGACACGATCATCGGGATGAGCGAGCCGGCAAAAAACATGATCGTCAGAATGGGATTCAGATAGAGCGCGTAACCTAGGGCGAGCAAAACCGTGTAAAAGTAGGTCAGAATCGAAATCTCGGCCTCGTAGCGGTTCGTTTCCAGCAGCTTAAAGTCGTTGGTCAGAAAGCCCAGGTTGCTTGCATCCTCGCTGCTGCTCAGGAGCATCCCCTTGAGCACCTTGGTCCGCAGCTTGACGTTGGTCTGCTTAATCGCGTCCGCCTTCAGGTAATTGAAGGTGAGGTTGGCAAACATCACGAGAATCAGCGCAATAATCACCTGGATGAAAAATAGCGGTAGCTTGCCAAACTGCTTGTCTGTTGCCATGTTGGTCAGCGAGCCGACCATGTAGGCCATAATAATGTTGGTCGTGCTGGTAATCAGTCCGAAGACGTTCAGCCAGAAGAACTTTAGGTGCGAGTAGTTTTTAAAAATCATGTTTGCCTCCCACAATAAACTGATGAATTAATTAATAATAATTATTTAACCCTAATTTTTTTGTAAAGTCTAGTTCATTTTCGCAAGCGGTCAAATATGATGTCTAAGCGGTCCCCACTTGGCCGGCAAAAAGCAGTCCCTATGCATGCTAGCCACTAGCATGTTCACTTATCCACCGGCAACAATTTAACAAAGTTCGTTTCATTTCTTTGCAATTGCACACTTATTTTTAATACAATAGAAAGATAAGAAACTTGAAAGGATCGATTTTATGAAAAAAGCAGAATGTACAACAATTCTTGTCGGCAAAAACGCCTCGCTCGACGGTTCGACGATGATTGCCCGCAGCGAAGACGGCGGCCGCGAGATTATCCCGGAGGGCTTCGAGGTCGTGACGCCGGAAAAGCAGCCTCGCCACTACGAGAGCGTCATCAGCCACCAGAAGATTGACGATGCCGACCTGCCGGCTAACCCCTTGCGCTACACCAGCGCACCCGACGTGTCCGGATACAGCGGCATTTGGGCAGCTGCTGGCATCAATTCCGCCAACGTGGCCATGACCGCAACCGAAACCATCACTACCAATTCCCGGATTCAGGGCATCGACCCGCTGCTGGAGCATGGTGGTCTTGGTGAAGAAGACTTTGTGACCCTGACTTTGCCTTACCTGCACAAGGCGGTCGATGGCGTCAAGCGTGTGGGTTACCTGCTGGAGAAGTATGGCACTTATGAAATGAACGGCATGGCCTTTGCCGACCACGATGAAATCTGGTACCTGGAAAGTATCGGCGGTCACCACTGGATTGCCCGCCGGATTCCGGATGATGCCTATGTTGTTGCACCCAACCGGCTAAACATTGATGAATTCCACTTTGGCCAGGACGGCTTCATGGCCGACGAGGGCCTTGAGGACCTGATTGCCGAGTATCAGTTGAACCCAGATTCTGACGGCTACAACATGCGCCACATCTTCGGCAGCTCGACGGTCAAGGACGCGCACTACAACAACCCCCGGGCCTGGTTTGTCCACAACTACTTCGACCCTAACTTTGGCGGTCAGCCAGGCGACCAGGACCAGCCCTTCATTTGCTGTGCTCCCCGCAAGATCAGCATTGAGGACATCAAGTGGATTGAGAGTTCCCACTACCAGGACACGCCATACGACCCGTACGGCGATTTAGGCACGCCCGAGCAAAAGAAATCCTTCCGGCCCATCGGGCTCAACCGCAACTTTGAAACGCACATTCTCCAGGTGCGCAATAACGTTCCGGAAGAAATTGCTGGTGTCCAGTGGCTGGCCTTCGGCCCCAACACGTTCAACAGCATGGTGCCATTCTATACCAATGTGAGCGACACGCCTAAGCGTTTTCAGACCGGTCCCAAGTTTGACCTGAAGCAAATCTTCTGGCTCAACAAGCTGACCGCCCAGCTCGGCGACACCAACTTCAAGGTATATGGCGAACTCGAAACCGACTTCGAGCAGAAGTCGCTGGCGCAGTGCCACCACATCCAGCACGAAACCGACAAGGAGGTTAAGGGCCTTTCCGGTCAAGCGGTTGAAGACGCGTTAATGGCGGCCAACCAGAAAATGGCCGACCAAGTCTACGACAACACTGTCGAGCTGCTCGGCAACATGGTTAAGGAAGGTCACAACTTGATGACCTTGAAGTTTGACTTATTGGACTAATATTTTAAACTAACATTTTAAAACAGCAAAACAGCGACAAGTGATTGAACTTGCCGCTGTTTTTTGATGTGCGAATTTAGTTTAAATCTTTATTTCAATGACTTCATAAGCCAGTAAATATATTTAGTTCTTAACAATTATTTATCTTCTTTTGGCTGCCCATAATTTTCAAACTTTTTAGCCACAGTATCCATTTCCTCATTAGTTAGTGCAACAGGTTTACCAACCGATTTTGAATATACATATAATTTACACAAAAATTCAATATTTACAGCATTGCCGAAAGCAGATTCGATCGAACCACCAATGGCTAAGAGACCGTGATTAGCAAGCAAGATTCCATTATCGTTATCCATAACTCGGTAAGCTTCCTCAGCAATTTCAGGTGAACCGTAAATCTTATAGTTTGTACATTTAAGTTCTTTACACATATCCGCAATAACATAGTGAATAGGTGGAACATTTTTACGAAGACAAGACATTGCAGTTGCAAAATCAGCATGTGCATGGACTACTGAAAGAATACCAGGCTTATTCTTATAAAAAATTGAATGCATAGCATACTCACTAGAAGGCTTACAATTTCCTTCTTTGATATTACCATTTAAATCCATAACGACTACATCCGCTAATTTTGTATCATAGTAATTAATACCTGATGGACTAATTAACATAACTTTATCTTTTGGAATGTAAATACTTAAGTTGCCACCTGTTCCAGTAGTTAATCCTTTATTAACAAGCTCTTTACCAAATTCCACAATTTTTTTACGTTCATCAATGTAATCCATAATAATTTCTCCCATTTTATATAGTGTTAAAATTTATATTTTCCCAAATCTTATAACTCTCGTTTAAAGCGTCATTATTTTCAGGGTGATATTCAAATCTAATTTTCTGGTTTTTATCCTTTTTAGATTTTTTAAAAGCTGAATTAATAGCTTCAAAACATCCCATTAGGGACGGTTCTTGAAAATTTTCGTATATCTTAATTGGTATACCAGTTAATGTTGATACAACCCTCGGTATTACCACTGAATTCATTCCACCACCACAAGCTACAATTGTATTAAAATCAGAATTAATGTCCTCTTTCAATTGATTCACTTTTCTGGCAATTGAAAAGCCTATATCTAAGCCTATACTTCCCACAAGCATTTCTTTTGTAACTGAGTCAGTAAATGGAGGTGATAAGAAAAAGCCCCCGTATCTTTTACCACCAGTTAATTTTATAAAGGTTTGTGTAGTAAAGCTTGCATAGATACTTTGTACAGTATTTAAATCAATTTTTTCTTCAATATCTTTATATGAACTATCTGGAAGAAAAAGTCGTTTACTTCTTTCATAATTTAAACCTGTAACCCCAGGATTATACTCAAGAACATAATCTTTACCACCTAAGTCCAAATCTAACCAATGATTTTTTTGTACTAGTGGATCTTTTACTCGTACACTTACAGGACTGGTTGTGCCCGAGACTAAGCACAAAGTTTGAGATTCACCTTCCGGTAAAACAGCTTTCATCGCCAGTTGGGTATCAGCTCCACCTACAACAAATTTACATCCATTACCACTAATACCAAATTTTTTCAGTAGTTTTTTATTAGTTATGCGAAAAATTGATTGAGAAGGTATTATCTTAGGTAAAAGAAGAGAATCCAAGTGAAAAATCTTTGTTAAGTCTTTATCCCACCTTTTTTCAAAAATATTAAACAGTTGTGTCTCAGCAGCTTGAGAAGGTTCAATAATCAATTGATCGCAAAATAATAGCGCAAATAACTCACTTAAGCTAGTAAATGAATATATTTTTTTAAATAATTCTGGTCTCTCATTTTTTAAGCCAATGAGTTTCATGGCCAAAAAATCACCGGAAAGATTTCTAGCTGTCTTTTGAAAAATTGTCTCACTTTGCTTTGAAAATTGATTTAAATAATGATTACCTCTATCATCAATATTAGGAATTCCAAATACTACTTTCCTATCTCGATCTAAACAGAAAAAAGTTTGCCTGGCTCCAGAAACCGTTATAGCTGTGATTTCTACATCAAACGTTTCTAGAACTCGTCTTGAAGCAATAGCTAAATTATTTAAAAATAATTTAAAATCTATTAGCATGCCACCAAACTTGTCTTCTTTATAGATGTTCTTTATATGCTGTACATCATAAATTTTTTTATTTTCGTCTACTAACGCTACACGGCTACTTCCAGTACCTACATCAATTAATAAATAAAAATCTGTCTGTACCATTTTTTTAACCATCTATTACAGAATAATTAATTACATTGGCATTAGTGTAATCCTTGTTTATAAAGTTAATCATCGAATCAATTGCTATTTCTGATTGATGCAAAACAACTTCATAAGTTGAACCACAAATATGAGGAGTTGCAATCACATTATCCAATAAAGCCAATTTCAAGTCATTTTCAGTCTTAGGTGGTTCAACATCTAAAACATCTATAATTCCACCACTAATATTTTTATTTACCAAACAATCATATAAATCATCATTATTTACAACTGCAGCTCTAGATGTATTAACAAATAGGGCATCCTTCTTCATCAAGTCAAGGTATTTGTGATCAATCATTCCTTCTGTTTCTGAAGTAACTGGCAAATGAACTGAGACAATATCGGAATTAGTAAACAAATCTGACAGATCTGTTTTTTGGGCTTTAGTCTTAGATGTTTCAACATAAGGATCATAAAACAATATTTTACAGCCAAAATTTTCCAAAAGTTTAGCAGCCGTTTTAGCCACAGCTCCAAATCCAACAAATCCAATGGTTTGTGAATACAACTCATGTCCCTTCCAAATGTAGTAAGGGGTGGTGCCAGGTTGCCAATTGCCATCAATAACCCATTTATTTGCCTTAATAACCTGTCTTTGTTGACAAATTATTAAGCCAATAAGCATTTCTGCAACCGCCTCTGCATTTCTAGCTGGTGTATGAATCAAAGGAATCTTATGTTGATTTAAAGCTTCCACATCAATATTTTCAGGTGTTGATCTGCAATCTACAATTAACTTTAACTTCTTAGAATTATTTAAAACTTTCTCGTTTATTTGATCTAGCTCTGTAATTAAAACATCTGGATCAATTTCTGACATTTTTTGTGCCATTTCATCCGGGTAAAAACGTTTCCCATTTTTAGTCCAAGGATCATAAACTATATCATCAAAATATTGATTCAATTTTTCTCTATTTTCATCGGTGATCTCAGCTCTAATGTAAATTTTCATATAAAAGCTCCTTAACCTATATATTTTTAGTTGTCATGAATAATTTCGGAACAATGTTTCCATCCAAAACTGAACAATGTAATACTTTTCAATCTCTTCTGCCAAATAAAATCAAATGCTCCAATGAATCAAAAAAGTTGTTTACTTATTATCAATCGTACAATTTTACTTTTTATAAGCGCTTACAGATACATTATAGCATTTTACAAATATAAAACAAATAAATCATCTAAAAACATTGTTTTTATTTTTGCTTTTTTTGCTTTTACATAAAAAAGGTATTGTCTTTATTGGACAATACCCTGTTAACTGATTAAATTTTATAAAGTTTTTGGTTTTTTATTTAAAATATTCGAATAGTCTGAAAGATTTTCAATTATATTAGTAACCTTTTGTTTATTCTTCTTATAGTATATAAATTGAATAACATACAGTATTATTACTATGCCAATAATAATTGGATTCTGCGTTAAAAAAGCAATTGTAATTAATCCCATTAATATATTGGCAGCAACAAAACCTATTACCATTAAACTCCCTTTTGGCATTGTAACTCCTGTTTGTCTAGCAATTTTAGTAAACATTGGGGCAAAATAAGATCCAATATATAATTGGCCAGAAAATATTAAAACATCCATAATAAGTGCTTTAAATATATTCCCATTTGCTAAAGCAACGTTTATTTCCGAATCATAAGCAAAACCGGTTAAACACATCACAGGAACAATTAAATTACCCGGAAGAACAAATGCAAGAATTAGAGCAAATGGTATCATTAAAATTCCAGTAGTCAAAGTTGCTGTCTCACCATAACCTAAAGCATCATTCACGGCCACATACCATTCACGACCACCTTTCTTCATTGATTTTTGTGAAGCAGCAGTGATACTTGAGAATGATGCAGCAAAGATACTTCCAACCTTAGGAAAAATGGTCATAACCGCAGCAGTAGTTACCGCCGTAGTCAATATTTGACCCCAAGAAGATATAGAAGTCAGTGTAGTGAAATTTCCTATTAGTCCAAGCAACATACCAACTAAAAAACCAATGATCATTGGATCACCCAGAAAACCAAGCTTTTGTTGAATTTTTTCTGGCTTCAGTTGAATCTTATCTGCACCTAACTTAGAAAGTAAGTAATTCAAACCAAGTGCAAGTGGAACATTACATACTTGATGGGGTGCTGATAAAGTACACTGTGGATACCCATAATAAGTAGACCACCGCTTGGCAATCATTTCAGAATATAATAAACACACTAGATTGCCAAACAACATTAACAAGCTGGCTAACCAAACATTTTTTGTAATTAAATATAATTCTGAGCCCCACAATATCAATGAATAGTTATTCCATAAATCACTAGGCATAAACACATTGGTCCATTTTATAGCAAATAGAAATATTTGAAACGCTAATAAAATACCAATAAAAATCATTCCAATACGTGTTGAATAAGCTATAACTGCTGTTGCTTGCCATCCAATATCCAAAACCGGAAGATTAAGATGCGCTATTTTCAACATCTTATCAACTACAGGTGCAATAACGGGCGTAAAGTAATCAGTAATCATACTAAAGCCAACTAATCCAACGGCAGCCAATATTGCTGAATTAAACGCCTTCTTAACATTTAATTTCATAAATAAGCATATAACGAATATTACAACTGGTACAAATATATTTGGACCAAAAGTGTCCATGATTTCTTTAAAGGTTTGCATATTATGTCTCGCCACCTTCCTTTCTTAACAGTTTTTATTCTTCCAAAGCATGTTTGATTTCTGAATATACCTGTTCCTCACCTATCCCCGTCAAAAGACCTGTAGCATTAATAATTGGAATATCAAAGTTACCAGGAATTGGAGAAGTAAAAACTACCAAATCAAATTGACCTTCTGGAATTCTTTCTGAAGCCTGTTGTGGATTCAATTCTTGTGATTTTACGTTATATCCAAGTGATTCAATATAGGTAGATGCTTTCTCTGCCACCATTGTAGAGCTAACAGTACCAGAACCACATACCGCCAAAAGATTTATTGTTTTTGACATAATAATTATTCCTTCCAAGATAATAGTGCTTTTAATAGGTCATCTGATTCATAAGTTTTTTTCAAGAAGTTCTTATCCTGAAACATCTTCATTAATTCTCTTAAATCTTGAAGCTGTTCCTGACTTCCCGTTGAACAAATAAAAAAAACCATTTTCACTTTAACTTTTGTTTTTGTATCACCCATTTGTCTAAATTCAATTGGATTGCTTAATCTAGCAACAAAAATACCATTTTTCTTAACATTTTCAGGGTCACAATGTGGTATCGCTACTCCAATTGTTTTCGTTTTTAAGCCAGTTGGGAATTTTTTCTCTCTTTCAATTAAAGCCGACAAATATGTGTCTTTAACTAAACCTTCTTTATAAAGCCTATCTGCTACTTCCTTAAACAACTCATCCCTGTCTACTTTTAAATCATCCAAAAGTAATGCTTTATCAAATTTCATTTTTCACCTTCGAATTTATATTTAAATTTTAATAGAAGTTTTCTTCACCCAATTTTGCATATGCATCAAGATTAAAAGGTGAAAACACTCCCCTATCTGTCACAATTGCGTCAATCAATGTTGGTGGTGTCACATCAAATGCTGGATAGAGTGAATGGACTCCCTGCTCAGCTATTCTCTTTCCCACAAACTGCAAAGCTTGTTCAGCATCACGATACTCAATTTGAATAGCGTTACCATTCAATTTATCTTGATCAGGAATACCTGTGACAAAATATGGAATTTCCACTCTTTTAGCTAAAATAGCTATCTGCTTAGTTCCAATTTTGTTGGCAATATGACCATCCATTGCAATTGTATCTGCAGCCGAGGTATAGAAATCAATGTCTCCACGTTCCAAAATAAAATTAATCATGTTATCGTCAACAACCGTAGTCTCAAACCCAGCCTCTTTAAAACAGCTGGCCGTTAATCTACTACCTTGCAAAAAAGGTTCTGTAGCAGCGTCATAAGCTCTCAAGGTTTTGCTAGTTTCTTCTGCCCTGCGAATAATGGCTCCAATAATTGTTTCGCCATAACATTGTGTTAAAAACGCTGTGTTATTTGGCATTAAATCAACTAAATAATCACCAACTTTTTGCATTGTCATGTAACGTCGATTTAAAGAATTAAGAGTATCTTCAAATGCTACTTCAATAGCTGATTTTCCTTTAGAAAGGGCGTCCTTTTGAAGTTGCAAGGTTCTATTAGTAATTGCCGAATACCGATTAGCAGTTGTAGGTCTAGCATTTCCTAATTCTTTTGCTGCTTTAGTCAAAAATTTTACTTGGTTACTTTCGCTTTCATCCTTACATTGATAAGCCGCCAGAGCCATTCCCATACCAACTGCTGTATATGGACCTGCACTTTGAGTAACCATGTCCTGAATCGCTTGAATAATTTCCAAATATGTCTTACAGTGCACAAAACTTTTTTTATTAGGATATACTCTTCGATCTAGGATTCTTACTTCACCATCTTCATACCATGCCACATTTTCATACTGCAATAAAAATGGCATACCTTTATCTTGTCTCTTCATACTCTTCTCCTAATATCGCTTCGTAACTTCCATAAAAGTATTATCGATATCTTCTATAACCTCAGAACCATTGTTATAAATTTTTCGATTTAAAATCAAGTTAATTCCAATTTTCACTAAAATCTGCATTACTAAATTTTGTGTTTCCTGGTCCTCAATAGAAGTGATTTCAATCACCTTGGAATCGCCAACAGTTCGTCTTATTATTTCAGTACCCGCATAACCTAAAGTATCGTCTTTGACTGAACGCAAATATTGATTTTTGTATAAACGCTCCTTATATAATGGAAATTGAACAATTTTGTCATATTTAATGGACATTTTTGCAAATGTTTTATCAAATACTGTTGCTACCATATTATGAAGCCAATATATAAACTCTTCGTTACCTTTCTTATTTTTTTGTAAAAAGACCTTTTGTACTATATATGGAAAAACAAGATTACCTAAGACATTTCCAATGTCATAGCCCATGGGACCATAAAAAGCAAATTCGCTATCAAAAATGCGTACATCGGTATCATTAACAAATATAGAACCACTATGCAAGTCACCATGAAGTAAGGCTTGTGCATTATTCATAAAACTATTACGAAGCTCTCCAACATTAGCTCTTAAAATTTTATTATCATAAAGGTTCTGCTTAATAAATGAACTAAGTTTCTCATCAAAGACGTTTCTTCTTTTGTAATCATAGTATGGTTCAGTTAAGACTAGGTCTTCACTAATACGGCAAGTACCAGGATTTACAAAATCTTCTACCAATTCCTTTTTTTCTCTACTTTCCATAACAAGATCAGTTGTTGGAAGCAAAACATTTACCATAAAATCTGTAATTTGCTCATTAAGTTTAGGATAAATATGCTCTTTTTTTAGCTCATAGCGTAAATTTTTAAATTCAGAGACATCTTCCATTAGAATAACGTGCATCTGCTCATTGTAATCATAAACTTGTGGAACCTGTCCACCACTTAACTTACGTTGAATTTCTAAGCATCTGTGTTCAATATGTCCTCTATTTTGATCAAGTGGATTGCCAGAAGTTCTAATTGTCTTGCCCGTTTGTTTAAGAATCAATGATTTCTTGCCACTATAAATTTTATAAACATGATTTATGTTACCATCGCTCACTTCGACGGCATTAAGATCATTAGCTTTTATATTGTTAAAAAAATTTGTACGATCTATTACGTATTGCTTTACACTTTCATCATTCAAATCAAAATATTCTCTATAATCCATTTTCTACCTCCTCAAAAATATATCAATAATCATTTAATCCCTTTTGAATAGACTATTCCTTTAGAAGATGTCCCTCATCATCTAATTCTTCAAAGTTTTCATATGAATCTGCTTTTTTGCTCTTTGGAAAGCTTACAAATACAAATACTATCGCAGCAATTAAAGTTAGATAGCAATACCATACATATGGCATTACAGCAACCGGAGAGACTTTAGCCATACCTCCAGATACTAGTAATTGTCCCGCATAAGGTATAAGACCTTGAACGTTAGTAGCAAACATTGACAAAAAAGTTGCAACCCTTTTTCTTGAAAGATTAAATTTCTTACCAATTGTAACTGCCATTGGCCCAACAGCAACAATTGCAATAGTATTATTAGTGGTAGCGACACAAAGAAGAATAATTAGCATGCCAATTGAAAGCTCGGCACCGTGCTTAGTTTTTGTATATTGGCCTAATTTATCGATTAACCACTGTATTCCCCCAAGATACTTCATCATTTCCACAACGCCACCAACAAAAATTGCGATAATGGCCATATCTTCCATACCAACCATACCTTTTTGTATGTAAGTCATTGAGCCAATCCAACCAAAATCACCATGTAAAACACCAATTAATATTCCTGAAACAACCCCTAAGGTTAAAACAGACATCACATTCATTCCAATTAATGATAGAACGATTACCAATGCATATGGAATGATATCTACAAAACTAAATTGATAGTTTGATGATAAAGAAATATTTTTAATTGGAACAAACGCTAAAGCTACACAGTTAATAACTATAGCTGGCAAATAAACCATAAAATTCAACTTAAATTTGTCACGCATCAATACTTTTTGGCTTTGAACGGCAGCAATTGCAGATGCAGAGATAAACGAATTGTTATCACCAAACATAGCACCACCAACAACTATACCTGCCATTAAAGCTGGATTAACACCAGTCTTATTTGCTACATCAATAGCCACTGGCATTAAAGCTGCAATCGTCCCCATTGATGTTCCCATAGCAAAACTTAAAACCATGCCAATCAGGAACACGCCAGGTAAAATCAAATTTTGTGGCAATATACTTAATCCTAAATTAGTTACTGAGGAAACTGCATGCATTTTTGTTGCTACTCCTTGAAATGCACCAGCCAAAATAAAAATAACTACCATAGTCATTAAGTTAGTTTCACCACCGCCCTGGCAAA
This sequence comes from Lactobacillus sp. XV13L, assembly GCF_059900875.1. Lineage (NCBI taxonomy): Bacteria > Bacillati > Bacillota > Bacilli > Lactobacillales > Lactobacillaceae > Lactobacillus > Lactobacillus sp. XV13L. The sequence continues at coordinate 92,913 of NZ_JBWXGD010000005.1, read as the reverse complement.
AGAGCTTTACTTTTTCTGAAAGCTTTAACTTCTTTCCACCATTTTGTGGTGGAAGAGCAAAGGAAATTATCGCAGCAATAATCATCCCTACTAAAAGCGGCATACTATCAAATTTACCACTAATTACACCAGATAAAACATATAGAACTAGAAACCCAATTAAGGGTACAAGACCTATAAAAGACCCTTTAGTTTTTTGTTTTTGTTCATCCATTTTTGACCTCTTACTCTATAATTCCGTTTGGTTCCAGCAAGCGCTTACAGTTGTAAGTATAGCATCAAAAAATAATAAATCAATATAAAACAAATAAAAACAAATATTTTTGATACTATTTATTGTTTTATTTTACTTTTATTTGTCAAAACTATTGAAATCGATTACATTTTATGAAATACTCTAAAGTGATAACTCAGAACTAGCATTATTAATCTTCAGGGACGCTATAGTGCTGGACTTGTATTATTTATTTGGAGGTATTTAGATGCAAAATTTCAATTATCGTAATCCTGTTACCATTTATTTTGGTAAGGGAAAAGAAAAAATGATTGGCAAATTAGCTAATCATTACAGCAAAAACAAGAAGGCCCTTGTACTTTATAGCGGAGATTATTATGACACACTTGGGATTTCAGAAGTAGTTAGATCGTCATTTGCGAAATACAATATTACTTATGAAAAAAATGGTGACATTGTGCCCAATCCAAGAATCGAATTGATAGATAAATTGGTTAAGGACGTCAAAGAAAAGGATATTGATTTTATTCTAGCCGTTGGCGGTGGATCAGTTATTGATACAGCAAAAGCTGTTTCGGCAGGTGCTTTATATGATGGTGAAACTTGGGACTTCTTTACAGGGAAAGCTGAACCAAAAACTGCTCTACCAGTGGGAATCATTTCAACTGCTGCATCCTCAGGTTCGGAGATGTCTAATGACAGTATTGTTAACAATGCAGACCATAAACTCACTTTAGAAAATAATGTTATTCTTCCAAAGTTTGCCATAATGAATCCGGAATATACATTAAAATTCCCTTTATATCAGACTGGTGCTGGTCTTTCAGACATGATGACGCATATGCTAGAACGCTATTTTACCACAGTAGAAGATGTCAATCTGACAGACCGGCTACTTGAAGGTGCAATTGAAGGATTGATGGTCACTGCGTCAAAACTGAAAAAGAATCCCGAGGACTATCAAGTACGCGCTGAAATCATGTGGGCTGCAATTGTTGCTCATAATAGTTTTCTTGAATGTGGTCGTGAGCCTGATTGGGCTTCACATCGAATTGAAAACGAATTAAGTGCTGAATACGGTATTACGCACGGTGAGGGCATGGCTATTGTATTTCCAGCTTGGATGAAATATACTAGTCAATTTTTACCGAAAAAATTCCTTCAGTTAGGTAGTAGATTATTTAATTTAGATAGCTACGAATATAGCGACCAAGAAATAATTGATATTGTTATAATGAATTTTAAAAACTACTTTACAAATGTTGGAATGCATAAGAATCTACGTGAACTTGGCATCAAAGATAATACCAAATTTAAACAGATGGCGCTTAACGCAACGCAAAATGATTCTGCACCAGTTGGTCACTATAAGAAACTATATTCAAATGATATAATAAAAATTTATAATTACGCTTTTTAATAACGATTCCTATCTTCAAATTTCAGTAATCACTAATTTCTATTTTAAAATTTGTAAGGATTTAACATATAAACAAAGCAAGTCTTTAAATTGATTCTAACTCTATATAACTGTTAGAAACATACAATTCAAGAGACTTGCTTTTATAATTCTTCACTATTACATTTTCTTACTCAACAATTTATTACCACTATTGAGGGTTTCAAACTATGATATGATAGATGAAATAAGACCTCATAGTGATCAGACATTATAAAGTAGCATGATAGGATGTTTATTCGATTTTTACATAATAAATTATTTATTAAAGACTGACTTAATATCTTTACCATCCAATTGATTCATATTTTTACATAGACCTTCTGAAATAGATAACCTTATCATTGATGAAGGATAATTATATTGAATTGTTTTTAATCAAATTATGGAGCAACTTATATGAAACAGATTTATAATCTATTTATTCTTGTTATTTATATACTATTATTGATAAATATGACTGCAAAATTTATGCCTAACATATTAGCAATTACTATTTCTTTCGTAGTTCTAATCCCAGCGATTAGTAATCGGAGAAATAAACACTCTTAAAACATCACTAGAAGAAGGAGTTTTTAAAATGAAATTTGAAAGATTGAAGGAAATCGAAAACATCTTAAAAATAAATGGTAGTGTTTCTGTTAATGACTTATCACAAAGATTTGGTGTTTCAAAAGAAACTATTCGTAAGGATCTTGATTATCTTTCATCAAAGAAAAAGATTGGCCGTGTTCATGGAGGCGCATATTCATTTGAATATAGTAAAAGTGTTCCCTATCATGCCAGAAACAAAATGCTAGTAGACGAAAAAAAGAAGATTGCTAGTTCGGCTGCTGATCTAATAAAAGACGGTAACACAATATTTGTAGATTCATCTACAACTTCGATAACTGTTCTTAAAAAACTACTAAGTGACGGAAAAAAGATTAAAGTGATTACAAATTCCTTGGCTTGTGCTGACATTGCACTAAAAAATGACAATATTGACTTATATACTATTGGAGGTTCTCTTAATAAAAACAATGTCAGTTTCGAAACACAAAACATTGAATTTTATAATTTTTACAATGCAGATTATGCCATTATTAGTCCCTCTGGCATAGACATAAAATGTGGTATAACCGATTATAATGCAAGCATAGCAAAAATGTTAAATATCTTTATTTTAAGATCTAAACATACTTTAATCGTCGCAGACCACAGTAAACTTGACTCAGTCTCTACTTTTTCAGTTAGCCCATTAAACAATATATATGGAATAATAACTGATAATATTAAAAATAAAGAAACATGGATAAAAGCATCTAATCAAAATTCTTTTTTTATCAAGGAAACTGGGGTTTAAACAAACTTTAAAATGCGATCTTTATTTCGATCTCACAACTACACATTTCTAAGATCGGACTCTACATTTAAGATTTCAATACATAGTATTTGACTAAAATCATTAGAAAACAGCGCCAAGTGATTGAACTTGCCGCTGTTTTTTGATGTGCGAATTTTTAAATCTTTAACATGGATTTCGCTTTAACCAAATAATATTAATTACGAACTTTAATAGCAAATATTATAGTTTTTGTTCTTGTATTGTTGCTGATTTTATTTTATCCTTATTATTGTCACATGTCGCAATATAAGATCAAAAGGTGAGGATTCAATGTCAAATTTTCAAAAAAAATACCCTAAAATAGCTGAAATTGCTGATTTTTTGCTTCATAATCCAGAGCTTGGTTACAAAGAATGCAAAACATCTGAAAGGATTGAAGATGAAATTCATCAAATCAGCCCGAGATTAAAAGTCGAACATTATTTAAAAACCGGTTTAAGAGTAACGTTGCCTAATAACAAGCAGAAAACAATTGGAATCATCGCTGAAATGGATTCGCTCTACCAGCCCAATCACAAATTAGCAGATGCAAATACCGGTGCCGCTCAGGCTTGTGGCCATTACACCCAAGTCACTACCGCACTAGCAATCATGAATGAAGTAGTTGCCAATCACAGACTTGAAGACTTTGGTGCTAACCTGGCATTTATCTTCACCCCCTCTGAGGAGTTTGTCGATCTTGCCTGGAGAAAGCAGCAAAAAGAGACTGGCCAAATCGATTACTTCGGTGGCAAGCAAGAAGCAATCAAACGCGGCATTTTTGATGATATTGACTATTGTGTTTCGGTTCATGCAATAGGTGAGGACTTTGATGAGCGAACTATCGAAATCAACTGTGACCTTGCGGGTTTTAATTTTGTTTATTTTGATTTTTATGGCAAGGCCAGTCACGCTGCTTTTGCTCCCGATGCAGGCGTTAATGCTCAAAGCATGGCTACGCTATTCAATACCGCTTTAGCCTTGCAGCGTCAGCAGGTTAAGGATCCCAATCGCATAAGGTTTAATCCGGTAATTGTTGGGGAAAATCACGAATCGATTAACGTAATTCCTGACCACGTCAAGATGGGCACAGACTTAAGATTTTTCGACATAGACAACGCGCAAAAGCTAATGGACCGTTTTAAGCAAGCCGCAGAAGGCTGTGCAGCAGCTCTTGGCGGCTCCGTTAAGTCTGAACGGCAAGTTGGCTACCTGCCCTTAATTTCTAGTAAAAGCATGAATGCCTTTGTGAAAGATGTCTTTTCTGCAAACGAAGGGATTCCCGGTTTAATAGAAGATCGGGGCTACACAATGGCAGCAGGCGACATTGGCGATGTTAGCTTTTTAGTACCAACAATCCAAATTGGCTACGGCGGCTGGAACGGAACCATTCATGGCGATGATTTCACCTTAGTTGATCCTAAATTTGTTCTGGCAATTTTCCCCGAGTTTGTCTTTAACTGTATTCGCAAGATTTCAAATAATCTCGATCGGGTAAAAACTTATAAGAGAACAAAAGAAGAATATCTAACTGAATTAGAAAAGATGGCGCAATAAAATGAAATATTTAAAAGCATACGGTCCGCTAATTATTTTGGTGTTGCTAATAGATACAATTGCTGAAATGATCGGTATCCAGGTATTTAAAGTCGGCACAATCGAAATTTCGGTCTTACCCCTAGTGTTTGCGGTAATCATTGCTATTTTAATTTATTTGATTCCCGCAAAACCTATAAAAAAGCTCTATAGTGATAAACGCGTGAAATTTGCCGGCAAATACATGATTCTTATCATGTTGCCCTTAATGGCACATTATGGTGCCAATGTCGCTCCTAAAATCAACGAAATCATTTCCGTTGGCTGGGTTTTTCTAGTCCATGAATTAGGCAATTTAGGCACGATCATTTTTGGTTTACCGGTAGCATTATTGCTGGGCTTAAGAGAAGAAGCTATCGGTTCAACCTTGGGCTTGGGTCGTGAAGGCGAACTGGCATACATCAGTGAAAAATACACGCTAAATTCGCCGGAAGGTCGAGGAGTACTCGGAATTTATTTAATTGGCACCATTTTTGGCTCAATTATCTTCTCCATCCTGGCCCCGCTGCTTCTAGGAATGGGCTTTAGCTACAAGGCTATCGCAATGAGTGCTGGTGTTGGCTCCAGTTCAATGATGACCGCAGCTTCAACATCCTTAGCAGCTTTAGTACCTCAGCACAGTGACATTATTTTGTCCTTCGCCGCGGCCAGTCAATTGCTGACAAGCTTCATTGGAACTTATATCATGTACTTCCTGGCAGTACCCCTGCAAAGATTCATGTACACCCACATCACTAGACTGTTAGATAAAAAGAAGGAAGTTAATCCAGATCATGAATAAAGAAAACAACTTATATGAGTTGGTTAAAGATGCCACAATCCTTTTACTTAGTATTAGCTTAGTACTATTCGTGCAATGGGTTAAGTTACTTAAAAATCCCCAAAGCACGCCAATTACCACTGACACGTTCATTGGGCTGGGCATGTTATGGCTTTTTTCACTGTTAGGCATAGTTATCAGCATGCTAATGAAAAAAGTGCCCTGGAAAATCATCCAGGGATTCCCTATTCTAGGTTGGGTCTCAATTGTTTCCCTAATTTTTTGTCTGATTAGTCCCTACTGCGTGCGCGTTATCAATGCTGTGGATTTTCTTTCACTAACGACCTCTGTTCTAGCATTTGCTGGAATATCAGTTACCACCCGTTTGAAGGAACTATCGAAGATATCGTGGAAGATTTTAATCGTAGCAATTTTTGTTTTCTTTGGCATGTACTTCATGGATACCTTAATCTCACAAATTGCCCTCAATCTTAGCTAAAAATCGTGATTGCTTCAATTTAATACGGTCCCCGGAATTAAGACAATTTTGGGGATCTTATTTTTATGGCCAAATTAACTCGAGAACCAAAAATGAAATCTTTCATCATTAGCATGATTATGGCATTGGTTCTAAAAATTGCGTACCTTAGCCGACCAGCGGCCAAGACCACCAAGCCGCAAAAATAGCCCGGACAGCCACATTGACTACTGCAGCACCAAAAGAATCGAGAGCAAATTAAGAGAACTAACTCCTTCTGAATATTGAGAGTTAGTCCTCAGCTAGAATTTATTAAGCTGGCCTAATTTTGGGATTCACACCACTTGCCGCTGTTTTTTGATGTGCGAATTTAGTTTGAGTTTTATTCCCGCAGCATGCGCTTGGCCAGTGCAAAGTCGCCGACGGTGGCCGAGCCGTTGTTGCTGATCTCCGGCATCATAATGTACTGGTCGAGTGCTGGAACATGGACGTAGCCGTTCAACAACTGGTCAAAGTCCCGGCGCACTTTTTGTAAGAAACTTTCACTCGTGACGCCGCCACCAAAAACAATCTTATCGGGACGCAAAATCAACGTAACCTGGAGGGCTGCCTGGGCAGCGTAATAGCTCATGATGTCCCACACGGGAGCGCTCAGGGGGACATCCTGGCCCTTTTTGCCCAAGCGCGCCTCAAAGGTCGGCCCGGAGACCAGCCCTTCCAGGCAATCCTTGTGAAAGGGACAGACGCCGGCAAAGTCGAGGTCATCGGGGTGGCGCTTAAGCTTCACGTGGCCCATTTCGGGGTGGCCGAGTGACCCAACGAGCTTGCCGCCAATGATTGCGCCGCCGCCAACGCCGGTGCCAACCGTATAATAGACCAGTGAATCGACGTCCTCGTTGGACAATTGCGCCATAACATATTCGCCGTAAGCAGAACCATTCACATCCGTGGTAAAGTACATCGGCACGTCAATGTGTTTTTTGAGAAAGCCCACAAAATCGGTATTGCTCCAGCCCGCCTTCGGTGTGTCGGTGATGTAGCCGTAATTGGGCGCCGTTTTGCGCACCTCGATTGGGCCAAAGGAGGCGATGCCGATTGCTTCTACCCCCGATTCCTTGAAGTAATCGGCAACTTTTTGCAGGGTTTCCGCCGGTTTCGTTGTCGGAAACGTCACTTGGTCTTTGACCTGGTAATTCTCGTTGCCAACGGCACAGACGAACTTGGTGCCGCCGGCTTCAATTGATCCTAATAGCATTTAGAGCTCCTTTTCCGTTAAAACTATTTACCTATAATTTTACGCTAAATTCCAACTTGTTTTTATTTTAAATCGTCTTTGCTTTTTAGCAGTAATGATTATCCGTGTTGCCAAAAAGAGTTTCGCAGGCGGTACACTGCGAAACTCTTTAACTTTAGAATTAATTTACTCAAATTAGAATCACACAATTATTCGGTTTACAGTTCCCAATTAAAATTAACCAGAGGTGGCAGTGAAGATACTAATTAGACTTACTCATTTTTAGAATTTTTCTAAATAGGTCTTAACAATATTGTCTACTGTGAATCCTGATTTTCTAATTAATTCGTCCCCATCACCACTTTCGCCAAAGTGATCAATACCAATTGAAACTCCATCTATGCCAATAAATTGGCCCCAGTCGTAAGTAGATGCCATTTCTATAGAAATACGATTCCTAATTGACTTTGGCAATACTTCTTCCTGGTATTTTTTATCTTGCTGTAAGAACAATTCAAAACTTGGCAGCGAAACCACACGAACATGCTTGCCAGATTCAGCCAATTTTTTCTGTGCGTCTAATGCCAGACTAACTTCTGAACCAGTAGCGAGCAAGATACCTTCTGGTTTTCCGTTTGGGGCCTCGGACAGAATGTAGCCTCCTTTAGAAACACCGAATTCAACTTTATCTTCATACTCCATTAAAGTTGGCAGATTCTGTCGTCCTAGTATAAATACAACCGGCTTTTTATTCTGATTAATCGCATATTCCCAGGCGTAAAGCGTCTCAAGATAATCCGCCGGCCGGTAAACAATCAGGTTGGGCATTGCCCGAAGACCTTCTATTTGCTCAATCGGTTGGTGTGTTGGACCATCCGGACCCAATGAAATGGAATCGTGACCAAACAGAAAGATTGACGGAATTTCCATTAGTGACGCAAGCCGCAGTGCATTCTTCATATAATCAGAAAAGATTAAAAATGTATTTGCAAATACCCTTGAGCCGCCGTACAAAGTGATACCGTTAATGGCTGTTCCTTCAGCAAATTCCCTAATTCCAAAGTAAAGATTTTTATTGCCGTACGCATCTGATTGAAAGCCTTCATCATTATCAAAGAAAGTTTTGTCCGAACTACCTAAGTCAGCAGAACCGCCCCAAAAATTTAAGTCGGTTTTTTCCGTTAGCTGCAGAATTTGGTGAATTGCATCGCGGGTTGAAGTTGCTTCTGGTATTTCACTTGAAGCACTACTCAAATCAATCTCAGCGTTGCTGCTAATGTTTTTAACTAATTTACCGCCAAGCTCGGGATTGTCTTCAAGATATTGCTTAAGCAACTCACTCCACTTATTATGAGCTTCTTTACCGTCTTTTTTGATACGATTAAATGCGGCATAAGAAGTTTCAGGTATCTCAAACGGTCCGTATTCATAACCTAGACTATGCTTAGTGAATTCAACCTGTTCATCATTCAAAACAGCGCCATGAGCTAAATGACTATCAGCTACTGGCGAACCATAGCCAAGAACGGTGTTTACTTCGATTAACGTTGGACGAGCCTTCTCATCCTGGGCTTCTTTGATGGCTGCATCAATTTTATTTAAGTCATTACCATCATCTACTTTAAGATAATTCCAACCATAAGCCGCAAAACGTTGTGCAACATTATCATCACACTCTTGACTCATGCTTGCATCCATCGTATTACGGTTTGAGTCATACAAGACAATCAAATTATTCAAATGAAGGTGGCCCGCAAGACTGGCTGACTCGTGACTGATTCCTTCCATAAGGTCGCCATCACCAACAATAACATAGACCTTATTATTAATGACCTCATAGTTCGATTTGTTATATATAGCACTCAAATGTTTTTCAGCCATTGCCATGCCGACTGCCATACCTAGGCCTTGCCCTAAAGGTCCGGTGGCAGCATCGATACCTGATGTAGTTATTTCTGGATGACCTGGGGTTTTACTGCCTAAAGTTCTAAACTTCTTCAAGTCTTCAACAGAAATATCAAACCCTGCCAAATGCAGCGTTGCATATAGCATCGCCGATCCGTGACCGCCAGAAAGAACAAAGCGATCACGATTAAACCAATGAGGATCATTAACGTCAATTTTCATATTTTGGTAAATTGTGTAAATTAATGGGGCTGCGCTTAGCGTAATACCAGTATGGCCTGAATTTGCATTATGAATTTCATCAATACTCAAAGCCCTAATAGTATTAACAGCTAACATATCTTTATCTGTATATTTCATTTTTAACTCCTTTAACTTTTCAATTGGTGGTTAACTAGTTTTGTTTTGTTGATTTAACTGTATCTTTTTGCTTTTTGTCTAAAATAATTGAAACAATAAAGAAAACTACCAATGCAGCAACTAGCGCAGCAATGATTAACGTTCTGCCACCAAGCAATCCACTGTAACCAACATATGAACCAACAATTCCAAAATCTGCATCAGCATAGCTAGCCGTTCCCAGACCTAAATGTCCCAAAACAGGAATTAAAATAATGGGTACAAACGAGATCAGTAACCCGTGAACAAACGAACCAATAACAGCGCCACGGCGGCCACCAACTGAATTACCAATGACACCAGCAGCGCCACCACACATGAAGTGAGCTACTACACCAGGGATAACAATTGTCATATGGAAAGCTACCATCAAAAAAGTAGCAACTAAGCCACCAACAAAGCTGGAAAAGAAACCGATGATTACAGCGTTAGGTGCAAACGTGAACAGGATTGGTATATCTAATCCTGCTTTAGCATTAGGAACAAGCTTAGCCGAAATACCTTTAAATGCTGGAATCAACTCATTCAAAATCATTCTTACTCCAGCTAGCATGATATAAACGCCAGCTGAAAATGAACCGGATTCAATTAAAGCAAAGATTATGTAGTTAATCCCACCGCTCAATTTTTCAACGTAAACTGGGCCTGCAAAGAGAGCAATAATGATATAAGCAACAGCCATGGTAATGGTAACTGCAATTGTATTGTCCCGTAAAAAAGATACTTTCTTGGAAACATGTAAGTCTTCGGTGGAATTTGTGGGATTGCCAACTGCCTTAGCCACCAGACCGGCAATCAGGTAACCAAAGTCACCAGTATGAGCGATAGCTATTTCATCACTTTTAGTAACGTTTTTTACAAAAGGCTGAATTAAGGCTGGCATTATTGTATCAAAGAGTCCTAAGAATGTACCTCCCACAATAATTGAGGGCAACTCTGTAAAACCCGCAACTGCAAGCAGTACAGCCAGCATACAAGACATGTTAATCATCACGTGTCCAGACAAATAGATGTACTTAAAGTGTGATATTCTAGCTAGAATAACATTTACAATCATAGCAACTAGCAATATCATCGCCGTTGCACTGCCATAGGTAGTCAGAGCAGTAGCGGTAAAGGCCTCATTATTAGGCACAACCCCTTGTACATGAAAGGCCTGCATAAACATTTTTCCAAATGGAGTTAATGCATCCGTTATTACTCCTGATCCACCAGTTAAAACTAAAAATCCGACAAAGGTTTTTAGCCCACCTGAAATCACATCAGTAGGTTCCTTTTTTTGCAGCATTAATCCTAAAACGGCCACTAAGCCAACTAAAATGGAGGGGGTTCTAGCAATGCTCAAAAAGAAATTCAAAATTTCATTCATAGGTTATTACCTTTCACTTTCTTTATTCCACACTATTCAAATAACTTTCAATCTTCTTTTTTAATTCATCTTTATCAATAATGCTATTTAATTCCGTTACGTTTTCGCTACCGACAACGTTTTTTACGGCATCGTACATATCACGACCAACAAAGAAATGATCTGCCGTATCACGACTAAGACCGGATAAATCGACGTGTGTTGTTTCAATATCATTCCTGCCAAGTTGTTTCAACACATCCTGCATATTCATGTCAACCATGAATGATGAACCCACGCCAGTACTACAACATGCTCCTAATTTCATTTTTCGCCCTTCTTAATTACTTCTTCAATATCACTAACATTTTTAGCTTCCATTATTTTGGCAACTTCATTCTTATCACCGAGAATTTTAGCTAATTCAGAGAGCGCCCTTAAATGTGACGTCGAATCACTTGCAGCCAATACGATAATTAATCGAATTTGATGTTCTGCATCTACCAAATTAATATCTTGATCTAGCAATAATAACGACATTCCCAACTTCTTAACGCCCTGGCTCGGCCTTGCATGCGCTAATGCAATTTCATTGCCAATGTTGATATACGGCCCATTTTCTTTCACATTATTAATCATTGCATCTACGTAGCTATCAGCAATGTTGCCTTCCTCTACCAGAGGTTGGGCGCATAATTTAATCGCCTTCTCCCAGTCAAGCGAATGATCATGACTGAATCTAATTTTGTTACTTGTTAACAATTCACTTAGCAATGGTCCTATCCTTTTTTTCTTATTCTCATGTTTCTTTTTATCAACTAAAATTTGTCTTATTCCTTTTTCAAGCTCCTTCCTATTAATTACTTGAGTATTATCGTAAATGGTTTCCATAATTGCTTTATATTCGGTTTGAAGATTTTCGGAGTTGGTAATACCGTTAAGTTGAAAAAAATTATCAATATTTTGAAAATCTTTACTTGTTAATATCGAATTGACTTTTAACCAAGGTATTTTAACTGCTGTCAAAGAAGTATTACTGATTATTACTTCTTCTTGAATTGGCCTATTTTTCAATTCTGACGGAGATATTGGTAAACTAAAATTCAAGTACGGGTACTGCTCCACCATTTGAGTCAGCAAAAAGCCGGCTGAACCGTTGCTACCTGAACTAACTAGTAGCACTTTGGGTTCGTCATCATTTTTTCGCGTAATTTGTGAAGCAAAATAAATAGATATTAATCCTATCTCATAATCATTAAGACTTGCACCGATAAACCGTTCAAAAGGATGTATACTCATCTGGGTATAAATATAAATATCATGGTAATTACCCTTGATTAAATCAAAATTACTTTTTTGATATTGCTGTTGATACTTAACTCTAAAAAATGTAGTTGCTAAGTGAACTACCAGGTCCTGATGAAGTTTGCTTTCATCCTTAAAAGAACAATCAGCCAAATTTTTAAAGCTATTAATCACCGCATAAACTATTTTACTTATTTCACTATTAATACTATTTTTGGGTGACTTTCTTTTTTGACCACCCAGAAGTACAGAAGTGAGGTAATTTTTTTCAAAATCATTGTACCTATCCCCTAATAAAATTGATAGGAATGCAGTAGAAAATTTGTATTCTGGTTCTTCTCGCAACTTATCATTTAGTAGGTATTCCGTTCTCTTTGCTGTACTATTGCCATTAAAGATGCGCTTTAAAACCAATGCATAAAAATTTGCAAACACATAAATAAATTCATCAGAATAAATAATATTGTTTGAATTTTCAAAGGAATTCAACCACTGGCTAATTAAAAACTTGAGTTCCTTAATTTCCCTAGTTTCAAACTTATTTATTAGTTCATGATTGGAATATAACCATGAAAACAGGAATTGTCTAATTTTGGTTTCTGATCCCTTTAAAAAATGTCCTTCATAATTTGAAATGATTGTTATTCCAAAATCACTCATTTTTTGCTTAAGGTTATCGATATCTTTTAAAACCGTTTGCTTGCTTACACCACACCCTTCACTGATTTTTTGTATACCAAACTTGCCATCAAGTAAAAGCCCAATAAATTCTAAATATTGTCGCTCAATAGGACTGTATTTGTACCGATTTTGGTCAGCTAAATACTTTGTAATTTTCTGTTTGCTTTTTTCACTTAAGTAATAGCCCTGCCCATAAACATTCCGAGTTCCTTCAATATCTAGTACTTTAAGCTTTTTATTGATTAAACTTAAATTCTTGTAAACACTCCTTTCCGAAACATCGACCTTTTCAGACATATCACTGATCGTCATGAAATATTTGACCTTTACAAGGAGGTCAACAATTTTAAGTTGACTTTTATTAAATTTGACCTTCATCCGAATTGCCTCCTTGTTAAGTACATTATGAATAAATCGCTTCCATTAAAAAAGTTAACAAAGTTCAGTACAAAAACTGAACCAAAAAAAGTGTGAAGTCGTAATTTTCCGCACAATTATCAATTATCATTTTTTGTTATGCTAAAGGCAATCCCCCAAAAGACAAAGTAGTCTTATTTAAAAGTCAACATGTAGACACACAAGAGTTATCAAATTATTATAGCCATGCTAGTATGTAAGGAAAAAGTAAGGTGTATAAATGAACGGTGCAAGTTGGGCAAAATAGAAAATCACGAGCAAGAATCAAGTCACCATTCCGAAAACGGTGCGGGAACTTCTGAAGGTTCACCCAACCGATACGATTGAGTGGCAGATTGAACCAAGCAGCAGGATAACAATCGAACGCAGCAGACCCAACCTGTGACAAAGCATTGTAGAACAAGAAAAGAAATTCGGCACTTTTGATACGACTGACTTTGACTGGGGCGAAGACGTCAAAAGTGAGAATTTTGACTGATGAATTTGCACAAGGGCAACATTTTATGGGTAGATTTGAACCCAGCCAAAGGAACCGAAACCAAGAAAAAGCGTCCGTGCCTGATTGTCAGCAACAATAATTACAACCATCACTTTAATACGGTTCTCGTCGCTCCAATCAGCACGTCTGAAAATTATCATGCACTGGAAAAATACGTTGAATCGCCCCTATTTGTTGCAATTAATCCTGCGGACATTCACGGCACGGCTTTGCTGAAGCACATCAGAGCAATTGACCCGGCCAGACGCTCAAATGGTCGGGTAGTGGCCAACCTATCACAACCAAAAAGCGATTCAAGCAGCAGCATGATTTAGCAATTTTTCTGAAATTCAAACGCATAATCAATCACCACCAAAAAGGACCAATTTCCACTTTTAGAAATTGGTCCCTATTTGTCGTCTAATCAGTTGCCCTAAATGGCCGCCCTGCGGCAGCGATTCTCCACCACGCTTTACAGCCAGCCCTGCCTGCGGGCTATTTTGACCGCTTCAATGCGGTTTTTGGCAGCTAACTTGCTAAGAATAGCGGAAACATAGTTGCGGACTGTTCCGTTCGACAGGAACAGCTTCGTGCTAATCTCGGCCGTGGTCCAACCGGCGGCAATCCCGGTCAACACATTATGTTCCTGAACCGTCAACGGATCGGCGACGCCGGTCAGCACCGACTGCACGAGTTCGGGGGCATACAGGGTCTGGCCGTCCACGATGCGGTGAATGGCATCCACTAAGTCATCGCTGGAACTATCCTTAAGCAGGTAACCCTTGACGTCGGTAGCTACGGCCTGTTCGAAGTAGCCCTTGTGGGCAAAGGTGGTAAGAATAATGGCCTTGGTCGGCAGGTTGCACTCCTTTATCTTTTGCGCAATTTGCAAGCCCGTCAATTGGGGCATCTCAATGTCAAGCAGGACAACGTCGGGGCCCTTTTCCTGGATTGCCCGCCACGCAGCTGCGCCATTTCCATAGCTGCCGATGACTGCCAAGTCCGGTTCCAACCTTAAAATTGCGGTTAGAGCCGAGTTCAACATTGCTTGATCCTCGGCCAAAATAATTTTAATCATCTGCCTGCTCCTTTAATGGTAAGGTTAAATTAATCTTCGTACCGTGCTGATTGTTGCTAATCGCAAACTCGCCTTGAACCTGGTGCACGCGCTTTTTCATCCCCAGGATGCCGTGCGCACCATGCCGAATCTGCTGCCATTATCACTGATAGTCACCAGCGCCTGGTCACCTTCCTGGACAAAAATCAGTTTGACCTCATCGGCCCGGCTGTACTGCATCACGTTCGTCAAAGCTTCCTGCAAAACGGCCGCAATTGTTTCCTGGACCGCAACCGGCCACTTTTGGGCAAGCTCCTCATGCTGCGTAATTAGGGAAATATTTAGGCCGGCCAGCTTATCGGTTAAGTTAACCAACACTTCGGTCAGGGTCACCTGGCGCAGGTCGGTAACAATCTCGCGCACAAGGGTTAGGTTGCCCCGCGAAGCCGCCTGAATCTCGACCAGCTGCTGTTTGACCGCCACCGGATCACGCGTCAGTAGCTTGCAGGCTAGTTCCGTTTTGAGCGTGATGGTTGCAAAGGACTGACCTAGGGTATCGTGCAAGTCGCGCGCAATCCGGTCCCGTTCCCCGCGGCGAATCAGCATTTCGTAACGCTTGTTCTGCTGCTTCAGAATGCCCGACCGCACGTAAGTATTGCGAATTGACCGACCTCCCAAAGGCGAAAGGAGAACAAACAACAGAAAAACCAGGGACGTAATCAAATCACCGTGGTGGCTACTAGTAATGAAGGTTGCCAGCACAGTGAGCGGAACCTGCCGCACGAGAAGCAAGAGTCCCGCCGCAACAAATGCGTAATATGTCACCACGTATTGCCGAAAAAGCTTCTTGGAGACGGGCAGGGAGCCGATGACCCAGGCGGGAAACAAAAACAGGAAAAACATCTCCTGCAAATAAATCAGGACCAGGGCCAACAGGTACTGGCCGATGACCCAGAGTTGCAGCTGCGGAGTCACAATCCAGCTGTTGCGGTAAAACCACGCAAAAACCATTAACAGGATTAACGCCAGCTTTTCTTTACCAGTGTGATAGGGAAACATTTGTATCAACGGAATCCACAGCCACTGTAGCCACAGGTACGGCGCAAACCCAAAGCGGCGAGGAAACAAAATATACTTATGGATAAAAGCCATCGGTCCATACCCTTTCTCTGCTATTTTACACGTTAATTACTAGTCTATCATTATTATGCGGCCCTTTGCCGGCATCTTTGCAAAAGGACAATACAGGCAACCCCAATTATTAGCCAGATCAGCTCGCCCGCGCATGAAGCCTGGGCCCAGGTGTGCTGCTCAAGCAGCTGGTTAATTATGTTTGCGGTCTGATACGTCGGCAGCAGCTTGCCAATGCTTTGGAGCCAGGCGGGAAACATCGTCAGCGGCCACCACAAGCCGCTGAGCATTGCCATTGGGAAAACAAGCATGGAAGAAATCAGGTTGACCATGCCGGCATCGCCCAGATACGTGATTGCGGCACCCAGCAGCATCAGCGTAACGCTGCCTAAAGTCGACAGCAGCGCAATAGCAATCCAGGCAACAATGGACAGGTGAACCCCAGCCATTAAGCAGCCCACTAACTCGATTGCCAGCACCTCAACCAGCGTTAAAGACAAAATAGTGAGGAAGAATGATGCGTAGTACGTCGTTCTGCTAAGTGGGGTCACGTCCATCAACCGCCAAAAGTGTTGGTCTTTATCATCCAGTGTGTTGTTTGAAACCGTGATGATAGAGCTTAACAACGTCGCAAAGAGAAGCATGCTCACCAGGTATGTCTGCTTAAAATTACCAGGCATCCCCTTGCCCATCACATTGGTGAAGACCAGGTAAAAGGCCGCGGGGAACAAAATGTCGAAGGCAAAAAAGCGTAAATTACGCAAAATCAGCCGTTTGAAGTTAACCTGTGTCAATGCCAGAAAGTTTTTCATATCGTTTACTCCTCGTTAATTTGCTCAAAAATATTATCCAGCGTCGTTTGATGAATCTGCAGATCCTGAATTTGCGTCATTTGCGGTGCCAATTCCTGCAGGAACTGGTCGACGTTGGTCACAGAGAAGCGGTAATGCTGCCCTTCGTGCAGTTCCAGCTGACCCGTCGTCAGGTGCAACTGGTCCACCGCTATGGCACTCACAAACTCGACCGTATTCCGGCTAAACTTAGCCCGCAGGGCTGCCAAGGAGCCGTCGTGGAGCAAGTGCCTATCTTTCAAAAAGAGAATCCTGCTTGCAACACCTTCAATCTCCGCAAGGTAATGACTGGTGACGATTATTGTCTTGCCCTGTGCGGCCAACTTTTGAATGTACCGCCAGAAACCATGACGGCTAGTGGTGTCCATGCCCGCGGTTGGTTCATCTAAAACCAAGAGTTGGGGATCACCGACCAGGGCCAACGCAAAGTTTAATTTGCGCTGCTGGCCACCCGACAGCTTGTCGACGTAATTATGGCGATTGGCGCCTAGGTCGGCAACCTGCTCCAACTGCTTCATTGACAATGCCTGCGGGTAGGCCGTCCTCATCAATTCCAGCAGTTCACTGGCCCGAACCCGCTTCATAATCAAGTTGTCCTGAAACATGACGCCGATCCGCCTTTTAACGACTTGGGTTTGGGGTGCCTGCCCGAACAACTTAATGCTGCCGGCAGAACTGGGTTGCAGCCCCAGCAGCAAGTTAATTAGGGTGGTCTTTCCCGCGCCGTTAGCCCCCAGCAGGCCGACTACTTCGCCTGCGTGAATAGTAAAATCAAGGTTTTCCAAAATGGTTTTACTGCCATAACTTTTACTGAGGTTTTTGCTCGTGATGATTTCGGTCATGATTTAGCTCCTTTTAAATAATGACCTTAGCTTAGCAATCCCCCAATCGCCGGAGAAGTCATAAACGTCACAAGCTTGCATGACAGATGTCATATAGATATGAGTTATAGGCATCCCGGTCAAACTGGGCACCAAAAAGGCATGAGGTCTCGCAACTTCATGCCCTTCTAGCCATCATATTTATTCCGATTCAAACCCAACGTAAAAATACCTGCGGAAATCATTCCACAGGTATTTTTCGTTATTCCTATTTATCCGGCACGTCCTGAATCGTGACGTCCGCACCTAACAGGCGCAATTTTTCCTGCACGCGGTCATAGCCACGCAAAATATTGCCGGCGTTGTTGATTACGGTTTCGCCCTCTGCCATCAGGCCCGCAATCATCAGACAGGCGCCGGCGCGGATTTCGCCAGCCGAAACAGTCGTGCCGTGCAAACACGTCGTCGGGTGCACCAAGATGATGTTGTCTTCAGCCTTGATGTCGGCACCCATCTTGCGCAACTGCGCGATGTGACCGATGCGCTTGGGGTAGATCTGGTCAATAATGACGCCCTCGCCGGACTTGGCCGTGAGCAGAAGCGGCGTTACCGGCTGCTGCAGGTCCGTTGCAAAGCCGGGATAGGCCCCCGTCCTGATCTGCGTCATTTTCAAGTCGCCCGCCGGGTAAACGTACAGTGAATCCTCGGCGGCCTCGATGACCATCCCCATCTCCTCAACCTTGGCCAGGTATGAATCAAGGTGCTCTTCAATAATATTATGAATACAAATCCCGTTGCCGATGCAGCCGGCAAGCGCAATGTACGTCCCAGCCTCGATGCGGTCCGGTATAATCGTGTGCGGCGTCTGGGCCTCAAGCCGGTCGACGCCCTTGATCCGGATTGTATCCGTCCCGGCACCACGAATTACGGCACCCATATTATTCAAAAATGTTGCTAAATCGATTATTTCTGGTTCTTTAGCGGCATTATCAATCACCGTCTGCCCGTGCGCCGTCACTGAGGCCATGATGATGTTCATGGTTGCGCCAACGGAAGGCATTTCCAGGTGAATAGTGGCTCCCTGCAAGCCGCTGGCAGGAGCCGTAATTGTTATTTGATCATTGTCATTTTTAACGCATGCACCCAGGGCCTCAAAGCCCTTAATGTGTTGGTCAATGGGACGGGGACCAATATCATCCCCGCCAGGGAAGCCCACAACAGCCTTGCCAAAACGACCAAGAAGGGCACCCATAAAATAATATGAGGCGCGCAAACTCTTGATCTTGCCACTCGGCAATGGGCTCATCTTAATGTTTTCCGGGTTAATGTGCAGGGTTGTTCGGTGAAAATCGCTCACGACGTCCATTTCACTCAGCAAATCCATCAGGTTGCCGACGTCCGCAATCCTTGGAACACCTTCCAAAGTCACCGGGGTACGCGACAAGATGGACGCAGGAATCAGCGCCACGGTTGAGTTCTTGGCTCCACCAATCCAGACATCGCCCTGTAGGGGCTTTCCACCATGAATTATCATTTGCTTCATTGGCGAAAATTTCCTTTTCTATTTCTTTTTGTAATAATAATGTTAAAGGAATTTAACAGAAAAAACAAGGGAAGACTTCTGTCTCCCCCGTTCAAATTTCAGCTTTTGGGATCATTCGGTTTAGCCTGTTAGAGCTTTTCTTCGGTCAGGCCCGATGCAGCACCGATGAAGGCCTTGTAGAGGCCTTCCGGTCTCTGCGGCCGGCTCAAAAATTCGGGGTGATACTGTGCCGCAACGAAGAACTTGTTCTTGGGCAGCTCGATTACCTCAACCAGGTGGTTGTCGGGTGAAACGCCGGCAAAGGTCATCCCGGCTTTTTCAAACGCTTCCCGGTACTCGTTGTTAAACTCATAGCGGTGGCGGTGACGTTCCTGGATGACGTCCTGGTTGTCATAAGCGGCAGCGGTTTTGGTGCCCTTCTTCAGTGCGGCCGGGTAAAGACCAAGCCGCAGGGTGCCGCCGATGTTTTCCTCATCCCGCTTGTCGGCCATGATGTCAATCACGTTGTGCCTGGTCTTAGGGTTGGCTTCAGTGGAGTTGGCGTCCTGCAGCCCTAAGACGTTGCGGGCAAACTCAACGGTTGCCATCTGCATGCCCAGACAAACGCCGAGGAACGGGATGTCGTTCTCACGGGCGTACTTAATGGCGGTGATCATGCCCTCAAGCCCGCGTGTGCCAAAGCCGCCGGGAACGATCAGGCCGTCGGAGTCCTTCATGTAGTCGGCAATGTTGGCATCGGTGACGTCTTCGGCCTGAACCTTGTTAATCACGATATTGCTGTTGTAGGAGTAACCAGCGTGCTTCAGCGCATCGGTGACGGAAATATACGCATCTTCGAGCTCGATGTACTTGCCCACGAGGGTAATTTTGGTCGTGTGCTTCAGGTTCTTGACGCGGTCGTCCAGCCGCTTCCACTCCGCCATGTCGGCTTCCTTCTTCGGACTTTCGATGTGCAAAAAGTCGCAGACCTTTTGGTCCATGCCCTGGTCCTGGAAGGACAGCGGCAGGTCAAACAAGGACGGTGCGTTGATCGATTCGATGATGCGGTCAACCGGAACGTCCGTGAAGGTTGAAATCTTGTCCTTATGGTCCTGGCTAATCGGCATCTCTGCCCGCAGTACCAGCATGTTCGGCTGAATCCCGATGCTGCGCAGCTCGGCAACCGAATGCTGCGTCGGCTTGGTCTTCATTTCACGCGCGGCGTGCAGGTAGGGCACAAGCGTACAGTGGATGTACATCACGTTTTGTTCGCCCACCTCACGGCGCATCTGCCTGATTGCCTCCATGAACGGAGTTGATTCAATATCACCGACCGTGCCGCCAATTTCCGAAATCACAACGTCGGAATCCGTAGTCAGGCCCGCCCGCATGATCTTCTGCTTGATCATGTCGGTAATGTGCGGGATTACCTGGACGGTTGCACCGTGGTAGTCGCCACGGCGCTCTTTTTCCAAGACTTCCTTATAGATCTTGCCGGTCGTCACGTTGGAATACTTGCTAGTGCGCACGTCCACGATTCGCTCGTAGTGCCCCAGGTCCAGGTCGGCTTCCGTTCCGTCATCCGTGACAAAGACCTCACCGTGCTGGTAGGGGTTCATCGTTCCGGGATCGATGTTGACGTAGGGGTCGAACTTCTGCATGGTCACCTTCAGGCCCCGATTTTTTAATAGCCGCCCCAGGCTCGACGCGGTAATGCCCTTACCCAAGGAAGAAACAACGCCACCCGTAACAAAGATATATTTTGTCATTAGCCAAACTCCTTTTTGCAAAAAATAACTGAAAAAATAAAAAAAGCTCCCATACGGGAGCATAATCGCACATAGGGTGCCCAAGCTAAATATTATCTATTTTATGTCCTGAAGTCAAGTAAATTACTCCTCGTCTTCGTCATCGTCAGCCAATTCCGACAACTGGCCCTCGATACCGTCCGGAAGTTCGGTGTCGTCATCATCGTTTGGATCGACAAAATCGTCATCGTCCGCAAAGTCGTCAACCTCATCGTCCGCGGCTGCGTCCAGATCGGTGTCCTCGGGGTCATCATTATCGTAGTCAATGATGTCGTCGCTACCGGTTGCGCTGGCCAGGAAGGCATTAACCTTCTTGTGGTGCGTACTGGTATCTTCTTCGTCCTCATCTTCGGGGTGGTTGACCTCCTCGTCAACCGATTCGTATGGGAACCATGAACGCAGCGCCCAGATATTTTCCCCCATTGAGATAAACTCGCCGTTGGTATTCATATCCGTATAAAATTGGGGCAAACGTTCCCTAATTTCCTCGTCACTCACACCCAAAAATTTTTGAACAGCGTTAACAATATCAGCAAAGGCCATTCTCTTATTGTTGTCTTCTAAAATTGCGCGAGCAACTTCAATCATCGATAATTCGTTGCGATTTTTGTCTTTAAAGTCGTTTAGTCCCACAATGCATTCCTCTCTCTTACCAATCCTTATTATTTTACTAGGCGTTTAAGTAAAAATCAACGTGATGGCATAATTACCTATTAAGTATAGACCACTATAAAGGTCATATTCAATCTGCAGCTGCTGCGTGCCGTCATTTTTAGGGAAAAATTTAATTGTCTTGGTGGAACTGACCAGATCCATCTGGTAGCCCTGGGCCACGTAGCGGCAATCCTTGCGCTCGCCCAGAACGAAGTGCAGCTGGGAATAATTCTGCTTGTCCCCGCCACGCCTGATAATCACGTTGCCCTCTTTAACCAGAATTTTGACGGGAACCACTCCGTCTTCCAAATAGGAAATCCGCGTCGCACCGCCCGCCGCGGTTAATTCG
Organism: Lactobacillus sp. XV13L; assembly: GCF_059900875.1. Taxonomy (NCBI): domain Bacteria; kingdom Bacillati; phylum Bacillota; class Bacilli; order Lactobacillales; family Lactobacillaceae; genus Lactobacillus; species Lactobacillus sp. XV13L. Next base: position 71,059 of record NZ_JBWXGD010000005.1, on the reverse strand, counting down.
CCCCTGGCGGTTTTCTTAAAGGTGGCGCTCTCCTGCTCCTGTTTGATTATGCTGGTAAAGTCGATTTTCACTTTAGTCATTGCCCGAATATCTTCTCCTCACAAGCCGCGAATTGCCAAAATCCGGCTGCAAATTGCCCACAAGCCGGCATTTACCGGGTCCGGCTCAATCTGCCTATAATTCTACCATAGACTGCGCTTATTGCGTGCGCCCGCGCAACGGGCAAAAACGAACCTAGTCTTCTTTGACCAGCAGCATGTTGAGCCCGCCCAATAGAACCAAGACGCAGCAGATGATAATCAGCGGCTGCGCGCCCGCGTGGTCGAGCAGCAGGCCGGCCGCAATCGATCCGACCGGTCCGCCCACCTGCGTGCCGGTTCTGATCGTTGTCAGAACGCGCCCCAGGTAGCGGTCGGCGGTCGCCGTCTGCTGCCTTGATTCGCCCAGGATATTGTGGACGCTGGTAACCATGGCAAAAAGAAAAACCAGCACCGCGAAGGCGATGAGGTTGGTCCCGCAAAAAAGCAGCAGGCCCAGCGGAAGCGCACTGAGAATCCAGGTCCAGGCCACCGTCTTGCTCTTGGCCGCCATCCGCCCGGAAAAGAGTGCCCCTAAAATGAAACCCAGCATCAAGACAATGTAGAAGGTGCTGTACCATGATGCTTTGCCCGCTTTTTGCGCAACGCGGGGCAGTATTAGGATCATTGCCGGTGCCGCAAATGAATACAGAAGAGACGACCAAAAGTAGCGCTTTAAAAAGCTGTTTTTCCTAATGTAGCGGTAGCCGCTGATTGCATGCTGCCAGTAATTCGCTGCGTCGAACTGCGCCGCTTCCTGGTCATGGTTCTGCACGGGAACGTGCTTTAGCGCACGGATTAAGAAAAAGAGGCCCACCAAACTGAGGCAGCCGCAGAGCAGGATAACCTGGCCGCTCGTTATCAGGACCAGCAGCACGCCGGAAAGTGCCGTGCCAGCAATGCTGACGACCTGGTCAATGATATTGACCTTGGAAATGATGCTGGTCATCGCACCCTCGTCGGGAACCGCCCCCTTCAGAAGAGCCCGGTCGGCCGGACCGAAGAACTCGTCGCAGATCGACAGTAATCCGGCAATGACAATGGCCAAAACATAGTTATGCGTCATGAAGACAATGACGGCGGTCAGAAGAAAAGTCAGGGCCACCTGGATGACCATGGCGTAAATGCTGGTCTTCTTGTAGGAATGGTTGTCAATGAACGGCCCGTAAAAAATCGCCAGGGCCGCAGTCACTGAAAAAATAGCGTTGGCGATGCCAACAACGGTCGAACTATTGGTTTGCACCTGCAGCCACCAGGTGAAGACCAGGCCATACAGTGAGTTGCCCAGTCCACAAAACAGCCGCGAGGTCAAATATGATTTCTTTTCGATCATGTGTTTCCTTCTGAATACTTATGCACAAATTCATCCTAAGTATACCCCAATCTTGCACGTGTGCAATTGCTTTTATTATTTTTTCTAATTTATCACCCAGATTAGCGACTTGTTCTAACCCTAGAACCGCAAGTTTGCTATAATTTAGGTAACTAGACGTTTTTTAACAATTACTGACCAAGCAAATTTTGAGGACTTAACATGCCTAAATTTCACAACACTAAATTAACCAAAGAGGTCGTCCTGCGTGATCCCGTCCACGAGTATATTCACATCGAGGATCAGGTAATCCTGGATATTTTAAAAACCAAAGAATTTCAGCGCATGCGCCGCATCAAACAGCTGGGGCCGATTGCGTACGTTTTCCCCGGTGCCACGCATACCCGCTTCGAGCACAACCTGGGCGTTTACGAAATGACCCGCCGCATCTGCAACATTTTTGCCAAAAAATACCCGTCCCGCACGCCTGGCGACGGGCTATGGGACGACGACAACCGCCTGCTCGTTGAGTGTGCCGGACTGCTGCACGACATCGGTCACGGGCCGTACTCGCATACCTTTGAGCATCTTTTTGGCACGAACCACGAAAAAATCGGGCAGAAGATCATTACGGACCCCAATACGGAAATCAACCAGGTTCTGCGCCGCGTCGCCCCCAACTTCCCCGAACTGGTGGCCAGCGTCATCGCCAAGACCTACCCCAACCCCCAGGTGGTGAAAATGATCTCCAGCCAGGCGGACGCCGACCGGATGGACTACCTCGAACGTGATGCCTATTACACCGGCGTTACCTACGGCGAGTTTGACCTGTCGCGGATTTTGCAGGAAATCAGACCGTACGCGGGCGGCATCTGCTTCACGATGGCCGGCATGCACGCGGTCGAGGACTACATTGTTGCGCGCTACCAGATGTACCAGCAGGTCTACTTCCACCGGGTGGGCCGGTCGATGGAGGTGATTCTGCAGCACCTGCTTGAACGGGCAAAGACAATTTACCAGCAGGGCAAGCTGCAGGTCACGCCAAGTCTGGGCAAGTTTTTGGCTGGCAACTGGACCCTAGAAGACTACCTTAAGCTGGATGACGGGGTGATGGAAACCAACTTTTCAATGTGGACCAGGTCGGGCGACCTGATTCTGGACGACTTGACGAGCCGCTACCTGTTCAGGAAGCCTTTTGCCAGCGTCTGCATCGACCAGGAAACGAAGAACCTGCTGCCCAAGATGCGGGAACTAATCAAGCAGGCCGGCTTCGATCCCGCATACTACACCGACACCAATTCTGCCTTTGACGAACCCTACGACGCATACAAGCCCACGGGCAAAAACGCCAACAGCCAGATTGAACTCATGCAGAATGACGGCCAGCTGATTGAACTATCCCAGTTGAGCCCACTCGTGCGGGCATTGAGCGGCACGCTGCAGGGCGACGAGCGCTTCTTCTTCCCCAAGGTGATGATGTCCGACAGTAGTGAACCGCAAATCTTCGACCCGCTCTACCAGCAGTTCCAGCGCTACGTTAAAAACGGGCACTTGCGCTACCTCCGGCGGCCGCGCAAGTAGAAATGCCACCGGCAAAAATGCGGTTGCGCCTCAAGTTTGCCTGTCTTGGTGAGACAAGCTGCAACAAATGAAAAAGAAGCCTTGCTAGTGCAAAGTTTCCCGGGCAAGCCGCTTCATAGGCGGTAGGCCAGATACTAAAGCAGTGTCGAATTGTCTGTAACCTGCCAAAGCTACACAGGGGCAGGGTCTCTTTTGCATAAATCAGTTAATAAGAATAAAACAGTGCTGAATCATTTTGTGACATTTAATGATCCAGCACTATTTTTGTAAGCTATTGCGTTGACGATTTCTCCAAGTGAATCTCCCGGTCAAACAGCTGCGTCATCTCCTCGTTGAAACTGTGGGCGATGAAGATGACCGTTGCGGGCGTTGATGCAACTACCCTGAGGATTGCCATCGTGGCCTTCTGGTCGATTGCGCTGGTGCCCTCATCAATCAGGATGACCGTGCTTTCGTGGGCCAGTACACGCGCTAACACAATCTTTTGCCGCTGACCACCTGAAATATTGAGCTTGTTCAGGTCAATTGGCTGGTCCAGCCCACGGTCAAACTTGACAATGTCGCTAGTTAGCTGGACTTTCTCCACAAGCGACGGCAGAAACTGCTTTAATTTATCCGCAAACATCGTCATGTTGTCGGCGATGCTGGCCGGGAAGAGGACCGGTTCCTGTGGTATGTAGCCTACGCGGCCCATGTCGGGTTTGACCGCTTTTCCTTCTTCGTCCAAAAAGGTGACTGTACCCGAGCTGGCCCTAAGCTGGCCGAGCATCAGCTTAAGCAGGGTCGACTTGCCGGCACCGGAGTCGCCGGTTAACAGAATCTTTTCACCATTCTGCACGTCGATGTCGGGGAAGTACAGACATTCACCGCTAGGAAACTGCAGGCTGAGGCTGCGCGTGCTGATTGCAGCGGGGGCAGCTGCATCTTGGTCTTGGGGTTCTGCAACGGGACGGGCGGAAGCAGCAATTTCGTAGTTAAGCTTCTGCGTGCCCCTGATTCTGCCGTAGGCTTCAACCATCAGCTGGATGCCCGTGGTCAGGTAGTAACTGCAGTTGCCGACAGCGACAATCACGCCGAAGGCGACCAGTCCCCGCTTAATCAGATAGCCTGCAAGCACAAATAAAATCAGGCTGAACAGGGTCGACACCAGGCCGTTGGCCACAGCCAATTCCTGCAGCACGGCGGTTTGCTTGACGTTAGCGTCTTCCAACTTTTTACCTGCCTTGCTGGTAACGCTGAAGAGCTTTTCACCAGCAAGGTAACGCCTGAGTTCGTCCAGACCGCCCAGCCATTTGCCCAGACTGTCAAGATACTTGCGGTTGCTTTCCGAGATCCGCAGTGCCGCCCTTTGCATTTGCTTTTCCAATAACTTGGGCAACAGAAGCGAGACGGCCACCATGACGATGATCGTCAATAGCAGGCTCCAGTGTAGCGCAAGCAGCAAGACGACCACCGACACAAGGATAGTCAGTCCCCCGATAAATTCCATGAAGGCTTCCAGGTAGTTTTCCAGGTTCTGCACCAGGTCGTTAGTCAGCCGGTTCTGAACCTGCGCCACCGGGTGGGACAAGTGGTCGTGGTAGAAGTGCTGCGTGATCTTTTGCCGCAAAAACACGTAGTAGAGCTCATTCTGCTCGGCTACCAGGTAATCGTTCAGGCCCTGCAGCAAGTAGTTAACCAGAACAATGCCAAAGCTGGTCAGGGTCAGCACCAGAAAGGCCGGCCAGTTGCGCTGCTGGATTGCGGTCGTTTCCATCATTACCACGGCGGTTGAGACAATCAGGAGTGCGTAGATGATAACGTCATTGCCCATCATGAGGATGAAGCGCAGGGGGTTTTGCTTGTAGTAATCTTTAATCGACATTTTTTTCGCCTTTCTTATTATCTGCCCGCAAGTGAATCTGGTAGTCAAAGCGACTGGCCAGTTCCGGTCTGAAGTTGTGTGCGATTAGGATAACGGTCGCATCCGTATCCAGCAGCTCGCCCACAATCGCGCTCGTGGTCCGACTATCAATTGCACTGGTGGCCTCATCCAAAAGCAGGAACTGCGCATCATGAATTGCGGCCCGGGCCAGCACGACCTTTTGCTTCTGACCGCCCGACAAGTTGTCCTGATCAAGGTCAATGACCGTCTCGCCGTGACTAGGGAACTGCGCCAAATCTGGGGTCAGGCGCACCTTATCCACAAACTGATCAACATGGTCTGCCAACTTGGAACTAAACATGGTAATGTTGTTGGCAATCGTGTCCGGAAAGAGGCTGGCATCTTGGGCAATGTAGCCCAGGCGTGCTTCTTGCGGGGCCACCCGCTGTCCTTTTTCATCGGTAAAAAACAATTCACCGCTTGCGGGCTCGACCTGCCCCAGCATGACCTTGAACAGGGTTGACTTGCCGGCACCGGAGTCGCCGACGAGCAGCACCTTGTCGCCCCTGTTGACTTTGAAGTCGGGGTAGGCAATCGTTTCACCGTTATCATACTTGACCACCAGATTCTTGCTCTGGACGCCGCACACGACTGTGCTCTGCGGCTTCGTGGCAACCGGTTGGGTAACTTCGGTGACTTCTTGGCGCAATTTCTTCGTCGACTTGATCCTGATCATTGCACTGATGATTTCCCACAGACCGTTAAAAATCGTTGAGGTAAATTCAGAACCCACGAACCAGTCGCCCAGGCTGACCTGCCGGCTGAAGTACAGGATTCCGCCCCAAAAGCCAGTGCCCACCTGACCGATGGCGTTGCCCAGGCCGTTAATGCCCGTCGAAATGCCCTCGTAGCGTTTCTTGGCAATGTTGGCTCGGGCCAGTGCCCGGCTGCTCTGAGTGATTTCTTGGTCCAAGCGCCCTCCCGCCTTGTAGCGGCGCAGTTCGCTTAGTCCCGCGAACCAGTTCTTAATTGCGTCGAGCAGCTCCCCGTTTTTCCTTGTTGCGTTAATCGAGGCCTGCGCCATCTTCTTCTCAGTGATTTTAGGCAGCAGCAGGACGATTGTGACGGTAACTGCGGTTGACGCAATCATCGACCAGTGCAGCGTGAACAGGGCGGTGAGGGCCAGCGCGACGTTGAGCAGGCTTTGCGCCGCCCGCATCCAGGGCAGCGCATAGTCATCTGCCAGCACCTTCAGGTTGTTGCCCAATTGGTTCTGCATCTCTGCAACCTTGGCCGTCCCCTGTGCATAATAATTGTTCATAATTTTTCCACGCACCTGGTGAAAATAATCCTGCACCTGCTTGTTGTACAGGTAGGTGGCAGCCGCGCGCAGCAGAACCGCAGTCAGGTCACCGGCGGCGAACGCTAGCAGCCATAAGACAAAGTGCCACCACTTGTTGGCAGTCAGGTCGTTAATGGCATATTTGAGCAGGTAAGTTGACGCTGTCGATGCGAGTGCGCACGCACTGCAAGCCAGCATGATGATAGCTGCCCGCAGCGGCTTAACCCTTATGATTCCCTTTAATGACATTGCTCCCATCCCTTCACTTCTTCGTTTTTTTGCTTATTTTTATTAAACTCTAATCATCCTCTAAAAGCATTGAAATTTAAGCAAGTGGGCGCTGTGCATACCCAAGTGGTCAATTTTACGCAGCAAAAAGCCCGCCACCATTTTTGGGTGACGGGCTTAATTTTTAAACCTGTGAAATTATTCGTGCTTATCTTTTTGGTATCGGGTGTTAAACAGGGGGCTGAGCGGTTCATTCCTCTGGATGCATTTGATAGCATCCCCAATCAGTGGTCCTACTGAAACAAGCAGGGTCTTGTCCAGCTTCTTTTCCTCTGGCTGGTTGATGGAATCCGTCAAGACCAAGTTTTTAATCGGAGAATCATTTAGTCGTTTAGTTGCCGGGCCGGACAAAACGGCGTGGGTTGCGCTGGCATAAACTTCCGTTGCGCCTGCATCAATCAGTGCCTGGGCCGCCAGCGTGATCGTGCCCGCAGTGTCAATCATGTCATCAATAATGATTGCGCGCTTGCCCTTCACGTTGCCGATAATATTCATTACCTCGGCAACATTGGCCCGCGGACGACGCTTATCGACAATTGCAATGGTTGTGCCCAAGAATTCAGCTAATTTTCTGGCCCGGGTAACGCCACCGTGGTCCGGTGACACGACCACTGCATCCTTTTCAAGGTGGTTGCTCAGGAAGTAGTCGGCGAGCAGCGGCGCACCCATCAGGTTATCAACCGGAATATCGAAGAAACCCTGAATCTGCGGAGCGTGCAGATCAAGCGACAGCACCCGGGTGGCGCCAGCCTCCTGCAGCATGTCGGCCACAAGCTTAGCCGTAATCGGCTCACGCGGACGGGTCTTGCGGTCCTGGCGCGCATAGCCGTAATATGGAATCACGATGTTAATCGTCTGGGCGCTGGCCCGGCGCACGGCGTCAATCATAATCAGCAGTTCCATCAGGTTGTCATTAACCGGAACGCTCATCGACTGAATCAGGTACACGTCCTTGCCCCGGACCGACTCATCAATGTTAATCTGGATTTCACCATCGCTAAAGCGCTGAACGCTGGACTTGCTAAGGGGGATGCCAACCCGGTCAGCAATTTTTGCGGCAAGCGGCACGTTCGAATTAAGGGCAAACAACATCATATTGTCTTTATAAGACATAATTTCCTCCGTAAAAAACTGTTAACAACTTATTATTTTACCAAAAGTTATCCGAAAAAGTTATTCTCTTATATTATTATTCAACTTTACCACGCGACATTCAAGCCTTTATGGTTAGATACGTCAGCAATTTAGTAAGTTTTGCTGTTTACAAATAGCAAAAGCACACGGTCTCTCCCCAAAATCGCCGGCTGCTACTGCTCCTTGTATTGGTCAAAAAATTTCTGCCCTTCTTGGCCGTATTCGGGCATCCCCAGCAGGGCATAATTAGCGATGGCCCTTTGCGCCTGTGCTAAATGCTCTGCCTGCTTGTCATCATGGTAGGCAACCATATTTTGAAGTATTACGAGCATGTTCTTGATGAAAAACAATTCCTGTCTGGTTGGGATTTTACCGGCCGCTTCAATAAATGGTCCTGCTTTTTCATACCTGTCTTTTTCAATGCACTCAATCAAAATATTCGCACATATGCCCAACACTGCTTCTTGAATGCTCGTACTTTGCGACTGGCCGAATTGGTTGATTACACGTCTAGCAAGCACCACATTGCTTTCGAAGTCGAAGTAAGGAACCAGGTTGGTATATAGACGCAGTCTTTTTTCATCTAAGTTATCGGAACTAAAGATCAGTTCCTTGAGCTTTTGCAGCCCCTCAGCGCCCAACATAGAAAAATCATCCGTTATGTCAGCGATGGCCTCATCGATTAGTAGGAGCTGAATATTCATATTGACCCCGCCCATTTTTTCAACGCTGCGTCTCAGGCTCTGCAGCCGCTCGACGTCTCGCTGGTAATAGGCTTCATTGATTAGCTGACCCACCTCTTCGTTCTGGTCATACTTGGCCTTGTCCGACCAGCTCAACTTGCTGAAGAAGGCTAGCAGGTTAACGTTATTGGCACGAAACAGACTGAGCAGGTCCTCGGCCGTAATGCGGTGAATGTTCTTTTCCACCTTGGAATAATACGACGTGCTGACCACGCCGCCGACCCACTCTTTCTGCGTCTTACCCTGCTCCAGGCGGTATTGCCGCAATAATTCTCCGATTGTCATCACGCTTGCCTCTTTCTTATTTGATCAAAAAATTTCGAATATGACATTTTTTTAATTTATTTATTTGCGACTAGAAGCTCTTCTAACTCCTTACCATAATCTGGCATTCCCGCCAATTTGATACTTTCAATTATTATTTCCGATTCATCTAGATATTTTTTATCATGATTATCTTGATATTTAACTATATTATAAAATGCTGGTATTAACATTTTATAAAAGAAAACTTCCGGCTTCGTTTTTATTTGATTTGCATAACTAACAAACACTGCAGTTTCTTCAAATCGCTTATTTCTAATACAAAAAATCAGCATGTTGATAATGATGGCCAAAATTTTTTCTTGTATTTTGATACTGCTTGATCCAACAAACTGTTTTACTATCTTTTTAGACAGCAACAAATTGCTATTCAAATCATAAAAGCTCATGAAATTACAGTATATAATCAATCCATCTTCATCAAAATTAGAAATATTAAAAACTTTTTCTTTCATTCTGCTTATAACTTCTTTATCCAACATCGTATAGTTTTTATTAATTACCGCAATATAGGCATCAATAAGAAGCAATTCATCATTTTTATTAGGTAATTCGCCTTCAGCAACTAAATCTCGTATTTGTTGTAACTCTTTTTTCGAATTTTGGTAATATGCTTCATTAATGAGTCGGTTTATTTCTAATTCTTGTTGATGAATCGATTTGTCTTTTTGATTTAATTTGCTGAAAAAATTAATCACCGGAATTTGATTAGAGTGTAGTAAATCAATTAAGTCTTCTGCAGAAATTCTACTTATATTTTTTTCTACTTTTGCATAAAATGATGGACTTATTACGTTACCTACCCACTGTTTCTGTGTTTTTCTTTGATTTATCCGATAATCTTTTAACAGTTCCCCAATTGTCATTTTTATTCCTTCTAACTTTAAACTGTCAAATATGACATTTCCCTCTTTTTCATTATAACCAAAATATACTAAACATATCGTTAAGTTAAGAAAAGAGGTAAAAACATGAACATCTTTTTAAAGAATAAAAACTACAGAAAATTTACAATTGCCAGCTGGTTATCCGGTGCAGGCAACATCCTTTTTTACCTGGCACTCATGACTTATGCCAGCAAATTAAAAAATTACTCCCTAGCATTATCTTTGATTGCGATTACCGAATCGCTGCCTGATTTAATTCAAAGTCTCAGTGGCTACCTGGCAGACCGGACGCACAATAAGTACCGCGTAATTGTCTGGCTTGCAGTCATCCGCTTTGCCCTATACATGCTGGTAGGTCTACTATTTGTCACCAATATTGCCGGCTGGAACCTAGTTTTAATGGTTATCGGACTCAACTTTGTGTCTGATCTCTCCGGCATGTATTCTGGTGGATTACAAACACCCTTAATTGTTGGTCTCGTCGGTGAAAATGAAATGGCTGAAGCCCAGGGCTTTACCAGTGGCGTATCACAACTAATTACGTTGGTCGCACAATTCGTCGGTTCCGGGCTCCTGCTCTTCATGTCATACTCAGAACTAGCCATTGTCAACGCACTGACCTTCTTAGCAGCCGGCTTACTCTATGCCAACATTGGCGCAAGTGTTCGCAAGCAGCAGCCTGACCAGAAAGAAGAGGTCAACGACCAAAACTTCTTTGCCACGATTGGCTCATCATTCAAGCAAGTAAGGAAAGCCCACGGACTCTTAACGATCGTTTTAGTTGTAGCTATGCTTAATGGTCTGCTCAGCACGGTTGAGCCACTAATTTCAATCGTTATTGCCGGCAACAAAAGCATGCTTATCGGTAGCTATAGTTTCACCATCGCACTTCTAGGAGCCGCTGCCGCAACCGGCTTAGCTCTTGGCAGTGCAGTCGGAACCAAGCTCCTTAAAAACACGTCGCTTTTCCAGCTATCTTTATTATCTACTATCAGTAGTGCCATTATGGCCGTTAGCATTTTAAACAAAAACAGCGTATCCTGCCTTATCTTAATGGCCATCCTTGGTTTCTTGATTGGTACAATCAGTCCTAAGTTAATGCAATGGTTGGTGGTCTCCGTAGATCGTAAAATTTTAGCTTCTTCAGCCGGACTTTTAAACACAATCTTAGCAATCGCTGGCCCATTAATGACGACATTATTTACCACCATAGCTGGTACAATCAACGTTAATTATGCCCTGTACGGTGTCCTAGGATTTAGCGCAATTGTCTTCACTGTTACTTTGATTGTAATGATAAAAGTCAACAAAACAAAACAAGCAACGCCGGCAAAGCAATAAACAAAAAAGCTTTGATTAACTTTTAAGTGTGTCAAAGCTTTCTTTTTACTCAAAATGCGGTAAATTACTTTTCCTGCAGGACTCGGCCGACGTTCCCGTCGTGTGCGGCCAAAAGCGTGGCGGCTTCCGCCCTGTTCTTGCCCGTCTTGAGCATCACGATGGCCAGGGAAACATCATTGTCTGTTTTTTTCAAAAATGCGCGTGCACGGTCAAGGCTGGCGCCCGTGACCGCACTGATAATGCGGCAGGCACGGTCGACCAGCTTAGTGTTGGTTGGCTGCACGTCAATCATCACGTTCTGGTAAACCTTGCCCTGCCTGATCATCACGCCAGTTGAAATCATGTTGAGAATCATTTTCTGCGCGGTGCCCGCCTTCATCCTGGTCGAACCGGTGATGACCTCGGGACCAACGACCGCCTCAATCGCAATCTCGGCGTGGTGGCCGATCACGGAATCGGGCACGCAGGCAATGGCCACGGTCAGGGCACCGACCTGTTTGGCGTAATCAAGGCAGCCGACAACGTAGGGCGTGCGGCCGCTAGCCGCGAGACCCAGAACAGTATCTGTCGCCGTCAAGTTCAATGCACGCAGGTCTTTTTCACCAAGCTCCGGCGAGTCCTCGGCCCCTTCAACGGCAGCAAACATCGCTTCACGGCCACCGGCAATGAGACCAACGGCCCGTTCCGACTTGATGCCGTAAGTCGGCACCAGTTCGGCGGCATCAAGCACGCCCAGCCGGCCGCTAGTGCCCGCTCCGACGTAAATCAGCCGGCCGCCACGGGCAAAACGGGAAGCCGCCCCATCAATTGCACGGGCAACCTGCTCGTCCTGACTGCCGACGGCGGGAGCGACCTTCTGGTCTTCAGCATTAATGGTTTTAACCATTTCTTTTGTCGACATCTGGTCGATCCCCATCGTCAGTGGATTACGCGTTTCAGTTACTAAATTTTTGATTTCCATAATATGCTCTAGTTATTTACTTGGTTGTGACCGTGATTGCATTTTGGCCAGCAGCAACCTCACCCGGCGTCACCGGCGTAAGCGCGGCAACCTGGTCCATGTTGGTAACGGTAGTGATGACGTCAATGCCCTTGCCGGCGCTCTTGATGGCGGCAATATCCATCTGCGCTAAAACGTCGCCGCGCTTGACCCCCTGGCCGCTGTGGACCATGACGTCAAACGGTGCACCCTTTAGGTCAACGGTATCGATACCGAAGTGCAGCAGGATTTCCAAACCGCCCGCGGCCGACTTCATCGTGATGGCGTGCTTGGTGTCCATGACGGTCACAATGGTGCCGTCCACGGGCGCAACGATCTTGCCGTCTTTTGGCACCACCGCGAAGCCGTCACCGACCATCTTTTGTGAAAAAACATCGTCGTCAACTGCAGCTAATTCTTCAAGCTGACCACTGACGGGGCTGGCAAAGTCAAGTGCAACACTTGCGGCATACTCACTGCTTTCGCTGGTCGACAATTTAACTTCAGTAGCAGAAGCATCTTTTGCATCCGCAACTGCTGAGCCGTCTTCATTCTTAGCCACCATGGCACTCTTCGGGACACCCCAGAAGTAGGTCACGATGAAACCGCCGATGTAAGCCGAGATGAGACCCAGACAGTAAATAAGTGCCTTATTGTTGGCAATCAGCGGAATCAAAGCTACGCCAGACGTACCGATTGCAATCGAGCCAACGTTGCCGAAGGCGCCTAAGACGGCACCACCAATTCCGCCGCCGATACATGCAGTGATGAACGGCCGACCCAGGGGCAGCGAAACACCGTAGATTAACGGCTCACCAACGCCCAGAATACCAACAGGCAGGGCACCCTTGATTAATTTAGTCAAAGCCTTGTTCTTGCGGCACTTTACCCACAGGGCAATTGCCGTACCAACCTGACCGGCACCAGCCATCGCTAGGATGGGCAGAAGCGGCGTATTGCCCAGCTTTTGAATCATTTGCAGGTGTATCGGGGTCAGAATCTGGTGCAGGCCAAACATTACCATCGGCAGGAAAACCGCACCAAGGATAAACCCAGCAATTGGTCCGCCAACCTGCAGGACCCAGTTGATGCCGCCAACCAGGGAATTCGATACCCAGCCTGCAAACGGCATAATCAGAAAGATTGTGACCAGACCCATTGCTAACAAAGTTAGAAAGGGCGTTACGATAATGTCAATCGACTCAAGGATGTGCTTGTGCAAGTACTTCTCCACGTAGGACAAGAGCCAAACACCCAATAACACGCCGATGATGCCGCCTTGACCAGCAGCCAAAGGCTGTCCGTTGAAGATGTTGGGAATTGTCATTGGCGCAACCACGCCTGGCAGCATGATGACCGCACCGATAATACCACCAAGGCCCGGTGTTGCATCAAATTCCTTGGCCGCATTGATACCAACGTAAATATTCAAGTAGGCAAACAAACCGTTGGCAATTACGCCCAAAACGGTGATGCCCAGGTTCCAACTGGCCGGCAGCCAGTGGGCCGTCATCATGTTGCGCAGAATGCCGGATACGCCAGAAATCAGACCAGCACCGACAAAAGCCGGAATCAGCGGCACAAAGATAGCGGAAATGTGCTGCAGAGCCGCGCGCCACCAAGTTTGCTTCAGGCTTTCTTTATGTGCAGCGTGGACCGCATTTGCCTTTTGCATTACTTCATTCTTGTCTTGCTGGTAGGAACTGCTTGCGGCACTGTCAGCTGTGGTTGGAAAGGGATCGTTTTCCTTAACGCCGGCAGCTGCAACCATGTTCTGGGCTACCTTGGCGTTAACGCCCGGACCTAACACTACCTCAAGCGTCTGGCCCTCAACCACGCCCAACACGCCGTTGACAGCTTTTAACCCGGCAACGTCGACCTTATCCTCATCCCTAATTGCAATCCGGATACGCGTCATGCAGTGATAGAGTGATTCAACGTTTGACATTCCACCAATATGGTCATAGATTTCTTGACCCATCTTGGCATACTTGTCTGTACTCATTTTTGCCTCCTAAATTTAACAATAAAATCAGTATAAAATTAATCATACCAATTTGCAATATAAAATATAAAATTATTGTTATTACAATATTTTATTTAAATAAACTGTATAGACCAATTATTAATAACTACTTTTTAAACGCAGCCCGATAATCTTTCACCATCGCCCGTGAAGCCGCAATTGCCTGTGAACTATGCTCAAAGTCCCGGCTGAAATACAGGTAAAACAGGACGTCAATCACATAAAATTGACCTGTAATCGAATTGGTTGCGCCTACCCGTACATCCGGCTCGATTGGCTTGCACGTCATCAGCGCCCAGTTGGCCTTCGTGCTCAAACTATTCTGCCCAAACATGGTCAGAGCAATCACCGCAATGCCATGCTTGCGCGCCCAGTCAGCCAGATAAAGGCATTCCGGCGTCTCGCCCGAATTCGAAATGAGCCATAAGACGTCGTGCGCTCCGGCGTTGGTCAGCTGCGCCAGAAAGACGTGCATGTCCTCGCCAAACAGCACGTTGCAGCCAACCCTGGTCCACTTTTGGTAAATGTTTCTGGCCGCCAGGGCCGAGGCCCCCACGCCGAACACGTAAATTCGGCCCGCGTGCAGCAAGCTGCTGACAACTTTATCGCAAGCCTTTTCACTCAGCAATTCTTTGGTCTGGTTAACGTTCTCCATTTCATTTTTAATCAGCCGGTTGCCGATTGATGCAAACGACTCGTTAGCCGTGATGTCCAGGTGAGGGCTCGCCTGCGCATCCGCCCCGCCGGCCAGGTCAGCGGAAATCATCATCTTCATCGCCGTGAACGATTCAATCTGCAGACTCTTCACCAACCTGGAGACGGTGGCGGCACTCGTACCCGAAGCCTTAGCCAGGTCACTAATCCCCATTTTGATAATTTTTTGCGGATTGGCCAGGATGTAGTCCGCGGACTTTTGCTCTGAAGCCGTCAGGTGTTTGCGTGTAGCCGCGACGCGATTTTCAAAATTCATCTTTACCCTCTTTCAAGCGCCTATCATCGTCTTTTAAACTTAAGTTTACGCTTTCATTATATATTTTTAAAATATTTTTTCAATGATATTAGTGTTTTTGTGATAATTATTTTCATAAAACAACTTATCAAGCTTAACGCAAACAAAAACCGCGTATTAAACGCGGTTTGCAATAATAACAATCTTGTGGAAAGCGCAGTCTACGGCCACAAAAACTTAATCAACTGGCGGTCGACTTGCCGGTTCTCGTGCAGGCGGCTGTGCTGTCCGCCCGGCCCGACAACCTTGTATTCCGCGTAGGATAACGCCCGCGGCGTCACCAGGTAGCGCAAAGACTGCGAGGATGCATTCGTCACGTCGCCGTCCGCGTGCGTGCCGTCGTCTTTGTCGCCAAAAATATTCAGGACCCGGACCTGTTTTTTAGGGTACTTCCGCCGCA
Source organism: Lactobacillus sp. XV13L (assembly GCF_059900875.1). Lineage (NCBI taxonomy): Bacteria > Bacillati > Bacillota > Bacilli > Lactobacillales > Lactobacillaceae > Lactobacillus > Lactobacillus sp. XV13L. Next base: position 55,752 of record NZ_JBWXGD010000005.1, on the reverse strand, counting down.
GCCCGAGCAGTTCACGGTAGTCAGCATCCATCTTGTCCGGCTTGCCCTGGGCGTTGAGCTTGCGCCGGTTCGGCTCGTCATTTTGCCCGATAATGCCATTGAAGTGACCGGCAATGTCGACCTGCTTGCGCAATTTCGGCAGCGTGCCCTCACGGGCGTTGTCCAGGAGGTAATAGACAATTGCCATGTTGCCCATGGAGTGCCCCACCAAATTGATATTTTTGATGTGATATTGCCGCTGCAGCTTGAGGATAACGTTTTTCAGCCAGCGACCGTCTTCGTGGTAATCAGCGTTACGATTATCCTGAAACCCAACCTCGACAATCGGATTGTGTGCGTTCGCCGGAATCTGCCCCACTAATTTCACCCCGCCCCGGGGATTAACGATCGCCTGGGTAACGCTGCTGGTGGCACCGGCCTTGCGTGCGGCGGAAGTCATCTGGCGTTCCGCGTTCACGCTGCTGCCCCAGCCATGCAGAAACAGTGTCGGCGTGGACTTAACGGCCGCCGTTTTGGAAGCCGGACCTTCCTGCTGGTGGCAGCCGCTGCTAATAACTAGTAAAAACAAAATCAATCCGGTCAAAAACCACGTGTGCTTCTTTGACATCAGTCTGCATCTCCTCTTTTAACAAGCGGGCACTAGCGAGCTGCAGAATCCTGTCTGCCAGTCACGCTCAGACAGGATTGCGCCCGGTGACAGCCGCTCCCGCTCACCCAACCTTTTTGCTGGATTAATGTTAATTTACTCCTTATAGTCAACGTTAAGTCAACCATTTTGACGCATTTTTTGATCCCGCACTTCGCACGCGCGGTTCGCCGCACTATCAGCTGTGCCTTCTCTTGTACCAGTCCCGGATGTCCAGGGACGTGGCAATTAAAAAGTAGGTAAAGAGAACCACAAAGGTGATTAAGATGGCCTTAGCAAAAATGCCGAAATTAAACATCACCGTCATTATTAAAAACACCACGTAAAGTGCAGCAAGCGGGAGGACAATGCGATTAACCTTGTGTTCCCGGGCCAGCGCGTGGATGCCCTTGCTTTCGTTTAGGTCTTTAAGTATTTTTTTAGCCATCATATTCACCTCAAATATAAAAGTAAAATTAATATTTGCTTAATATTAGCACCTTAACATCAAAAAATAAATAAATTCTCACTTTTATTTGCAAACTTTGACTTCACCGCCGGCAATTACTATTCACATACAAAAAAGCTGCCCCGCAATCCGTTACAGGTGCGGAACAGTTTTCACTAGCAGCTTGAATTGCAGGGGTCATCACGGCCCAACAACCATGCTACTCAACCAGCATGAACTCGTCGGTCGTCAAGCGGTGTGCGCCCAACCTGGTCAACAGGTGGTTGTAATGCTGACGCATCGGCTTAACCACCGAGTCGTGCGCGTCGGAAATCAGGGTGACTGAATAGTTGCGCTCAAGTGCACTCTTAACCGTTGCCTGGACGCAGGTCTGGCTCGTCAGGCCAACGACAAAGAGGTTCTTGGGCTGCGCTTCCTTTATCGTCTGTGCAAGCGCTGAAACACTAAATGCGCTTGGTTCCTTTTTGGTGAACACGGGCGCATCATTATCCACAACCAGTTGGGGATAGAGGCTGCCCAGATTATGGTGCTTAACGTAAAGAACGGGCTCACCCTTCTCCTGAAACGTTCTGATGATTTTGTTAACACGTTCTAAAAAGGCAGACTTGCCACTTAGAAAACGCATATTTTGCTCTTGAACATCAACTACTAACAGCAAATTATCGGTTGGCATTATTTTCCTCTCACTCGCTAAAACATATAACCTAATTCATAAGTTAAACATGAATGCAAAAATACAGAAATTCCTGAATTCGATTACATTATAACGCGATATTTGCGGCTTGCAATGTAATCTGCTTTACATTTGTGCAATTATTTTGTCACAACAAGCCGGGACTTGATGCCAACAATTTAATCCCCTTTTTGGTCCGATGCCAAGCGAAAAAGCAGCTTGGTCCCCGGTCCAACCTGGTCGAGCAGGGACAAATCAGCCGCAACAATTTCCCCCAAAACGTTTACCCGCTCATCGGCAGGCAAATCCCGCTTTGTGATCTGCAGTTCCCCCTGGTAACGCAGATAGCGCGTATTATCACACGTGATCGTGCCCCGGGGACGCGGCCGCAGGCCAGGCTGCGGCTCAACGCTAAACAACTGTCGCGTCCTGCCCTCGGTCAGGCGCACCACATCCCGTGCAACATCGGACCGGTTGTGCCATTCATGATCGAAGAGCACCGGCAGGTCAGTATCGACGTGCAGGGTCAGCGCATGTTCCTTTTGATAGTTCTTAAAATTCGTAATCATCTCCGGGGATAAGGCCGCATCCCCCACAAAAACGTGATCGCAGCCTAAATTGGACAAATCAAGCGCAGCAGCCAGCGGATTTTTGTCCCGGTCCCCTTCAAGCGTCGGCAAGCCCGCATGGATCGGTCCCCGTTTGACGCTGTCCCCCGCCACAAAGGCAATTGTCTCCAGCCCATTTTGGTGCAGCCAATCGTTCTTCTTCTTGAGCCAACCGCTATCGAGCCCGGTCTCGGGGCGCGGGTAGTAGTTATGCCAGGCCTTAAGCTGGCTAAAGTCGGCACCATGCTCACGCAAATAGGCAATATCATCCGCACTGATTGTGCTCGCATTGAGAGCAATCGGCATCTGCTTGGAAAGCTTGGCGATGGTGGCCAGTGCGACGCCGTCGTCAATTCTAAGTCCGGTCAAGTGCAGGCCTTTTAGCTGCTCCGTGTTGCTAATCGCTATGCCCAGATTACGCAGACCCTCTTTTGAAACATCGGCAATAATGGCAGTGCCCAAGTTGTCGCACCATTTAGTTAGCTCCTCCAGTCGGCCCAGCATCGCACTAGTGTCATCTTCCGGAATATGCAGTGACGTAAAAACGGTGGCAAAGCCGGCATTGTGCATTGCAAGCAAATAATTGTAATCTTGCGCCGTTAAATCACGGTTAAGATACATTGAGAACCCCAACATAACCTTTCATCCTCTCCCAATTTTTGAATAACGAACTCACTCACACTATTATACTATTTATTTTGGAAACAATAACCGCAATATAAAAGCCGTGAGACAAAGGCCCACGACTTATTATGAATAAACAATTTATTACTTACGCATTTTCTTGAAGCATAAACGTGCTCCACGGCTCTATTAGAGCAAGCAGGTCCATGTCATCGCTCCGCAAATGACCGACCAAATTGCGCCTGCCATCATTTTCAAACGGCCTTTGCACAATCTGCAGCTCGCCCTTATAACGCGGGTAGTCATCATTAACTATAGCGACGTCGCCCCGCTCAAAGCTCGCGTTAGCAGCATTAGTGGCCGGGATTGATTCCTCGGCAAAGACCACGCGCGGCTTAGTGTCACGCAATAAGTAGTCCGAGGCGTCACCACGGTAGAGGTGCGGTTCCTGGAGACAAATCTTGCGCTCCAGCGGCTGAACCTCCCCTTCAAAGTCAACACCCAATACTGGAAACGGACTGGTAAAAGCCTTGGCTGCAGCGGCCAGTTCGTCTTCGCTGGCAAAGGCGTTGCCGATAATAATATCGTCAATCACCTTGGTCAAGCGCAGGTGCGTCACCTGACTGAAAATATTCCGCTTACGGTCACTCTCCAGTGTTGGCAGACCCTCATGAACGGGCCAGGGACCAAACTGGGCTTCCTTAGACGAGATGAAGGCTGCGGTGTGCAGACCGTAATCACGGTACTGCATGGAGTAATCCAAGAAGATTTCTTCGCCCAGGCCAGTATATTCCTGCGGGTAGAAGTTGTGACAGCCGATCAGGTTGTCACCTTCCGGATCATAAGCCATGATGCTGTCCAAATAGTTGGTGCCCCGACTCATGTTCAGTTCAATCTTCAGACCATACTGGTTGTGCGTCATGGCTGCTTCCTCCATGCCGCTGAAGCCTTCGTCCAGACGCAGGCCCCATACGCCCAGGTCGTGGAAGAAGACCAGGTCATTATAATCAATCTTCAGTTCCTTGAACAGAACGGGGTTGATGTCAACAACCGTCTTAAAGCCCAATTTGTTTGCATAGGCAACATCTTGCTTCAGCCTAGCCAGCAAGTCCTCGCCGCTTGCGCTCTTAAGCTGCAAAAGCGACATGAAGATGCGGCGATAGCCGTACTTATATGCCAAATCCATGTATTCCTTGTCCCGGTCAAAGGTGCTCTGTTCGGGATAAAGCGAAATTCCTAACTGTTTCATGTATTGCTACGCTCTCTATGCAACTTCGTCAGGCTTGACGTTATTGGCAATCTTGACAAACGGTACGTAAATCAAGAAGCCAATAATCATATTAACAACCTGCAAGACAACTGCGCGCCAATCTATTGTACCTAAGAAAGCGTTGATAAACGGTGGCATTGCCCACGTTATCTGACTTCTTACTGGATTAACCCATCCCATACTCAATGCACCGTAGGCAACTGAAACCATCACTAATGGGGCCAGAATAAACGGAATGAAGTAAATTGGGTCAAGCACAATTGGCAGACCAAACATAGCTGGTTCATTAATGTTGAAGAAGCCCGGAACAAGTGAAACCTTTGCTACTGCTCTTTGGTCCTCGCGCTTAGAGAAAATCAAAATAGCAATCAAAAGTAATAGAGTGGAACCTGCACCACCAATCCAAACGTAAAAGTCAAAATCGGCTCTTGTCCACATGTAAGGTAAGGGCTTTTGAACCTTTGCAGCGTTCATATTAGCAATTAACGCGGTTGTCCAAATACTTTCCGTAATCGGTGCAAGTACGTTGGTTCCGTGAATACCAAAGAACCAGAATAGTTGAACCAGGAAAGTAACCAGCAGAACTGATCCATAGCCTTGGCTAATATTCATTAATGGTTCCTGAATAGTCTTTGAAATAAAGTCAATAACCGTCGTCTGATTTAGACTAAAGAGATATTCAATAATACCAACGGTAAAAATACCAGCGGTTGCCGGGATAATACCCGTGAAGGCATTTGAAACTGCCGGCGGCACACTGTCTGGCATCTTAATTGTGATTTTTTTCTTCATGAGCACAATATAGATTGTTACAGCAATTGCCCCCATAATCATGACGGTAAAGAAACCGGTAGCACCGAAGTACTTGTTGAAGTTGAAGTAACCCCATGCAGAAACATTTTTGCCAGTTACAGCTGTTCCGGCATCAGTCAAAGTTTTGACATCACCCTTAGATAAAGCTTTTCCCAAATCAACTGTAAAATTCTGTGGTAAGCCTGAAATAAAAGTACCCAAACTAACTAACCCACCAGTAATTGGTTCTACTTTATACTGAACAGATAACTGATAGCCAAAGGTAAAGGCAAAAAGCACAGCTAGAACAGCAGTAGTTCCTGTCCAAACCATGGAGTTAATACCAATCAGCCATTGCATTGAGTTGACGATGCCCATCCAGCCTAACTGGGTCGGCAAATCTCTTACCAGGGCATTTAAAACACTGGCAACGGAACCAGCCATAATCAACGGCATAATAGAAATAAAGGCGTCACGCAGGGCAACAAGCCAACGAATTGACCCAATCTTGGCTGCAATAGGAACAACCCACTTGTTCAACCAATTAATCAATTTATTCATATTCTTCCTCCTCACTATATCTCACTACAGCTGTAGTATAACATATATTTTGGAAGCGTTTTACTATAAATGGCTGAAATTCTTTGTGGCTGTGGGCCTTCTAAATTTGGTATATACCACAATAAAGTGTATACGATAAGCTATTGGGTCAATCTTTCAAAAATGGTATAGGCCAAAAATATTTTATGCTGTTTTTGTAATTTTTCTTTTCCTTCTAGAATTTTGCGCCCTTATTTGCCCTTGAGCAATTGCACCAACCGGACGCACATCCACTAATTTAATCCAGCAGCTGTTCCATTTTTTGAACGCAAAAATAAACCGGCTAACACTGTTGGTTAACCGGTTTATAATTATTGTGCGCTATTAATTGCTTTACGATTTTGATACTTTAGCCATTTCTGCTTAGATTAAATTATAATAATACCATTATTGAGGAAGAAGTTATATAAGCAGCAAAGCGTCAGTAGTCTTAAGAATTCATCCCCTCCTCTTTTATTTCATTTTCTAATTTAAGACCCTTATTGCTTGCCATGACAAATGGCAAATATAGAAAGATATCTAGAATAAATAATAATAATGACAAAATAGTTGCCGGAATATCACCTGCCGTGGTTACCCATGCAGTCAAAACAGGTGGAATCGTCCAAACCGGGATAACCACGCTTTTTGCGACTAAGCCCAAAACCGTTAGGGGATATGCAATTGCAAGATTGATTAAGGGTACGAAAAGAAAAGGAATAACAAAGTAAGGATTCATTACTACTGGCATACCGAACATAATAGGTTCAGAAACATTGAAGATACTTGGCAGCAACCCCAACTTTGCTACATCGCGGTAATCTTTGCGTTTGGAAGCAATAAAAATAGCAATCAAAAACGGCAAAATTGCTCCCGTGCCACCTAATAAAGTATACATGCCAATCCACGGGTTAGTCACAATGTTAGGTACCACTTTATGTGCCGCAAAGGCCGCAACATTTTGTTGAATCGCCGCAAGCATAGGTGGAGAGGTAACTGAAGCAACAATGTTTTGACCGTGCAAGCCAAAGAACCAAAGAAACTGCGTAACGAACTGGATGACGAATAGGCCAACCCAGGATTCCATTGCTGCCTGCAGTGGTTTCGAAATAATTGTTTGAATTAGATCTGGGAAAGACTGGTGGAAAATTTGTACGTATGCAAAGCCAAGCACGGCAAAAACGATTACCACTAAAGACTCAGGAATCAATGAGTTGAAAGACTGTGCTACTGCAGGTGGAACACCTTCCGGCATCTTAATCCGCAATTTTTTTGCTTTATAAAAAAACAGTAGTAATTCGGTGCTTAAAATTGCAGCAATCAGTCCGACAAACATGCCACCCGAAGAGGTCAATGCTTGTGTATATACTCCTCCTACCGTCACACTCTTAGTCGTACCAGCAACAACCGCCTGATTATTAAGCGGAAACAGAATTAGGGCTGTCGCCACACTTAAAATACCAGCATGAATTGGGCTAATTTCATTGGAAGCGATTCGACCATCAGCAATATAACTATTTAACAATCTGTAACCAATAATAAAAGTAACAAAAATAGTCATAAAACCCATGGTACCATTGTTAACCATAGTTCCCATTTCTGTCAGCTTAGCTGCATAAGGAAAAGCTTTCAATACGGCTGGATTATTTAAGACCAACGAATTTAACAAAACAAAGATTGAATTAACCATAATAATCGGCGTAATGTCAACAAAGGCATCACGAATAGATACCAAATGTCGCTGATTACCGATTTTTGCAGCTAGTGGCAGAACTAGCTTATTAATTTTATCGGAAACATTCATATTTACTCCTTTACTTAATCTAATAGCCTATTACCTATAAAACGGTATTAATAGGCTAACTAGCAAAAGAAAAGCTTTTAACTTAATATCTTTTGCCTTCTTAAGTCAACTATTTGAAACGTTTCAATAAATATATTATACATCGTTTTTGTAAACGTTTCAATAATGAATAGGCCTTTTAGCAATATTTTTTGAAAGCACTTTTTTGTTGAGTCAGCAAACCAGCAAAAACTAGTTATCCACCAAGTAAAAAAGCAGACAAACGCTCAAAATAGTGTTTATCTGCTTAATTTGTATTGTAGTCAGACTTTATTGTCATTTAACTTTGATTTTTAAAGCCGCAATGGGAAAACTGGTTGTAGGCAGGTCAACTGTCTCGTCGGAAGTTTGCAGTCGATTACCTGTTTCTAAATCAATCACATACCGGGGCAGCACGCCCAAGTCGCTAAGCCTGATTTTTTTGCCGCCGTCTTTTTGGGCAAAGAACAAGTAATAATTATCATTCTTCTTGGTCAAGCCGAGATTTTCGCCTGCATATTCTGGACATCCCCGTGTGCCATAAACAGCTTCACCAAAAACATTTAGCCACGAACCCAATTTTTTCATTATGTTCAATGCGGGTTCTGGCAAATCACCATCGGGCTTGGGCCCCACTCCTAAAATAACGTTGCCGCCCAGCGTGACAACCCGCACAATGCTTTTCAATATTTCGTCAAAATTCTTATATTGATCATTAGGAACGTAACCCCAATTTTGGGCCAGCGTAATATTGCTTTCCCAGACCTTCTTCGGTGGAATCGCCGGTATCTTTTGCTCGGGGGTAACATAATTTTCATACTTGCCCCCAATCGTTCTATCAACAATCAGGGTATCCGCCTTTACCGACCAAATTTTTTGGGCAATTTCCGCCATTGGCAAAAATTCATGGTGTTCACTGTTTACCCAACCAGCATCTAACCATAAGATATCAATTGGCCCGTAATTTTGGCATATTTCGAGCAGCTGCTGCTCAACAAAATTCTGAAACTTATGCCACAACAATGGCTTTTTCTTGGGGTCATAGCTGGCATATCTGCCTTTGGGGTCAGACCCCGGTTCCCAATAGAACGGACAGTGCCAGTCGGCCTTAGAATAATAAGCGCCCACCGCAATATTTTCTTTTCTAAAGGCCTCATTCACATACCTTAAAATATCGGCGTGCGGATTACTGCGAAAAGCCGAGCCTGCGCCGGTAATCTTGTAATCACTATATTTTGTGTCGTACATGTTAAACCCGTCGTGGTGTTTAGTCGTGAAAAGCATGTATTTAAACCCAGCTGCTTTAGCCGCTCTGGCCCACTCAGCCGGGTTAAACTTGACCGGGTTGAATTGCTGGTTCAGGTTCCAGTAATCGTGCCGCAGCGTTTTTAAATCCTTGCGCCATGCGCCATGCTTGCGCGCCCACTCATCTTCTTTGGACAATTGCCAAGATTCGACAATTCCGGCTTGCGAGTACAGCCCCCAGTGAAAAATAATACCCAATTTTTGATCCTGAAACCACTCCAGCTTATTGCGGATTGGCCCGGGCATTTCCTGATACTCTTCCTGTTGAGCGGCCAGATTTTCAACAATGTCCTGCCTGCTTGGGGCTTTTTTAGTCATTTTTTAGTTCCTCCTGCCAGAAAATCTTGTCCTGTACAAAGACCCTGTTCGATACCTCTTGCTGCTTAAGCAACTTCAAAATAGTCTCTGCAGCATTTTCTGCTATCGTATCGACGGGCTGCTTTATTAGCGTAATCGGCAAGCGCATGTTTTGGAACATGTGGGAATAGCCAAAGCCCGCAACGGCAATATCTTGTCCGACAACTTTGCCATAGTCGCGCACCCCCTGTATTACCTGAATTGAATTGGAATAGTTGGTTACGAAGATTGAATCGTAGCCCTTTTTGATCAATACGGGGACAGCTTGGTAGGCTTCATTCGTACCATAATCAACGTAAGTAGCATATTCTGGCAAAAACTTTTTTGAAACCGACTTGAATGCCGCATTAATACCCGCTAGACGCTGCTGCAAGACATAATCACTTTCGGTCGGAATTATAAAAGCCGTCTTCTTGCGTTTAAGGAGCATCCTTTTAACCACTTCCCGGGCTGCTGTCTGGTCTGCACTCAGTATTTCGGGTACAGCCTCGTCCTTTAATGAGGCTTCGACCGACACAACCGGCACATTTAATTGTCCTACTTTCTGAACAGCTTCCCACTCAGGCTCAGCCTTCAAGATTATTAACGCGTCAACCGACCTTTCAATCAGCTTGTGCAGCTTATACTTAAATATTTGCTCGTTATTCCGGTGACTAGTTAAAAGCAAAAAGTACCCCGCCTTGTCAAACAATTGTTCTAATTTAGCTAGCAGCTGTGAACTATACAGGTTATTCATGTTATCGACTAATACACCCACCGAAAACGATTTGTTCATCTTCAACGACTTAGCCGTCTGATTTGGAATATAGTTAAGTTCTTCGATTGCCTTTTTGATTTTTTCCTGGTTTGCGGCCTTTAGCTGGTAGCCGTTCAAATAGCGCGATACCGACCCCACCGATACGCCCGCTTGGTTGGCGATGTCCTTGATCGTAACCATGTTTATTTCCCCTTTTTCGCATACTCTGTCAGATAATTATAGGCAGCGCCATAAAGATTAGCCGCATTATGATATTGGCATGGCCTCACTTCCGGCATGATCTCTCCAACTTGACTTTGCATAAGGAGTTGTCGCAGGCGCTCTGCCAGTCCTGCGCTAAATCCCGGATGAGCAGAAACGCCACCTCCGATGACAATTGCATCAAAATCGAAAGCCACTTGGAGATTATACAGCGCCAAGGCAATGCTATCACTAACTTGATTAATTAAGGCCCGGGCTATTTGATCACCATGCGCAGCCAGTGCAAATAACCTTTTGCCGTCAACTTTGGCATTATTTTTTTGCCGTTCATACTGGGAAGATGCTTTGACGATTGTCGAATGCGCGCTTAGAATCGGACCGTCTGCTTCTTTCATCAGACCAAACTCACCGCCAAAAAGGTGGCTGCCCTTATATAAAATCTTATTAATAAAAATTGCACCGCCAATCCCGGTACCAACGACGACAAAGGCTACATTACGAAACTCTTTACCGGCACCGATGTTAACTTCACACAGTCCTGCACAGTTGGCATCATTTTCAATAGTGACGGGCACTGAAAATTCATTTTTTAGCTCTTTAAAGATTTGTCGTTGGTGCAGGTATGGCACCGCACTAATTCCCCGAATTATTCCCTTTTTACTATCCACAGCACCCGGTGCACTGATTGCAATGCCCGTTATTTCTTGCCCATCAACCCGGCGGTGCATCAGCGCAAGCAGCCCTGCAAACGTTGCAGGCGTTGCCCATTCAGTTTGCTTTGTTAGTTTGTTCCCGGTAAAATACCCGGTTTTGACCATGGTTCCACCAATATCAAAAACTGCTAATTTCATTGACTATCCCTTCAATTTTTGGTTATCCTAAATCGCTACCGTTGCTTTCAATTACCCGTTTAAACCACCAGTAGCTTTTTTTAGGAGTCCGCTTTAAGTCGCGCACGTCAGTGTTGGTTCGGTTTACATATACCATGCCATAACGCTTGTCCATATTACCCGCTGAACTAGGAATATCGATTAAACCCCAAACAAGGTACCCTAGAACAGGCACCCCGTCTATTAGCATTGCATTTTTCAATGCCTGGATGTGGGCACGATGATAAGCGATGCGCCCATTGTCGCAAATTTCTTTGGCAGTCGCTTCTTCTTCCCTGAGGCCAATCCCATTTTCAATGGGAAAAAGCGGCAGGTGGTACTGGTTGTACGTTTTAGTCAAAATATCGCGAAAACCACTTGGATCAATTGACCAACCCCATTCATTCACCCGCAAAAAAGGGTTTTCCTTTGTGCCAAACTGCAGATAATAATTCGGCAAGGTACCTTCAGGAACTAGAGTGCTGCTAATGGTCGTGCTTTGATAGTAACTAAAGGCAATGAAATCACTCTTCATCTGACCAATCGTCATCATATCTTTAGGGAGCACGTCCACTTTTATTTTGTGGCTTTTGACACAATTAATTACTTCGGTTGAATACCGACCAAAAACAAAGGCATCCAGCAGATTCTTATTCATAAACTCATCAATTTGACGCGCATACTGAATATCCTTAGGCAGCGGCGAGACCGGGTAGACCTCACTATATGCCAGCATGCCGCCAATTTTGCAGTCTGTTGTTGCATGTAGGTAGTTGGCTACTTCAGCGTGAGCCAGCATGATGTGGTGGCTAATTGTATATAATTCGCCAGTCGTTTCTCCTCCTTTAAGGTAACCCGATATCTTAAAAGCCCCCGGCATAAAATATAAGTTTTGTTCATTAAAGGTTATCCAGTATTTGACACGGTCACCAAATAAATCAATCATCTTCTTGCCATACCGCACAAAAGCTTCAACTACATGGCGACTAATGAATCCATTATACTTCTGCGCCAAGCCAAGCGGCATATCAAAGTGGTAAAGGCAAACCATTGGTTCAATATTGCGTTTTAATAATTCATCGATTAAATCTGAATAAAATTTGATTCCTGCAGGATTAAATTCGCCGTCTCCCGTAGGGTTTACCCTGCTCCAAGAAATTTGAAAGCGATAAAAATTGACTCCCTGCTGTGCTAGCAGATCCAAGTCTTCGGGATAACGGTGATAGTCGTCAATCGCCACGTCCCAAATTGAAGAGCCATCACTGCTTCTGTAGGTATCATAAACTGATGGACCCTTACCACCTTCGTGAACAGCGCCCTCCGTTTGCATACTCGATGTTGAATTGCCCCAAAAGAAATTCTTTGGCAATACTTCCTTGGCCATTTCTATACCTCATTCTATAATATTATTGAAACGTTTCAATAATATTATAGAAAATAAAAGCATTTATGTAAAGGTCTGCACCAAAATGCTTAATCTTTTTAGCAAAAATAAAAGCCCTACCCGCATAGGTAAGACTTATTAATGCTTTTACTATCTCTATTACTTGGCTGGTGTTGTTATCGTCGTTGCAACCGGCGCCGCAACTGATGCGTAGTCGCTGATGTTCAGCGTCTGCTGAAAACCATTTGCGCTGCTAATCGTCAAAGACGCGTTGTTGTTGCTGAACTGCACGGTGCTCTTGTCCACGCCGTTGGCGGTTGCCGCCACCTGTGCAATCTGATCGGCTTCACTCATCGTCAGGTTCTTCAGGTCTTGGACGATAACCTTCTTGCCGCTAAGCGCTGCCTTGGCCGTGGTAATCTTGGCCAGTGCGGCGTTAATCTGGCTGACGGTGGCGGTGGCAGAATTTATCTGCGTGCCGGTCGCAACTGCAGCGTCATAGGCAGCGCGCAGGCTTGGGGCAGACAACTTGTATGCGTCGCTTGCTTTAACCTTGCTGTCTTCCGCCAAGGCATCCTGCAGGCCCTTCTTATCCGTTGCGGAAGCAATCACCGTGTCATTCCGGGCACCCTCCGGCGTGTTGACCGGGGAAAGCTTGGCGCCACTGATTGTTGCGATGTCGTCGTCTTTGAGGTAGCCGTTTTTGTCGCTCTGCAGCTTGTAGAAGAGTTCTGCCTTGTTGTCCGTTTCAACCCAGATGTAGCGCATCTCGGAAATACGCGCCCGGTGGCCCTTGGCAAAGGTCTTGGTCGACTGCACGACGCCCTTGCTGTTGTAAACATGGGCATCCCGTGCCAGTGTTGCCATAGTGACCGTCTGATCGACAACGGGCGCAGAATTAGCCGGCTTCAGCTGCTTGCCGGTAATGACGCCAACGTTGTTCTTCTTCACCCACTGGTCATCGCCCGGGTAATTGCTGTCATTAATGCGGTAGAATAGTTTTTTGCCGATGTACTTCAGCTTGTCTACCTGGATCTGCTCGCCCACGCGCAGCAATTTCTTCTGTGAGTGGCCCGCACCGTCAAAGATGTAGGCGTTATGGCTTAGCGTGATGACGGTGGGATCATTTTGGTTATCAGCGGGGCCATCATCCTTCACCGGCTTGCTGTTGACCGGTTTCAGCTTGGCACCCGTGATTTTGCCCACATTAGCCGCCTTGATAAACTGGTTGGTCTGACCGCTGATTCTGTAATACAATTTTTTGCCAATGTAGGTCGCCTGGTCGAAGGTAACGGTTTTGCCCTTCTTCACCTTCTTCTTGGCAGTCTTGCCCTTAGCGTTGTAAATGTATGCGTTGTGCGTAATCTTGGCCGTTGCCGTAGTCGCTTTGACCACCTTCTTGCCGTCCACAAAACCAACGTTGGCAGCCTTGACGAAGGCGCCACCGCCCAGGTCATAGTAATCCTTCTTGCCGATGGTCGTCTTGCCCTTGTACTTCAGGGTCTGGCCCTTGCCAATCTTGGTGTTTGCGGCGCTGCCCATGTAGGTCTTCAGGCGCTTGCCGTTCTTGTCAAAAACGTATGCGTTGTGACTAAGCTTGATTGTGCCCTTCTGTGAAGCCTTATTAGCAGCGTGCACCAATAGCGGCTGGCTCGCACTGATCACTGGACTTGCGCCAATCAAGGCAGCTGTCGACACCATCATCAATTTATGACTTAACTTCATTTTGATTCCTACCTCGTTACAAAATTTAACTGCAATTAACTACAATACCCTTATTGTATACTAAAACCACGGTTTAACAACTTCTGCCGGGAATATTACTGATTTTTAATATTCTTAAATGATTGTTAAATATTCGTAATAACCAGAACTATTTTGCTGCTTCCCGGCGCATCCTGGCCTCGCTAACTGCCGTGTAAACCAAGAAAATAATTGCAGCAAAAGCGGCAACGTACAGGATTGTGTTGCTTGCAACCCAGCCGAAGCGATTGACCAGAACGCCAATCAGGGCAGTGGCCAGGGTTTCGCCAAAAATATACTGGAAGAAGCCCATGAAACCGGTCGAGGCCCCGACCGCAAACTTGGGCACAACCTCGTTAACCATCAGACCAACCAGCGTCAGCGGGGCGTATATCAGGTTGCCCATAATGATCAAGGCTGCGATAATCAACGTGTGGTTGGTGCTGAAGAAATAGCAGGTCAGACAGATCAAGGTGCCAATAACGCAGGCAATCGAAACCAGCGCACGGCGGCCCTTCAGTGCATCCGAAATGGCACCGATGATAATTACGCCCGGCACCGAGGCCAATTCAAAGATGCCGATGACCCACTTGGCCGCGGCCGGATCGAAGCCCTTGTTTTGCACGAGGTAGGACGGAATCCAGCTTTGGATGCCGTAGCGGACCAAATAGAGCGCCATTGAGGTCAGCGTCACAGCCCAGACCAGCTTGTTCTTCAGGATATACTTAACAAAAATCTGCCCAACGCTCAAGTCAGACTGATCGGACGTCGAAACCTGACCATTGTCCAAAACAACCTTGTCGCCCGTATAGGTTGAGATGTCGGGCAGGCCGACAACCCGCGGCCGGTCCGCACCCAAAAGCAGAATCAAGATACAGATGACAAAAGAAATTGCGGACGCGGTGTAGAACACGGCCGGAATTGATCCTGCAAACAGGAAAACCGCCAATTGCACAATCGCCACGCAGATAAAGGAGCCGGCATTGTGGGCCGATGACCAAATCGAATACATCGTCCCCCGCATTCTCGGCCCCCACCAGAGCTGAATCATCTTTTGGCAGGCCGCAGCACCCATCCCCTGCGTGACCGCCATCAAAAACATGAGCAGCATCATCAGGTACAGGTTGTGCGTCGAACCCAACAAGATATTCAAAACCGCCGACAGGAAAAGCCCGAGCATCAGGTAGCGGTTAGAGTCGCACTTGTCCGCCAAAACGCCCATGAACAATTTGGCTACGCCATAGCCGATGCCGAAGCAGGACAGGATTAAGCCAACGTCAGAGGTGGTAAAATGGTAGGCCTTCATGATGTCGTTCTGCTCGGTTGTGAACACCAACCGGATGATATAGTAACCGATGTAGCCGATGCACGTGGCGAGCAGCACGCCCAATTGGCGCCACTTATACGTGCTGGCCACTTTTTCTGGGGCTACCATTTTGGTCGCATCGGGCTGTTTCATGACCCATTTAAACAATTTTATCCACTCCTTTAAAATAACGCCGCCACGGCAAGGCTGCCGCGGTGCGCTGCAACGAAAAAGTCCCAGAATTGCTCCAGAACTTTTGTGCTTTTTTTTACTTCCAACTATCGTCCTGCGCAAGCGGCAGCTTGTGCCAGTAACCAGGCTTGTTGACCTGACGGCCACGGGCAATCGCCATGTCGTAGCGCGCGACGTCCTTGGTAATCGTCGAATCAGCGGCAACAAACGCGTGGTCCGCAATATTCACCGGTGCCACGAGGGTTGCGCCCGAGCCGATGAAGGAATGGTCGCCGACGTTTGTGTGGTCCTTCTTGACGCCATCGTAATTGGCAAAAATTGTGCCGCAGCCGACGTTAACGTCGCGCCCCAGCGTAGCATCGCCAACGTAAGTCAAGTGGCCCACCTTTGAGTTGACGCCAATCTCGGCGTTCTTAACCTCAACAAAGTTGCCAATATGCGCGCCTTCACGGATCACGGCCTGCGGCCGCAAGTGGGAGTTGGGACCAACGTCCGAATGGTCATCCATCACGGCTTCTTCAAGCGTTGACGACGTCACCGTCACGCCCCGCCCGATTTTAGAATCAACAATTCTGGAACCGGACGTAATCAGACAGCCTGAACCGATTTCCGTCTTGCCCTTGATGACCACGTTGCCCTCGATTTGGGTGTCGCTGTCAATTTTGACGTCGGCATCGATGTAGGCCGTCGCTGGGTCCACAAAGGACACGCCGTTAGCCATGTGCCGCTCGTTAATTCGCCTCTGCATGATTTTGGTGGCCTGGGCCAGCGCAATCCGGTCGTTAACGCCGATGCTTTCGCTGTAGTCATGCATCTTGTAGGCACCAATCCGGTGACCACCATTGCGCAGGATTTCCAGCACATCAGTCAGGTAGTATTCACCCTGGGCGTTGTGGTTAGTGACCCGCTTCAGTGCATTAAAAAGCTGCTTGTTGTCAAAACAAAATACGCCCGTGTTGATTTCAGTGACCATTAATTCCTCCGGATTGCCGTCTTTTTGCTCAACAATCCGCAAGACATTATCCTGTTCGTCGCGGATAATGCGGCCATAGCCGGTAGGGTTAGGGGCCTGTGCGGTCAGAACCGTGGCGGCGTTGCCCCTTTTTTGGTGATACTCAAACAACTTCTGGAAGGTCGCACTGGTAAACAGCGGGGTGTCCCCGGTGATAACAAGGGTCGCCCCCTCTTCACCAGCCAACTGCGTCTTGGTCGTCAAGACGGCGTCACCGGTGCCCAGCTGTTTTTTCTGGGTAACAAATTCCGACTTGCCCGCTAACACCCGCTCGACTTCCTCGGCCCCTGTGCTAACCACGGTGACGATCTTATCGGGATTAATTGCCTGAGCAGCCTCAACTACGTACTCAACCATCGATTTGCCGCAAACTTCGTGTAAAACCTTATAAAGCTTGGACTTCATCCGCGTGCCCTTGCCGGCGGCAAGGACGACTACAAACTTTTTCATTCAATTCAGCCTCTTTATATACTATTAATTACATTCATATTTAAGTATATCATTTTATCGGTTAAAAGCGGCCAAAATCTGTGTGTGCAACGATCGTTCCCGGTTCGGCCAGGATGACCTGCTTCTTGCCGTCCACCCGCTTGATCTTGACCAGTGACAGGTGGCCCTCAATCAGCTTCACGTCGTCAAAGTCGGCCTCGCACAACACGCAGATGCCGGCAATGTTGCCGTTGAATTCCTTCACCAGCTGCTGCATGCCGGTTAAGGTCCCGCCCGCCATCATGAAGTCGTCTACCAGCAGCACGTTGGACTTTTCCGTCAAAACCCGGGTTGGCAGCTCCATCTTCGACACCCGGTCGAGTGATGAGGAAATATAATTGACCGAAACCGTCGCGCCCTCGGTCACCTTGGACCGCTTGCGGGCAATGATGAAGGGTACGTTCAGGTAACGCGCAACAGCCTGGGCCAGGGCGATCCCTTTGGTCTCAATCGTCATCACGACATCAATGTTTGAATAAGCGTAGCGCGTAGCAATTATCTTGCCAATCTTATCCAGATCCTGGGGACTGCCCAAGATGTCGGACAGGTAGACAAAGCCCCCGGCCAAAATCCGCTTAGGGTCTTCAATGCGGGCAGCCAGGTCCGCCAGGTACTTTTGTGCGTGCTTCTTGCCCCAAAAAGGAATATAGCGCACGCCCCCGGCAGCGCCAGCCACCGTCTCCAAAATACCATCCTGGTTGCCGGCAAGCGTGTGCTTCAATATCGTCAGGTCTTCAGAAATCGATGACTTGGCGGCGCCGTAACGCTTTGCAAAAACCGGCAGCGGAATTAGATCATGCGGCCGTTCCATTAAATATTTAGTCATATCCGCCAATCGCTCTGAACGTTTCATAAATTATCCCCTCTAATGTTTGTCTTTTTGCCTGTTATTACTATACACTGAACCAGCAAAAAAGGCACTAACAATTTTAAAATGTTAGCACCTTATATGCTCTTCTAATTGTGCTTTGGACTATTCAGCTACATCATCAAATTTTAACGTAATATTCTTGGTCAACAAGTCCGTGTAGCTATAAGAAACGTGCTTAAAGTTATTCTGGTCTTGGTCCAAGTCAACTACAAAAACCGCTGGGAAGGTTTCCTTCAAAATTCCCCGTCTTCTAGTAACCTTCTTGCGTCCAGCCCGTGCGACGACCGTCAAGGAATCACCTAAATGTGAATCCAGCTTGTGTTTAATGGTAATAATCGATGTTGGCAATGATAACAGCTCCTTTAGCTGTAATTTTACCATATTTCAATTAAATTATCAACGTTTTTTTGCTAACCACGATCATTTCTAGCCGGAACGGCACGAGCAATCTGGATAAACTGGTCAATCGTCAGCTGCTCCGGGCGGATGCGCGGATCAACGCCCAGGGCTGCAAACAGCCGTGTACGCTCTTCTTTGTCCGGCAGCAAGTTTTTCAAATTATTGTTTAACGTCTTGCGCCTCTGCGCGAAACACATCTTGACCACCCAGTTGAAGTGCTTGCTGTCGCCAACCGGGGGCTTGACTGCCAGCGGTTTCAAGACCACAACGCTGGAGTTCACCTTGGGCCGGGGAATAAAGGAGCTGTTATTAACCGTTAATGCAATGTGAACGTCCATGTTGGTCTGCACGGCAATCGTGAGCGGCCCGTATTCCTTACTGTCATGCTGTGCGCCCAGACGTGTGGCCACTTCCTCCTGCATCATCAGCGTCAGGCTGGAAAAGTCCAGCTGCGCATCATTCAGGAAAAAAATAATCGGCGTCGTAATGTAGTACGGCAGGTTGCCCACCACCTTAACCGGCCTCGTCAAATCGAAAAAGTCCGCAAGGTCCGTGGCAAAATCCGCCTTTAAGATATCCTTCAGCAGCAGCTTGAAGCGCTGCGCAAGCGGCACGCCGGCAATTTTTGCCGGCAATTCGTTCTGCAAAATCGCCGGCAGGCTGTCGTCAACCTCATAGGCAAATACCTTAGCGCCGGCCAGTAGCAGCTGCTCGGTCAAAGAACCGATTCCGGGTCCGATTTCAATTACCTGGTCACCTGGATTTATCCCGGCTGCCCGCACAATTCCCTGAATTGCATCCACGTCAACCAGGAAGTTTTGCCCCAGATTTTTCTTGGCCCGCACAAAGTACCGGTTGATAATTGCCTGGGTTCTGACGGGCGACCCGATTGGAATTTTGCTACTCATGTTTGACCTCCTTGACTGCTTGCGCAAGCTGACTCAGTGATATGCCAAAGGTGTGCAGCCGCTTATAAAACTGCTTGCCGTTGCCGTAGCCAACCCGCAGCTTGATCCCAACCTGCTCGCGCAGCTGGCGTGCACCCTGTCCACCATCCAGTCCCAGCTTGTGGTAGGCCTGCGGCGTCAGGTCGCTAGCCGGAGTGCTTTGCTCGTGCAAGGCACACAGAGCCCGCGTTAACGCCTCCTTAGATGCATGTTCAACGCCGAGCGAGTTGCCCCGCTTGTGCGGCTCGCCCTCCTTGCGCGTGATGAACGCTTGCTTGGCAGTTGGCACCGCCGCCGTGACCAGCCGGCGAATGCGCTCACCGTTAAGGTCGGGATCCGTCAAAACAATGATGGGCCTCTTCAGGGCCAGTTCGCGCAGCGCGGTCAAAACCGGGGCGGGCACGTCCGAACCGTTGGTTTCAATCGTCTCAATGCCCGGAAAGAACTGCTTCAGCCGGATTGTGTCATCCTTGCCTTCCACCACAACAACCGCATTAAACTGTTTTTTACTTAAGACCATAAACCCTCACTGTGTTTGCATAAGTCGCCTGGGCAACTTCCTCCAGCGCTATCCCCTTCAATTCAGCAACCGCCCGGGCAACATAGTAGACGTTGCCCGGTTCGTTCTGCCGGCCGCGGTAAGGCTTAGGTGCCAGGTAGGGGGCATCGGTCTCGACGAGGAGCCGGTCCAAGGGCGTTTTGCGTGCGGACTCGTGGACCGCAGCTGCCTTGGTGAAGGAGACCACGCCCGAATAGGAAAAATAAACGTTCAAATCAAGAAATTTAGCGAGCCAAGCAGCGTCACCGTTGAAGCTGTGCAAGATGGCCCCATACTCAAGGTTGCTACTCCTCAAGATTTCATAGCAGTCTGCCATGGCATCCCGCGTGTGGATGTCCACCGGCATATGCAATTCGTGTGCCACCTCAACCTGCCGTGCAAAAACCGCACGCTGCTGCTCACGGGGAGACTCATCCCAATAGTAGTCCAGGCCAATCTCGCCCATTGCGACCACGCCGGGCATTTGCAGCTGCTCAATCAGCAAATCCTCGGCTTCTTGATTATAATCCCGGGCAACGTCCGGACAGTAGCCGACCATGGCATAGACCTGGTCGAAGCGCTGGGTGAGTGCAATCGCACGCTTATTAAAGTCGGGATCCTGGCCCGCACAGATCAGCTTGGTGACCCCCAATTTGCGCGCCCGTTCCAGGTAAAATTCTTCCTTGCCCCGAAATGGTTCGTCCTGCAAGTGGGTGTGATTATCGATTAATTCCATCAGCCTAATTCTGCCCCAACTTCATGTTCATCACCGACCACGGCAAGCTTGACCTCGCCGCCTTTTTCGCTTGACAACAGCATGCCCTGGCTCAGGTGACCCAGCATCTTGCGCGGCTTCAAATTCGTTACCGCCAGCACTTTTTTGCCCAGGAGCGCACTTGCATCGGGATAATACTTGCGGATGCCGCTGAGAATCTGCCGTTCGTTGCCGCCCCCGAAGTCAAGCTGGAATTGCAGCAGCTTGTTTGACCCCTGAACCGGCTCAACTGAGAGTATTTGACCGACCTGGATCTTGACCTTGTCAAAGTCATCAATTGTGATCTCGTGCTCCTGACCCTGCTGACTCCGGCTCTGCTTCTTGGGTTTGGCCTTGGCCATCTCTTCTTTGATGTACTTGACCTCTTCTTCGGGCTTTAGCCGCGGGTAGATTGGCATCGGCTTCTCGATGACCTGAACGTCCCAGTTAAAAGCACCGAAGTCGAGCGTCTTCTGCTCCGAATCATCACAGTTCAACCCGAGCTGTTTGAACATTTCGACCGCGGTCCTAGTCATAATCGGCGCAATGAGCAGCGCAATGATCCGCAGGCTCTCAGCCAGGTTAGACATTGTCCGGGCCAAAGCGTCCGTCTTGCCCTCCTTGTTCAGACTCCACGGCGTGGTCTCGTCGATGTACTTATTGGCGCGGCTGACCAGTTGCCAAATGTCCTCGATTGCCTGGGTAAAGTGGAGCGTGTCCATCTTCTTTTTGTAGTCGGCAATCGTGCTTGTCGCAACCTGTGCCAGGTTGCGCCCGAGTTCGTCCTGGTCGAGCGCGACTGCCGTCACCTTGCCGTTTTGGTACTGGTTAATCATGGAAACCGTCCGGTTGAGCAGGTTGCCCAGGTCATTGGCCAGGTCGTAGTTGACGCGCTCAACGAAGTCTTCCGGCGTAAAAATACCGTCGGCGCCAAACGGCAGGGCCCGCATCAGGTAGTAACGCAGGGCATCAACACCGTAGCGGCTAGTGATTGATTCAGGGTAGACAGCGTTGCCCTTAGACTTGGACATCTTGCCGTCCTTCATCAAGACCCAGCCGTGGCCGATAATGTGCTTAGGCAGCGGTAAGTCGAGGGCCATCAGCATGATGGGCCAGTAGATCGTGTGGAAGCGGACAATTTCCTTGCCCACCAGGTGGACGTCGGCCGGCCAGAACTTCTTAAACAGGGAATCATCATCCGAGCCATAGCCCAAGGCCGTAATATAGTTGGACAGGGCATCGATCCACACGTAGACCACGTGCTTGGGGTCGCTTGGAACCGGGATCCCCCAGGAAACGGTCGTGCGCGTGACCGACAGGTCTTCCAGACCCGGCTTGATGAAGTTGTTGACCATTTCCTTTTCACGGGAATGCGGCAAGATGAACTCCGGATGTTCCTGGTAGTACTGGTAGAGCCGATCGGCGTACTTGCTCATTTTGAAAAAGTAGGACGGTTCCTTGACCAGCTGCACTTCGTGGCCCGACGGGGCCTTGCCGCCAATCACGTTGCCGGCATCGTCCTTGTAAACCTCGGCCAGCTGCGATTCCGTAAAGTATTCCTCGTCCTCAACCGAGTACCAGCCGGTATATTCGCCCAGGTAGATGTCGCCCTGCTTTAAGAGCCGCTCAAAGATCTGTTGCACACCCTTAACGTGCTCCTTGTCGGTCGTCCGGATAAACTTGTCGTAGGAGATATCGAGGCTTTTCCACAACTTCTTATACGTGGCCGCCATGCCGTCGACAAATTCCTGGGGCTTGACGCCCTGCTGCTCAGCCTTCTGCTCAATCTTCAGCCCGTGCTCATCAGTCCCGGTTAAAAAGAAGGTGTTATAGCCCTGGCTACGCTTGTAGCGCGCCATTACGTCAGCCGCAATCGTGGTGTATGCGTTGCCGATTGTCAAGCGGCCGGAGGGGTAGTAGATTGGGGTTGTAATATAAAAAGTTTTTTTATCAGCCATATTTGTTTCTCCTTAAGTTTCTTCCAATTCATTAATATTATACTACACCAAGCAAAAAGGGAATTCCCCCGGGCGGAATCCCCTCTAATATTTTGCTGGACTAGCAGTTTCTGATTTGACTTGGTTTAAATCAAGAATTTTTCTTTCTTGAGGTAGAAGTGCTTGACTACGGTAGTCAGCAGAATGTACAGCACCAAAATGCCCAGGATTATCCACATGAAGCTCATTGGCAGTTCGCCAAACTTGAGTGTGGAAGACAAGAATGAGAATGGAATCAGGGTTCCGATAATCCCGGCCCCAAAGGTTGCCAGAATGACCGTAGCGGTGGCGTGCTGGCCGATAAACGGCAGGTGTCGGTCGCGCAACGCGTGAATGACCATTTCCTGGGTCCAGAGCGATTCGATGAACCAACCGGTGTGGAACAGTGCAATAAATGCTGCCTGCTGGGCCGGACTGATTGCATTGAAACTGCCCCCGACCAGGTGCGGGCAGACTATGAAGTACAAAATGCCGAAGGTCAGAATGTCAAAGACAGAGGACGTCGGACCAAAGTAAAACATGAACTTCGGCAGCTTTTTGGTTGACCAGCTCCGCGGCTCCTTCAGGTAGTCAGCGGACATCTCGTCAAACGGCAGCGACAAGCAGCTCGTCCCGTAGAGCAGGTCCAAAACAAGCAGCTGCAGCGGCAGCATCGGCAAAAACGGCAGAAACGACGATGCGACCAGGATTGACAGGATGTTGCCGAAATTCGACGACAGCGTAATCTTGATGTACTTCATCGTGTTGCCGAAGACCTTGCGGCCAATCCTGACCCCGGTCTCCAGCACGTTCAGGTCCTTGTGCAGCAGGATGATGTCCGCCGATTCCTTGGCGATGTCGACCGCCGTGTCCACGGAAATCGAAACGTCGGCTGCCTTCATTGCGGGCGCGTCGTTAATGCCATCGCCCATGTAGGCAACCGTGTGCCCGTTTTTCTTTAGCAGGTTGATGATCCGCGTCTTGTCCTCGGGTGAAAGCTTAACGAAGATGTTGCACTCCTCAACCATCTTGGCCAGTTCCGCGGGGTTTTTGCCCTCCAGGTCGGCGCCGGAATAGACCGTGTCGACGTTTAGGCCGACCTGCAGGCCAACCGTCCGCGTGACCGCCTCGTTATCGCCGGTCAGAATCTTAACGGAGATGCCGTCGCCCTTAAGGCGGGCAAGGGCAGCCTTGGCACTCTCCTTGGGCGGATCCAGAAAGGCCAGGAAGCCGCAGAGAATCAGGTCGTTTTCATCCTTGACAGAAAATTCGCCCACGGGCGCGGGGTTGCGCTTGTAGCCCAGCATGATTACGCGCAGGCCGTCATCGTTCATGTTGTTGACCTTTTCCATGACCTTCTGCTTGCGTTCCGGCGTCAGTGGCAGGATCTGGCCGTCAGCCTCGATTCTAGTGGCGACGGCCATCATTTCTTCGGATGCGCCCTTTGTTACCAGCAGGTGCTCGCCGTGCTTGAGGTCAGAGTTTGCCACGACGACGCTCATCCGCCGCCTAGAAAAGTCAAACGGAATCTCGTCGATCTTGTTGTAGTCCCGTTGAATCTCATTAATGTCGAGCTCGTTGCCCGCAGCCTCAATGATGGCCTTGTCGATCAGATTCTTCATCCCCGTCTGGTAGTATGAATTGAGGTAGCCCATTTCCAGTATCTGCTGGTTTTCGCGCAGGTTCAAGTCATAGTGCCGCTCCAGGACAACCTTGTCTTGCGTCAATGTGCCCGTCTTGTCTGTGCAGAGGATATCGGCCGAGCCAAAGTTCTGAATCGAGTTCATCTTTTTGACGATTGTGCCTTTTTTGGACATCTCAATCGAGCCCTTGACCAGATTCGTCGTCACGATTACCGGCAGCATTTCCGGCGTCAACCCGACCGCCGTCGCAATTGAAAAAATCAGGGCGTTGATCCAGTCACCTTTAGTCAGGCCGTTGATGATTAAAACAAGTGGTGCGATGATGAGCGTCATAATGATCAGAAGCCGGGATACATTCTTGATACCAACGTCGAAGGCGGTATTCTTAACGTCATTGTGAGCAATATCATGCGCCAACTTACCAAACATCGTTCGTTCACCAGTTGCAAAGACCACACCGAGCCCCGAACCGGAAACAATCGTCGTTCCCTCGTACAGTATATTCGGGTAGTCCAAGTAGTCGCGGTCCTGCCCGATTTTAGGCCTTCTCGTTGCAATTTTTTCAATCGGGTTCGATTCGCCGTTGAGCGAACTGGATGAACAGAAGAGGTCCTTGCTAACGAGTAGCCTCATGTCGGCCGGCACCATGTCGCCGGCTGCCAAGCGAATCACGTCGCCTACAACGACCTGGCTCGTATCGATCTCCTCGTCCTTACCGTCGCGGATAATATCGGTTGTTACCGAGACCATCTGCAGTAGCGAATTGACTGCATTCGAGGACTTGATGTTCTGGATAAAACTGGTAATGCCCGAAATGAAGACCATCGTGAGCATAATTGCAACCGTGCTGATATCCTTTTCGCCGGCCGGCACAAAAATGTAATCGGTAAACAAGGACAGGGTGGCGAGGGCCAGCAAAACCAGCGTAAAGGGCGTAATAAATGCCTCGGTCAAAAAACGTAGCTTTGAGTTGTGCTTGCCAGATGCAATCGTATTTGCGCCAAATTCCTCCCGGTTCTGGTCGGCCTGCGCGCTAGTCAAGCCGTCGCTGCTCGCGTGTAGGCGGGCGAGCGTCTCTGACCTGCTTTCCTTGGCAATGGCCTTAACCAATTCCAAGTCTTTGTTTGCGACTGTTTCGTTTGGTTTTCTCAGCATCGTTTCCACTCCTTCTCTTCTAAAAACGCAAACAAACTAAAAAGGGACCGCCTAACACCGTTAGCGACCCCTTTTAAACTAGGTATCATTAATACTCGTCGTTCAGCTTTAACACTACGTGACGTAAGCACATGCCAGCTATCTGGTTACCGCCTTAATTCGACGGTAACTATTTAACTCGTTGGCATCTCTGGATGTTTCTGAGCGATAGCATATGTTCACGTAGGAGTCTCACCTAACAGTTCATTTGTTTATTTGATTTGCATTGTGAGTGTAATACACAACAAGCAATTAAGTCAACCCTTTTTACCTGTTTTTTAGGTGCAGATTGTTCTTGAAAAAATAGACCAGGCCGCCCAAGACCAACACAAGGGCAAGCGCAATCGGCAGGGCAACCCGGCGCGGGTGTTCAATCTTGCTGCGTTCCGCGCTCGTCAGGTCATACTTATCAAGCGAATAATGGTACTGCTGGTCAATCGTGGTCGCGCACGCCCTGAAAACAAAACGCAGCCCCTTATTGAACTCTTTCTTGCTGCTGGAGCGCAACTGGTCTGACTGCGCGCGGATGATATTACCTCGCACATCCGCCGTAAACGCGCCGTGCAGGTCCTTGCTGGAGTAAATCTGCACGTTGCGCCGCTTGTTTTTCGAGCCCACCACGATGAAGACCGTGTGCTTGTACTTGCCCAGTTTGGGGGGTGTCAAGTGGCTAACGCGGTTAACGGTCTGAACGATAATTCGCGGCTGCTCGCCGGTCTGCATGTACCGGTCGTTTTTGGCCAGGATCAACTTGCTGGTCTCGCGCTCCAAGAGGTGGCTGTTGTCCTTCACGTTGGGGTTGGTAAAGCCCGTCAGGGTGCAGAAGGCGCCTGCCAGTGCAAGGAGCCCGACCACTTTAATTCTCAGCGTCTTCCAGCTTGCGCGCCAACTCTTCCACGTATTCACGGTTGATTTTAATTTGCTCATAGGGAACCCCACAATCTTTAAAAAGCGCTATTGCCAGCGGACTATCATGATAATCAAAGTAATAGTTGACCTTCTCCACACCGGCCTGAACAAGTGCCTTGGCACAATTATAACAGGGAAAGTGCGTCACATAAATCTCGGTGTGATCGGTTGAAACGCCGTTCTTCGCACACTGAATCAGCGAGTTCATCTCCGAGTGAATCGTCCGCACGCAGTGCCCGTCAACAATCTGGTGGCCGACGTCATCACAGTGCGGTGCACCCGACACGGACCCGTTGTAGCCCGTCCCGATAATCCGGTTGTCCTTGACCAAAACATTACCCACCAAGGCCCGATCACAGGTTGAGCGCTGGGCGATAACCAGCGCCTGCATCATAAAATACTGCTTCCAAGGAATCCGCTTACGCATTTTTTTGCCTCTTAGTCAAAGTAATTCAATCCGATTGCATCCCGCACCTCAGCCAGGGTTTGGGCGGCCACACGGTTGGCCCTTTGCGACCCCTCCTGCAGCATCTCGTAGACCTCGTCCAGGTTTTGTTCGTAACGGGCGCGGCGGGCGCGAATCGGGGCCAGTTCTTCTTCCATCACCTTATTCAGGTAGCGCTTGAGCTTGACGTCGCCCAAGCCGCCTTTTTGGTATTCTTCCTTCATTTCTGCTACCTTATCCTTATCGGGAGCAAAAATATCAAGGTAGGTGAAGACCGTGTTGCCCTCGACCTTGCCCGGATCCTCCACGTGAACGTGGCCCGGGTCAGTATACATCGACATGATCTTCTTTTGAACGGTCGCGGCATCGTCGGCCAGGTAGATGGCATTACCTAGGGACTTGGACATCTTGGCGTTGCCGTCAAGACCCGGTAAGCGGCCCTCGCCCTTGCTGGGGAAGTAGCCTTCGGGTTCAACCAGCACGTCCTTGTGGTAGACGCGGTTGAACGTGCGCACAATTTCACGGGTCTGCTCGAGCATCGGCTCCTGGTCGTCCCCAACGGGCACGAGTGTCGCCTTGAAGGCGGTAATGTCGGCCGCCTGGGACACCGGGTAATTCAAAAAGCCCACCGGAATCGAGTCGTTAAAATTCTTCTGTTTGATTTCGGCCTTGACGGTTGGGTTGCGCTCCAGGCGGCTGACCGTCACGAGGTCCATGTAGTAGGCCGTGAGTTCAAACAGGGCCGGAATCTGCGACTGCACGAAGATGGTCGAAACCTGCGGGTCGATGCCGACGGCCAGGTAGTCAAGCGCCACCTGCACCAGACTGTTTTTAATCTTTTCGGGGTTGCGCGCATTATCGGTCAGGGCCTGCGTGTCGGCAATCATAATGTAGGACTGGTAGTCGCCCGCGTTCTGCAGCTTAACCCGATTCTTCAAAGAACCAATGTAGTGGCCCACGTGCAGCTTCCCCGTTGGCCGGTCGCCCGTGAGGATAATTTTCTTTTTCATCGTATCTACCTTCCTTGAAAGTCAAAACCTGCTTTAATGCAATAATCATAGTCAATTCTACCAAAAATCACGCAATGATTAAACACGGAGGAAAAAATGTGCAACCAGTTTCAGCTGCCGCGTCTGGCAGAAATCAAAAAATACTTAACTACCGACCTCAACCTGCCACTGAGCGAGCCGGCATCAACGCTGCCGCAGGACCAGGATGTTTTCCCCAGCGGTCTGGTCCCGGTCCTGGTCTACCAGGGCCAGCAGCTGCTGCTGACGCCGAAAAGCTGGGGCTACCCTAGTCCTGTTAACAATAAGGCCGTTGTCTTCAACGCACGCGTTGAACGGTTCTTCGAGCAAAAACCCTCAATGTGGGACGCATCCTTTGCCCGGAGACGCTGCATTATTATTGCCCGGCAATTTTATGAAAGCGGTCAGCAGACTTACCTGGCTGCCAACGGCCGCCGTTACCATGAGCGCTTCAGCTTCAGCAATGCGGGCGCGCCCCTGACCCTGATTGCCGGCATCTACGAAGAAGGCC
This sequence comes from Lactobacillus sp. XV13L, assembly GCF_059900875.1. Classification (NCBI taxonomy): domain Bacteria; kingdom Bacillati; phylum Bacillota; class Bacilli; order Lactobacillales; family Lactobacillaceae; genus Lactobacillus; species Lactobacillus sp. XV13L. The sequence goes on along the minus strand of NZ_JBWXGD010000005.1, from coordinate 27,460 downwards.
ACTTTGCAATGGCCACGACCGCGCCTAACGGCATAATGGCGCCCGTGCACGACCGCATGCCCCTGGTGCTGGAAGCGGACGAGCTGCGCCGCTGGCTGTTTCAGGATTTTTCCCGGCTACTTGACCGCAGCCGCGTTGACCTGACTGTCGCCAAGCTTGCGGCCAGGACCTAAAAGTGAAAATCAGGGCTTGGATTTAACCAAAAAACATGGTAAACTATTTCAGTAATGCGGGTATAGTTTAATGGTAGAACGTTAGCTTCCCAAGCTGAAGATGCGGGTTCGATTCACGCTATCCGCTCACGCAAAAAAGGCGATGATTAATTTCATCGCCTTTTTTATTTTGTCCAGGTTCTACGTCATAATCACCAAAAGAACGCCATTGAGCACCGCCAGGTAGACGGGCATCCACAGTGTCTGGGCGTAGAGGTAGGACCAGGCAAAGAGCGCCCCGAAAAGAACATCGATCGCTAAGAGGACAACCGAGCCCTGGCAGTTGAGCAGGCTGAACAGGATTCCCGAGGCAAGCATCCCCCAAAATGCGGTCGTCAACGTGCTGCGCCTGAAGGCGTAGTTGAACAAAAACCCGGTGGCCAAAAACTCCTGCAAAACCGGCAGGACAACGCCCACCGCAAGCAGCAAGAACCAGTAGCCGCTATCCGATTCATGCCGCAAGAACGCCACCTGAAAGCCGTATAAGCTGAGCCTGCTATATGCCTGCATCCAGGAGACGCTGATGCGCAGTGCGGTCACCACCACAGTTAACGCTACAATCGTGCCAAAGTAGTTGAGCCATGAACCCGTGAAGCTGCGGTCAAAATACCGTTGCTCCCGGTTGAAGCGGTAAACGTAGAACAAGATAACCATTAAGGAAATCGTCGCAAATAAGACGAGGTCCCAGACGTGACCCGGTGCGTTTTTGGTGGCAAGCTTATATGCACCAACGGCCATTAAGTATCCAATAACATAAAAAATATAGCGAATTAAGTTGCCGTCTCTTGATGCCGGTGTGTTCACAGAATTACCTCGATCTACATTTTGTGCCTTACAAATTCCATATTATAGCAAAAAAAGACGCTATGAAAAAGATAGGCCGTGCAATTCCTAATCGACTTCGATGTGATTAATATCTTCCAGGGCAATTTTATGTCCGTCCACGACAATTCCCTCATCGCTATAGCCATTGACAAAGCCCACAACATCTGCAGGCAACTGATCATCACCGTCCACCACCTTGACCTGCAGGTGCACCAAGCAGTGGTTGCCGTATGCCTTGAGCAGCTGCACGCTGATTTCTTCGGGAGACATGGCCTGCTTGCGCGGATGCTTGCTGGCGCGCCGCTTCTCGTCGCGGGTAATCGCCACCGTATGATCGCTTAGGAAAAAGCCCACCCACTTCTTCATTTTTCGATCCTGGTAATTTTTGAAAAAGTCCAGCACAATCTTGTCAAAGTCATTCATAGGCGTTGCCGCCATTGTGACCACCGACCAGGTTGGCGCGCCGAATGGCGGTTGCGCCATCCAGCAGGCTGGATGCCTTAACCACGCTCGTAAAGCCGTACTTTTGTCGAATCTTGTCCACCGTTGCCGTCACGGTGCGCTTCTTCAGCTGGCGCCACGGCTGCACAAAAAGCGTTAATTGTTCACAGTTATCTGCCGCTAGGCGGCTGCAGCTGATTCCCAGTGCCCGGACGGCTTCACCATGCCAATTCGTACGAAAAAGGGCCAAAACCTCCTGGACCAACAGGTCGCTATCATTGGTGGGGCAAATTTTTCGTTGGACGCTGAAGCCCTTGCGAACGCCCGCAGAGCGGTACTGGGAGAATCCAACGTACAAGCTGATGCAGCCAGCCTGCAGCTTGTGGGCCCGAATTCTGGCCGCAACCTGCTCACCAATTTCACGCAGCACGATTTCAATCTCGCGCTGAACGGTGTAGTCCCTTGTCAAAATCTGCGAGTTGCCGTAATTTTTCATTTTTGGAAAAAACTTTTCGCTTATGACGCTGCGATCCACGCCCCAGCTGATGGCAAATAGCTGTGCCCCCATTACGCCAAACTCTTTTTGCAAAAGGGCGGGATCCGTATGAGCCAATTCGTACATATTGCTGATGTGCAGGCGGCGCAAGCGCTGCGCCGTCCGCTTGCCGATGCCCCAGACATCTTCCAGGTTGGCAATCTGCCAAATTGTGTCGGGAACGTCAATATAGTGCCAGTAGTCAATCATCGACTTCCGGTGCTTAGCGGAAATATCCATGGCCAGCTTGGCAAGCAGTGGGTTTTCGCCAATGCCGCAGGTGGTGTAGAGTCCAAGCTTGGTTCTGATTTCCACCTGGATTCGGCGGCCCACCAGGTAAGGATCTGCGCCAAACAGGTGCCAGGACTTGGTCATGTCAATCATCGACTCATCAATCGAATAGACGTGAATATCTTCTTCAGCTGCGTACTGCCGAAAAATCTCTAAGACTTGCATGCTGCGCCTGATATACAAATTCATGTGGGGCTCAACCAGGATCAGGTCCGGGGCCTCCCTTTTGCTGGGCAAATCACGCACCCGCATCACATTGGTCAAGCCGTACTTCTTCTTAGCCAGGGGCGAGGCCGCCATGATCAAGCCCGAGCCGTTTTTGGTATTGGGCTGGTGCGAAACAACCGCAAGCACCGCCTTCATCGGATTGAGACCCAGCCTGAGTGCCTCGCAGCTGGCATAAAACGACTTGTTGTCAATCATGAAAACTACATGGTGCGGTTCATACCGATAATCATACACTACTGTCCACTTCCTATCTCAAACGTTTGTTCGATAACTTCATTATACAAACACAAGTTCGGATAAGCAAGAACATTTTTAGTCAATCGCAACAATCATCACGCCGTACCGACCGGCCGGGGCCTCCACCTGGACCAGTGTGCCTGCAGGCTTTTTCATGATTGCCTGCCCCAGCGGCGAGTCAAACGCAACTTTGCCCGCCGCAATATCTGCTTCCATCCGTCCAACCACCACGTATCGTTCGGTCCCCTTTTCGCCTTCAAATTGCAGGGTAACGGTCTTGCCCAGGTTGACCTTGCCGTCCGCAGTTTTTTCAACTACTTCGGCATACTTCAGCTGCTTGTCCAAGTAGCGCAGGCGACTCTGCAGGTGTCCGAGGTCCCGCTTGGCCTCCGTATACTCCGTGTTCTCGGACAAGTCGCCAAGGGCACGGGCCTCCTGCAGAATCTTAATTCGCCGCGGGCGGTCTTTTTTTAAACGTGCAATTTCTGCCTTGATCTTTTGGTAGCCTTCCGGCGTCATCTTCTGGTAGTAAACCATAATTATTCTCTCCGTTACTTATGCTAAAAATTATCCACAAGTTAAAAATACTGTTATAGCAACGTTCTGCTTTTAAAATTAGCAATCTAAAATAAAGAGTGCTAATTGTTTCCCTTTTTCCGGTATGCCTACTATAATAATCAGTGTAAGGAAGAAATGAAAGAAAAGTCTTCCGTTACAACAACATATTTGAAAGGAAGTTTTTACTATGGCAAATGAAATGATGAATCACCGCGATGACTTATTTGATGCAATGAATGATTGGTTTGATCTTCCGCGTAAACTTTTTAACAATAACGAAATAGCAAAACTAATGCAGTCAGACGTCGTTGAAAACGACCACGAATACATAATCAAAGTAGACATGCCCGGGATGGACAAGGACAAGATTAACGTGAATTACGATAACGGCGTTCTGAGCATCTCAGGCTCCAGAAAGGCCTTCAAGGACCTGTCAAAGGATGGCAGCATTATCCACCGTGAACGGAGCGAAGGCCACATCTCCCGCAGCTTCAGACTGCCAGATGTAGCTGCCAGCGACATTCATGCAAAATATGACAACGGCGTATTGACTATTACCCTGCCCAAGCAAAGCACGAACGCAGGCGACAATTCAATCCAAATTGACTAATGCGGATAGCATGGAGGGCGCTTTTAATTAAGCAGCCCAGACAAATAATTCTCTAAAGCGAGTTCAACCATTGAACTCGCTTTTGTTTTGGCTTAAAATATAAAGTAATTTAAAAAAAGATTAAAAAGGAGATCAATTTATGGGACATAGAGTTACCGTTCAAGAATTGGAAAAATTTGCAGAAAAGTTCAATGCCAACCCGCAGAACCAGGTCGTTGCGCGCGCCGCCCAAAAAAGCGGCGTTCAGGCGGCAGCCTACAATGAACGCGTTCAGGGGGAATTAACCAGGGTCTTTTCAACCGAACTGGACACCGAAAACGTCACCAACCAGCTGCAATCGGGCCGCTGCTGGGAATTCGCCACGCTCAATATTCTGCGTCACAATTTTGGTCAAAAGTACCACGTTAAGAACTTTACCTTCTCGCAGAGCTACAACTTCTTCTGGGACAAGATTGAACGGGCAAACATCTTCTACGACAACATTTTGGACACGGCCGACAAGCCACTGGACTCCCGCACCGTTAGGGCGCACTTAGAGGGGGCCGGCGAAGACGGCGGTCAGTTCCACATGGCGGCAGCCCTGGTTGCCAAGTACGGCGTAGTGCCTTCATACGCAATGCCGGAGAATGCCAACACCAACAACACCAGCGCCTTTGCCAAATCACTGGCCGACAAGCTGCACAAGGACGCCCTTGTTTTGCGCAAGTTGAAGCAGGACGGTGAAGAGGAAAAAATCAAGCAGGCGCGCGAACAGTTCCTGGGCGAGGTCTACCGGATGACGGCCATTGCCGTCGGTGAACCCCCGAAGAAGTTTGACCTGGAATACCGCGACGACGACAAGAACTACCACCTGGACAAGGACCTGACCCCACTGGAATTCTTGCACAAGTATATGGGCGACGTCGACTTCGACGACTACGTTGTCTTGACCAATGCCCCTGACCATGAATACGGCAAGCTCTACGGGCTGCCGTTTGAGGACAACGTTGCGGGCTCCTACCGGATCAAGTTCCTTAACGTGCCGATGGAATACCTGGAGTCTGCCGCCGTTAGCCAGTTGAAGGACGGCGAGGCCGTCTGGTTCGGCAATGATGTCGGCGAACAAAGCGACCGTAAGAAGGGCTACCTGGACAGTGAATTATACAAGATGAGCGAATTGTACGGGGTCGACCTCAAGATGTCCAAGGCGGACCGCCTGCGCACGGGCAGCGGTGCCTCCACCCACGCCATGACGATAGTCGGCGTCGATGAGGACCAGGGCCACATTCGCCAGTGGAAGGTTGAAAATTCCTGGGGCGAGAAAAACGGTGACAAGGGTTTCTTCGTCATGACCAACGACTGGTTCAAAGACAACACCTACGAGGTTGTTGTCCACAAGAAGTACCTGACCCCTGAGCAAGTAGCCCTGGCAGAGGGTCCGGTAACAGACCTGCCCGCCTGGGATTCACTCGCTTAAACTGAGTTCAGAACTAACAAAAAAACGAGGTTCAAACCCGAACCTCGTCTTTTTTGTATAATTAAATCCCTTACTTGGTCCGCATGAGGAGCTCATCGAACCTCCGGAAAAATTCTTCCTTGTTGGCCTTGGTCACCAGGGTTACCTCATGACCATTAGGATCATCAACCAGACGCCCTGCGGCTGTACCGGTCGTGATCACCTTAACCCTGTGCGTTGCCACCGCCTGGACCACTTCCGGGTAGAGCGCACTGATGGTCGTCAAAACATCCCAGAAGTATAATTGGACGCTCTGAACCGGCGGGTTGACCAGCAGGCTATAGCCCTGGCCCACCAGGTCAACGGCCAAATACCTGCGCAGGCTGGCCCAGTGCATTCTGACTTCATCCGTTAAGGGCAGCTCCTCGCTGCTTTCAAGTCCCACAACCTGCATTGCGATATCTGCCTGCAGGACGCGTTCCACCGCATAGGGGTCCCAGAAGGCGTTCCACTCCTGGGTACCATCCGCGTTAACCTGAACCACGTTGCCGTGGCCATCAAGAGATCCCCCCATCCAGTAAAGGCATTCAATGTTTTCGCTAATGGTGGGGTCGACTTCTAGAGCACGGGCCAGGTCTGTCAAAGGACCGGTCATGATCAGCGTGACCTTGTGGGCGGCGTGCTTGATCTTGTCAACCATGTCCAAGTGCGCCGGCTTGGCCGCTTCCCTGGTAATCATTTTCCCCGCTTCATTCAGCATCGGCAAGTAATTGAAGGAATAGGAACCCGTGCGCCAAGCTTCCGGGAACTGGTTGACCGCACGTGAAGTCGAACGGGCCACTTCCAGCTGGTCACCGCGCAGGTTAAAGCGGTCGGTCAATTTGCGGCAGACTTCAACGGCCGGATCAACGTAGCCGTCCGCATCAATCGCACTGATGCCGATGAGCTTGATACCGGGAGCCTGCAGCAAGAGCAGGCAGGACACCAGGTCGTCGATATTGCCGTCATGGTTAAAGTAAATTTCTTTCATTATTTTCTCCTACTTAGACTTAACGTAATTTTGCCCGTCGGCAGCCGGTGCCACCGACTTGCCGAAGAACAGGACCAGAATCACAATGGTGAGCACGTACGGTGCAATCTGCATGTAGACGGCTGGGATATGGTTGAAAAACGGCAGCTGGTTGCCGATGATGCTCAGACTCTGGGCAAAGCCAAAAAACAGCGAGGCCAGCATCGCACCGAGCGGGTTCCACTTGCCAAAGATCATTGCGGCCAGCGCCATGAAGCCCTGACCCGCGATGGTCGAAACCGAGAAGTTGCCCGAGATTGCCTCGGCAAAAACGGCCCCGCCGATGCCGCCCAGAAAACCGGAAATCAGCACGCCCGCATAGCGCATACCGTAAACGTTGACCCCCATCGTGTCCGCCGCCTGCGGGTTTTCGCCGCAGGCACGCAGGCGCAAGCCGAAGCGGGTCTTGTATAGCACCCACCACAAGATAAGCGCAAGGATGATGGCCACCCAAGCCGGGGCCGACGTGTCCCTGAAGAAAATGGGTCCGATGACGGGAATATCGGCGAGCCCCGGAAAGCTGAAGTAGCCAAAGCTCTGGTTGATGTTTTCCGTTTGCCCCTTGTCATAAATAGCCTTGATCAAAAACACGCCCAAAGGTGGAGCCATCAAGTTCAGCACCGTCCCGCTGATAATGTGATCGGCGTGAAAGTTGATGGTTGCCACGGCATGAAGCAAGGCGAAGAAAACGCCGGTGACCCCGCCAACGATAGTTCCGAGCCAGGGCGTGAGGGTACCAAAGGTCGAGGCAAAGGTCAGGTTGAAGACAATTGAGGCAAAGGCGCCCATCGTCATGATGCCCTCCAGACCAATGTTAGTAATCCCCGCGTTTTCACTGTATACCCCGCCTAAAGCCGTAAAAATCAGCGGCGTCGAGTACACAAAGGTCGATGAGACCAATAAGGGTAAAATTGTCATTAAGTTCATTAGCCCTGTCCTCCTTCACTAGTCTTGGGTCCAGCGGCAGTTTCTGCAGCAGCCGCGTCTGTGCTCTCGCCAGCGCTTTTAGCCGTTTGCTTATTTTTAAACAACCGTCCAATCACGTACTGGATGGCGACGAAGAAGATGATTGCCGCAATCACAATGGACACTATTTCGTACGGAATCCCCGCGATGGTCTGCATGCCCAGGCCCCCAATTTTTAAAATTGAAAACAAGACGGCCGCAAGCAGGATCCCGAGGGCGGTGCCGCCGCCCAAAAGGGCAACGGACAAGCCGTCCCACCCGATGTCGAGACTGGTGGTCTGGGTGAAGTAGTTCTGGTAGGTCCCCAGGCCCTGAACAACACCGCCCAACCCAGCAAATCCGCCGGACAGAAGCATCGAGATCATGATGTTTTTCTTAGTCGACATGCCGGCGTAGCGACTGGCGAAAGGGTTAGTGCCGACGGCCTCAATTTCAAAGCCCGTTGTCGTCTTTTTCATCAGGTACCAGTAAAATAATACCGCCACGACCGCAATGAAGATCCCGGCGTTGATCCGCGAATCGCCAAACATTTTGCTCAGCCACGGAATCTTTAGGCTGCCATTGGCGCTAATCGTCTTGGTCGTATCAATATCCAGGCGCAGTCTAGCCGGCATCACCTGCTGGGTCAGGTGCTGACAAACGTACAGGACAATGTAGTTGATCATAATCGTTGTAATCACTTCGTTGGTGCCAAATTGCGCGCGCAGCCAGCCCGCGATTCCCGCCACAATGGCACCGGCCACGACGCCGGCCACAATCGCCAGCGGCAATAGCAGCACCTTGGGCATGCCGGGGTTGGCAAGCACGATCCAGATGGATGCCAGCCAGCCTGCCTGCGCTTGGCCCGGCAGACCAATGTTGAAGAAGCCGGCCTTCGAGGCAATGGCGAAGCCGATGGCTGTAAAAATCAGCGGCGTGGCCTCACGGATGGTTTCCCCGATTCCGTTCATATTGCCCAGGGCACTAGTAAACATCGACGTGTATGCGTCAACCGGGTTATAGCTCCACACGAGCATGATCAGCGCACCAACCAAAAAGCCGGCCACAATCGAGATCAGCGGTACTAAAATTTTCTTTATTTTGGGGGTCACCTTAAGCAAAAGTTGTGCCTTCTTTCTTGAAGCCCGTCATCAGCAGGCCTAGTTCCTCATCGCTCGTTTCTTCTGGCTTCACCTCACCCGAGATGTCGCCGTCGTGGAGAACGATAATGCGATCCGACAGCTGCATAATTTCATCCAGTTCATAGGAAACCAGCAGGATGGCCTTGCCCTTAGCGCGTTCAAGCAGCAGCTGCTTGTGAATGTATTCAATCGCACCAACATCCAACCCGCGGGTCGGTTGAAAGGCAATGATCAGGTCGCTGTCCCGGCTCAATTCGCGGGCAATGATTACCTTCTGCTCGTTCCCACCGGACAGTTCCCCAACCGGTACGCCGCTACTTGTTGTTCGTATATCAAATTTGTTGATAAGATCGTCAGCGTACTTGTTGATGACATCATGGTGCATCACATTATGCTTTGAAAACGGCGCCTTGTAGTAAGTCTGCAAGCTGAGGTTGGCCGCAACCGAAAACGGCAATATCAAACCATACTTCTGCCGGTCAGCAGGAATGTGGGCAACGCCCTTTTCCGTAGTCTTGCGGACATTCTGATTGGTCATGTCCTGGCCAGCAATGAAGACGCGGCCCGAATCAACGTGCTGCAAACCGGTCAGCGCCCGGACAAGCTCGTCCTGACCATTGCCATCGATTCCAGCGACGCCGAGAATTTCCCCGGCATGCAGGTCAAAGGACAGACCCTTCAGTGTCTGAACGCCCTGGCTGTTTTTTGCCTGCAGGTTGTCAACTCTGAGCATCGTCTTGCCCACTTGGGCAGCGGGTTTGTCCAGCCGCATGTTGACGTGGCGTCCAACCATCAGCTCGGCCAGGCGATTATCGCTAACCTCGTCCACATTAAAGGTCCCCACGCTTTTACCGGCACGGATAACGGTCACCTCATCCGCCGTCTGCTTGATTTCCTCCAGCTTGTGGGTGATCAGAATGATGGATTTGCCCTCAAGCGCCAGGCCCTTGAGGATTTCAATGAACTCCGTGATTTCCTGCGGGGTCAAGACCGCCGTCGGCTCATCAAAGATCATGATGTCGGCCCCCCGGTAAAGGATCTTGAGAATCTCCACCCGCTGCTGCTGCGCCACCGTGATCTCGCTCACCTTTTTCATGGGATCAACATTGAGGTTGTAGCGTTTAGACAGCGCGTCAATTTCTTGTTTGGCCTTGCTAAAATTCAGTTTAGGACCACGAACGGGTTCGTGGCCCAGGATAATATTTTCCAAAACGGTAAAGGAATCCATCAGCATGAAGTGCTGGTGCACCATCCCAATCCCCAGATTTTTGGCAACGGTTGGGTTTTTCACGGCCACTTCCTGTCCGCGCACCTTAATCTTCCCTGCTGTCGGCGTGATCAGCCCCGACAAAATACTCATTAGGGTCGACTTCCCGGCACCATTTTCACCGAGGAGCGCCAAAATTTCGCCCCGCTTCAAGGTTAGGTTAATGCCATCATTAGCCTTAAAGCCGTTGAAGTCCTTGACGATATTGCGCATCTCGATTACATTTGTCGTCTCGTTCATTATTAATTCCCCTGTAAAAGACTCTTTGCATCAGCATACAAAGAGTCCCTTAATCAATTCAATTGCTTTTTCAGTAGCCCTTATTTGGCCGCAACCATGATTTTGCCTGCAATTATCTGCTTGCGCGCATCCTGGACCGCTGCCCAGGCCTTTGCATCCAAGTTGCCCTTCGTGATTGAAACCCCGTCACCCTTCAGGGTGTAGACGAGGTGCTTGCCACCCGGGAACTTGCCCTGGGCTGCATCGTTTGCCAAGGTTTCGGTTGCAACATTCAGCCCCTTTAATACGGAAGTCAAAGTAAAGTTGCCCTTCTTATTGTCCTTGGACTTGTAGCTGCCCAGGTGTTCCTGGTCAACGTCAACGCCGATGACCCAGACCTTTTGACTGGCCGGACGCGCCTGGTTGTAAGCCTTGCCCTCTTGGAACACGCCGTTGCCCGCGTTGCCGGCAGCCTGGTAAATAACGTCCGCGTGGTTTGCATACATGGACTGGGCAATCGACTTGGCCTTATCAGTTGCGGTAAAGTTGCCAATATAGGACGTGCTTACCGTAATCTTCTTGTGCAGGGCCTTGGCCGCATCGCGCACGCCCTGCTTAAAGCCGGCCTCAAAGGTCGCAATTATGGCAGACTTGGCACCGCCAATGAAGCCCACCTTGTTGGTCCTCGTTGTGTATGCGGCCGCCACGCCGCCAAGGTAGGACGACTCGTTGCTCTTGAAGGTAACGGACGCCACATTCTTCTGGCCCTTAATCACGTCGTCGATAATAACAAAGTTCTTCTTCGGGTTCTTCTTGGCTGCCGCCTTGACCGAATCCGTCAGCATGAAGCCGACCCCAACAATCGTCTGGTAGCCAGACTTAGCGGCCTGGTTAAAGTTGGGCGTAAAGTCGGACGCGCTGCTCGACTGGAAGTACTGGTAGCCCTTGCCCTGCTTCATGTTGTGCGTGCGTCCAAACTGCTTGAACCCTTCCCAGGCCGACTGGTTGAAGGACTGGTCATTAACACCATTAGAATCAGTTATCAAGGCGATGCTGTTTTTCATATTTTGGCTGCTGCCTGTGCCCTGCTTCTTGCCGGAACAAGCTCCGAGCACCAGACCCGTTGAGACAATTGCGACTCCTGCTGCAAAAAATTGCGTTAACTTCTTACCCATATCTTATAAACCCTCCACAAAATAACGAACTTTACAGTGATAACTTTAGTATAAAATACGTTTAATTTCAAGATTTATTTGATAATTAGTACATAATTAACGTTTGTTTTGCATCAAAGTCGAACTATTTTCCCGGGTGAAGCGGCACCTTAATCTTGCCGGCAATGATGTCTTGACGCGCCGACTGGGCGTATTTCCAGGCCTTGGCACCAACCTGTCCGCGTTTGATAGAGACGCCGTTCGTCTTTAGCCCGTAAACCAGGTTTTGGCCGCCCGGAAACTTGCCCTTGTATGCCCGGTCGGAAATATCCTTGGTCGCAATGTTAACGCCGGTAATAACCGAGGTCATCACAAAGTTGGCCTTTTTGCCGTCCTTGGCTTTATAGTTGCCCAGGTAAGACTGATCGGAATCGACGCCGATTGCCCACACCTTTTTATCTGCGGGGCGGTCCTGGTTGATGGCCTTGGCTTCCTGGAACAAACCGTTGCCGGCTAGGCCAGAAGCATGGAAGATAATGTCCGCCTTTTTGGCATACATGGAGCGGGCAATCGCCTTTTCCTTGTCGGCGCTCTTGAAGTCGCCCACGTACTGGTTGAGCAACGTGATCTTCTTGCCTAACTTCTTGGCTTGGTCATGAACGCCCCGGGTAAAGCCGGCATCGAAGAGGTCAATGATGTCGCCGTGGGCACCACCGATAAAACCAATCGTGTCGGTCTTTGTTTCCGTTGCGGCCACCACGCCGGCCAGGTATGCGGCCTGCTCACTCCTGAAGTTGGCAGATGCAATATTTTTCTGGCCCTTGATTACCTCATCAACGATGACAAAGTTCTTCTTCGGATACTTCTTCGCCGCGGCGCTGACGGCATCCTTTAGGCTGTAGCCAATGCCAAAGATGGTCTGGTAGCCGGCCTTGCCCGCCTGGTCAAAGTTGGGCTCAAAGTCGGAGGCACCGCTTGACTGGAAGTACTGGTAGCCGTTCTGGCCGCGCTTCAGGTTATGTTCCTGGCCGTATGCCTTGAAGCCCTGCCACGCCGACTGGTTGAACGAGTTGTCGTTGACGCCCGCAGTATCCGTGATCAGCGCAATCGAATGCTTAGCGCTGGTGCTGGCGTTGCCACTGCCGCCTTGCTTTCTACCCGAACAACCAGCAAGAACGATGCTGGCGGTAAGAACCAGCGTCGTCATTGCTAAAACTTTTTTGATTTTACATTCCATGTTTATGGACCTCCTAAAGATATTCGCAATTGATACAATAACAATATTTAGTGGTGCTGTCAAAGTCGTGGCACTAGATAGAGTGTTGATGTGACAATGTTTAGGTTTTGGTATGGACCACGATGTAAGCTAGTTGCCCTAGCGTTTGCATGCACCAAGCCCAAAAAATAATTTTTTTCTTTTAGTGTGCAAAACTTGCCCCGGCCATAATTTGTTCGGCACGAATGCTTGTGCAGCAGTTACTGTTAAAGTCAACGCCGGCAGGTTAAAATAGTCTTATCAAATGGATGCAGGCACTATTTTACAACAAAAAGCCGCACGCAGGTGCGTACGGCAGAAAACACGAACAATGTTTCTAGTTATCAAGTGGAAGGAGTGAACACAATGTTATACACGGTCAATTGGCAGTCGACTTTGGGCACAATCAGCCTCCTAAGCGACGATAATTACCTGCTGGGATTATGGTTTGACGGACAAAAATACCTTGGCACCAAGTAGGACTTACCCGGGACAAATGAGTCCGCCGCCGGCGCTTACGCTAGGGCCTAGACGTCCCACTCCTGCATGAATTCGGCCACAAAGGCGCGCATGAACTCCGTGCGCTTGTGCGCTTCCTTCTTGCCGCCAGCGGTATTCATCAGGTCCTCCAGCTGAAACAGCTTCTCGTAGAAGTGGTTGATCGTCGTCTCCGTGTGCTGGCGGTACTGGTCGTGACTGACCAATTTCTGCGGCTTGATGGCAGGATCGTAGATCACGTTGCCGTGCGCACCGCCATAGGTGAAGGCACGCGCGATGCCGATTGCACCGAGGCTCTCGATGCGGTCCGCATCCTGGACGTACTGGCCGGACAGGGGCAATTGGTAGTGGTGCTCGATGTTTTTGGAAAAAGACATGTGCTGGATCGTGAACAGAATATCCTTGACCTCCAGCGCACTGAAGCCTGCTGCAGGCAGGAGCGCGTCAATCTGCGCAAGCACCTCTTTAGGGGCGCCGCAGATCTTTTCGTCAATCGTGTCGTGCAGGTAGCCGGCCGCCCCGATAATCGCGCACATGCGGCTGTCAGGGTGCGCTGCGGGGTTGTCCTGCAGGTACAGCGCACGCGCCAGGTGGGCAACCCGCCGGCCGTGGTAGAAGTCATGCCCCGTCTTCTCGCCTTCAAGCTGCTTTTTAACAAAATCAGTTACTCTTGTTATCTCCAAATTAATCATCCCTTCATGCCTTTACTGAATTGCGACTGCATAGCGCCTGTAGTTGTAGCTGCGGGCAAACTTCCGGGCACGCACCCAGTACTTGCCGCGGTTGGGGTCGGCCACGTGATAGCGCTTGCGCCGCGTGTCATAGCCGTCCAGCAGCATGACGTGGGCGTTGTCGATACCCTTGCCCCAAAAATAGCGGCCCCACCGGGCCTTAGCAAAGTTGAGCGTGACGTAGACCACGACCGGGTTACCGCGTTGCAGCTGCTTGCGCAGCGCACCGACGCTGGCGCCGCTGATATCCTTGACCGGGTGGTACTTGTTGCCCCACTGGGCCAGGGGCTTAGGAAAAATCGATTGGTAGACGCCGCGCGTGACTTGGTAGGGGCTGCCCGCAAAGCCAGTGCGAGGATCGTTGTTTTTGCTGCGCGGCAGGTGTTTCATGAACTGAACCAGGCCCATGTGGGTCAAAACGCCCTTGTAGTGCAGGCCCTCAAGAAGAGCTGCCGACTCGCAGCCCATCCAGGCGCCCACCGCATTCTGGCTAATGTAGGGCACATTCAGGTTGACGTAGCGGGCTTGCTTTTTCTTTGATGCGCTCTTTAGCTTTAGCGTTTGCACCACGGCAGCGCTCTCGCTGCTGGCTGCTTCTGCACTAACCGGAACGGCCGTAGCCGCCACGCCTAGCAACAATGCTCCCGCCATGCCTAATTTTCCTTGTAACCCCTTCACGCTGTCCGTCTCCCATTTTCTATATATATCAGAATGTTTACACCATTATACTCAACTTATTAAAACTCAATCTCCTGCTTCATTCAATTTTTAAACTATGAAATTGATAAATTTACTAATGACAGCTAGCTTTTATTACAAGATAAATTATGACAATTACATTTAACGAATTCATTAAATTCGTTTAGTAACCTTTCTGCTTCATTTTTTGTCATTTTACATGCATTATAAAAATTTTGATTTATACTTTTATTTTTCAGATTGGTATTCCCTTTTACATACCATTTAAAAATTTTGCCTTTAAGTGACTCATAACCTTCACAACCACAAGTTCTTTTTGTATCGATTTTCAAATTTTGCTGATTGATTTTTTTAATAATAAATAGGTGCAGCACTGCATGCTCTACTACATTGCAATAAACCAAATTACTTGGTAATTGGTATTCAAAGCCATAACAGAGTTCTAAGTCTTTAAATTGATTATAAATAGTTGTTACTTTGTTTAAATTAGTAAATTTATCTTCAGCTACATGGTGTATTTCTAATCCACACTTTCCTCCTCTAATATTATTATTGGGTTTAATGTCTCCACCCCTAGTTATATTTACTTTGACATTTCCTGTTTTTTCGTTATTTTTGTTATGAAAATAATTGAAATATGATTCTTTTTGAAAATACGGTGTTTTTATTTCTATTTTTTTATATTTTTCTTTTAAATATTCAACAAAGTCTTCATAGGAATATTCATCTCTTTGTAGAATACAGATTATCCTCTCAACATTAAATTTATAATAATTATTTTCCATATATTCATTATCAACTTTCTAACACCCTTTGTAATAAACATTATCAGTTATTTCTTACAGTATGTTTAATAGTTTCCCTACGCGCATCATTGCTAATATTTCAATATTAACGTTTCACCAAGGTTAGTAATACTTAGTAAATCTACGTTAAGCCGCTTCCCAGATTTGAACTGGGGACCTCCTCCTTACCACGGCGGTGCTCTACCTCCTGAGCTAAAGCGGCAAGTTAATTTTAGCACAAAAAAGTACCCGCTCAGAGGCAGCGGGTACTTTTTTACTATGAATTATTATTCTGCGCTTGGACGATACCTAACGGCGGTGCCGTAAGCCACAACCGACTGCATGTCGCCGGCGATTGAACCAGAATCAAAGCGCATCATCACCACTGCATCGCCGCCTACCTCTGCGGCCGCATCCCGTAAGCGCTCAAGGGCCTGCTGACGTGATTCTTCCAGCATCTTCGTGTAGCTGCGAATCTCCCCACCAATCATGGACTTCAGGCCCGCCCCAAGGTCCTTGAACATGTTCTTGGACTGGGTCGTCAAGCCGAAGACCTCGCCAATTATCTCATAATCCTTGCCGGGTATTTCCTCCGTGGTGGTAACTAGCACCTGCTTATTCATAATCGTCCTCCTGAATTGCAATAATCTTGCTGATAAAATCGTTGTTAAAAACCAATTATGATTGCGCTCATTTATTTTGTCAATCTAAAATAAAATTAATGTTTCACTTGAAAAATTCATGTGCGACAGCCGGCAAAATCTTACCGGCAAGGGCGGGTGGCATTAGGTTTATTCGGGTTAGCGCCGCACTTGCAACCCACGTGGGTTCATAGACGTTAGCCCGACTGGCACGCGCTTTTTCCTCGCCGTGAATTGCCGGCGTGTGCACTAGGTCAACCTTAATGCCAAAAAACAGCACCCGCTCGCCTTCGTCAAGTTCGCCCAAAATATGCAGGTCGGCCGGTAGCAACTTGACCGCTAATTCCTCATCAACCTCACGCACCGCGGTTTGCCGCGGCGTTTCGCCCTCCTTGGCGCCGCCGCCCGGAACTACCCAATAGTCGCGCCCGTCCTTCACCCGGCGGATGAGTAGCACCGCGTCTGTTTCAGGATTATACATTACCACGCGTGCACGCATTATTATTCCTCCAATATCAACTATTCTACTAAAAAGGCCTGGCACAGCCCCCAATCAGACGACTAGTCCATAATCTTGACCAATGTATACTTCCGCTTGCCCTTGCGGATGATGACGTACTTGCCATCAAAGGCCGCACCCGGCTCAACCTCAAAGTCAACCGACTGCTGGCGGTCGCCGTTGACGTAAATGGCCCCGTTCTCGACGTCTTCGCGGGCCTGCCGTTTGGACGATTCAATCTTGGTAGCAACCAGGAAGTCAACGATGTTTTTCTTGGTGCTGTCTGCTGTGGCTGCCGGTGCGCTCTTGAGGCCCTGCTCGATCTGGCTGACCGTCAGGTCCTTAATGTCGCCGGAAAACAGTGCATTCGTAATCATTTCAGCCTCACGCAGGCCCTCGTCACCATGGACAAACTTAGTGACCTCTTTGGCCAGGGTTTTCTGTGCGGTGCGCTTCCAGGGCTCCTCCTTGACCTGCGCTTCCAGCGCGTCGATTTCCGCGTGGCTTAGGAAGGTGAAGTACTTCAGGTATTTGACGACGTCGCGGTCATCCTGGTTGATCCAGAACTGGTAGAACTCGTACGGGCTCGTCTTTTTCGGGTCGAGCCAGACCGCACCACCGGCTGACTTGCCGAACTTGGTGCCGTCGGCTTTGAGCATGAGCGGAATAGTCAGGCCAAAGACCTGCCGGTCTGCGCCAGCTAGTTTATGAATCAGGTCGATGCCGGCCGTGATGTTACCCCACTGATCGCTGCCCCCGATTTGCATTTGCACGCCATGCTCCTTATTGAGCCGGTAAAAATCAATGGCCTGCAGAATCTGGTAGGAAAATTCAGTGAAGGAGATGCCGTTTTCAAGCCGGCTGGCTACAACGTCCTTATTCAGCATGTTGTTGATCTGAAAATGCTTGCCGTAATCACGCAAGAAGTCAATCAGACTAATCTGGTCCAACCACTCGGCATTGTTAATGATTTCAAAGTTTTCAGTGCCAAACAATTTTTCCATTTGCTGGGTTAACGCCAGTTCATTTGCGTGAAGTTTCGCAGCACCAAGCAGGGTCCGCTCAGACTTGCGCCCGGAAGGGTCACCAATTGTACCCGTACCACCACCAATCACGATTACCGGGTGGTAGCCAGCCAACTGAAATCTTTTCAGAATCATGAAGGGAATGAGGTGACCGATGTGCAGCGAGTCGCCTGTGGGATCAGTCCCGCAGTACAGGGCCAAGTCATCGTGCTCTTGCAGGTACTTGGCCAGCCCCGCTTCATCGGTTTGCTGATTAATCGCACCACGCCACTTTAAGTCCGCCAAAATATCAAAATTTGCCATTTCTTCCTCCAATAAAAAAGTCCCTAGATTCAATTAAGAATCTAGGGACGACTAAATCTCTTTTTTAGCCGTGGTACCACCCACGTTCGCGTTTTAAAAACGTCTTAACAGCAGTCTTTACGGGAACTACCCCACTGTAATTCGCTATTTTCGACCTGTCTAGTTCACACCTGCCACTAGTTCTCTGTACGCTGAATCGAATCGCTACTTAAATTATTACTATCAATAATACTAACTTTTTTATATTTAGTCAACTGCCTTTTTACTTGTAGAAGCCCTTGATCTGCAGACCATAGGCCTTGCCCGCCGTCATGTCGTATTGCACCCTTTCGTAGTCGGCAAGTAATTCCTGCTGCTTCGAAGTCAAGTACTTCGGATCAATCACTTGGCCCTTGCGCCCGATTAACTCGAAGCCTTGGTCACCATCAAAGTTAATCGTAATTGCCGGCAACTTCTTGTGTACTTCCGTCAGTAAGGCCTGGTACGGCGTGACCTTTGAGTCAGTCTGCTGCAGCATCATTGCGATAAAGTCGCTAGAACTGACAAATTGGTTGGCCTTGCGTGGCAGGCGCATCTTGGCACCGTGCTGACGAGCATATTTATTGGAATAAATGAAATAACGCGTTGAGTGCATCTGCACCGGATACTTCGAAGTGTAATTCTGCGAAATAATGCTTGGGTAGTGGTCACCATAGAAGACTAGCGTGATTGGCTTATTGATCTTGTCAATCTGTCCGATAAACTGCTTAACCGCCTTATCGGTGTACTGCGTGCCCTTGACGTACGTCGCCATCTGTTCCCGAACCGCTGGCGAGGTGAATAGCTTGCCGGAAATCTTGCCCATGTACTCATTATTCGGATACCAGTTGTTGTACGGCATGTGATTCTGAATAGAGATCAGATTGATGAACTGGCCGCCCTTGCGGGCATTAATCTGATTCAAGCCGTTGGCATAGGTCGTAAAGTCGGAATTGTAGCCGCTCTTGCCCAGCTTCTTTTGGTCAATAATCTTATACTTCGACCCGGCATAAACAAACTTATCAAACTTAAAGCGGTGATAGTCCTCACGCCGCGAGTAGTAAGTACCAATAAACGGATGAACAGCCGACTTGTAATCAAAGTTCATCCCAATCGTGGGGTAAAAATCATAGTTAGGCACAACCTGAACATATGGGGTCAACGTTGACTTGAACAACCCCATGTTGAGTCCCGTCAGCGTCTCCCACTCCATATTGGCCGTGCCGCCGCCGTAACCAGCACTGAGCATATTGCCATACGAAGAGCGCGACTTCATCGACTCAATGAACTTAACCGGGTTAGGGACGTCACGGTCAAATTTGATCGTCGGGAATGTGCTTGGATCAACAAAACTCTCACTCAAGTTAAAGACAATCGTCTGGTCACGCAGGTCGTTCTTTCTATGCTTGTTAATCCGTGCAGCAACCTTGGCATACTTGTCGTTCAATTGCTTGATGTTGGCCTCGGAGTAGCCCTCCGGCTGATCCATAATCTGCAGGTCGATGTAGTTCAAGAAGTTGAGCACCGGACCGTTAACCTGAATATCACGCTCGGGATTCCGGAACCGCTGCCGGTTGTCAAAGCCCCGGTTAATGTGGTAGATCATGCCGCCATCATGGTTAAAGCGCAGCGGCGTCATGAAGAGCAGCAGACTGAGCAAGGCCCAAAGGCCGCGCCGCTTCCAGGAGCCCTGCTTTTTAACCGCAACCTTACGTTCCAGGAAAATATCCAGAATGATTACGACAACGATTGCGACCAAAATGGCAATGACCGTGGTCTTGCCTACCATAGGCAGGAGCGTTCTCCAGTTGACAATCTCGCTTATTTCAGTGGGATAAATCGGCTCGCCACGGAGCAGTAGCTTAATCTTGTTGGCAACGGCCCAGCCGATGGCAATCAGGCTGACCAATACGTTGGAGGTCCAGTAGCGCGTGGTAATGAAGTAAAAGATCGAGAACAGGGCATCCAGGAAAATTGTCGTCAAGACAATCGCGAAGAACTTGGTTCCCAGCAGGTAGACGATTGCGTTGATTGTTGCAGCCGTACTAATCTGAATACGGAGGTTATCCGACTCAATTAGGAAGGCCCCAAAACTCAGCACGTAGAACCACGCCCAGGTGAGCAGGTTGACGCGGTTGGCAACAACAAACCGGCTAAAGTGCTCCCAGGCCTTCTCACAGATGCAGGCCAAGTTAGACTCGTGGTCCAGGTAATTGATGATCTTCTTGAACGGCTTAACCCTAAACAGGTAGCGCTCAAGCACAAAGTCCCAGACGCAGGCAACCACAAGCATGATAATAATCAAAATCAGCTTGTTAACAGTCGATGAGCCGGTAAAGCGAAATGCGCTCATGAAACGCGGCGAGATGGGCGCATCCATAAACATGATCACCGGGATGAAGAAGCGCATGTCCCGCTTGGTAAAGGCCATGATGACCCGCTTAAACAGGAGAAAAATGGCTGCAACCAGCAAGAACATGAATGGTGAAGACGGGTTGTTCAAAAACTCCCGGTTCCAGTCACCACCGCCGTTTCCAGAAATAATCTGTGACCAGTAAACAGCGTCAAAGCCAGATACACCGATTACAACGATAACAAATGAAGCTAAGCCACTAAAAAGAGAAAGCGCTAGCAGCTGGCCACCGATGTGCACCTGAGCCAAGAACATGCCCCACGCAAAGAAGAGCACCAGATAGAGGCCGTAAAGAGAATACTGAAATGAAAGATTTCCCGCACTCAGGGCAAAGCCCAAGAGCGTGAGCATGCTTAATACCAATAGATTCTGCTTTGCAGTTAGCTGGTGGAGCAGGTCGTAGAGGCGCGGCTGAACCAACAAACTGAAAAACAACCCAGCAAATAGTACAGAGGTACTAGTAATAATTGGGAAGAGCATCCCCCACACGCGCCACATATTGAAGCGCGCTGGAACCTTAAAGAAGAAGAGGACATAGTACACGATTAAGGTGGCCATCGCCAGCAGCCAGTACTTGAAACTTTCACTTACAGCTTGCTTTCTTCTGCTATAAACGGCCCCAAAAATCATTGGCACAATCACTAAGGTCGCATTATGCATCATGTTGGGCAAAAAGCGAATGAAGGAGTAGTGCGCCCGCGCTGCGATCCCCTTCAAGCTGAACATTTGGACCAGCATGAAAAGCGCCGCAACTAACAGACAAATAACTTGAACAATTCTCGATATTTTTTTATTTTTATTCATATTTCTAGTACATATCCCCACTAAAAATGTTGTTATCTAACTTTGACTATAGCAAGTGATCCAACTTTTTCCGGCATGGCAAAGTAAAATCAATTCGGGCCCGCAAGCAGTCTTATCATTTACCGTCCCCGCCACTTTCCTGGATAATCTGTCTTTCATAATCTGGATAAAGGTGATAATCCTGCATATCCGGATTAGTAAAGTCAAAGCCCTGAACCTTATTTCGCTTGTTCTGATAGGTTTCATTATTATCGATTACTTCGGTTGGCAGTCCAAGCTCCGTACGCAGGTAGTCAGAAACCCGCTGCAATTCCTTGGTGGGCTGGACCTGGTAGGATGCGCCGTCCACTAACGCGTTGTGCCCGTGAAGGTAATCGCTTTTGACGTTCTTGGCCGTGTCCCGGTAATTAAATGCAATCTGCTGCAGTGCACTGAACGGCAGGTTGGTTTTTACATTACCAGAAATTGCATTCAAAATCGAGTCTAACTGCATCAACGTATTAAGCGAAATCGCCTTCTTAATCAGGGTGGTAATTACCTGGCGCTGCCGCTTCTGACGGCCATAGTCACCCTGGGGATCATCGTAACGCATCCGCGAGTATGCCAAGGCGCCGCTACCGCCCATGTGAGTCAGCCGGTTCTTTTTAAAAATATAGCCGCCGTACTCAAAACTGAGCGTTGGTCTGACATTAATCCCGCCAACGCAGCGAATCAGGCGCATTATCCCCTTCATGTTGACTAAAGCGTAGTACTTGAGCGGCACGTTAACAAGCTTAGACACGCTGGCCAGCGTCATCGCGGCCCCGCCGATTGGGTAAGCTGCGTTGATCTTCTCTATCTGAAAATCTTCCGCTCCGACCATCTGCGCCATCGTGTCACGCGGCACCGACATGAGCGTATAGCGCTGCTTTTGCGGATTAACCACAGCAATAATAATCGTATCAGTATTACCAATTTTTTCAGTCCGGTCAAGTGCGCCCGTATCAGTTCCCATTAGCAGAACCGCAAATTTTTTCTTGCCGTTGAACTCACCGTTTTTAATCTGAACGTAATTGCTGCTGTCATAGGTGCCATCGACCGCATTCTTAGTTCGAAAATAAACATACGCGGAATAAACAATGAGTGCCACAATAGTAAGAGCAAAAAAACTCAGTATCCAGGCTAAACGGCGCCTTTTCTTCTTGTAGTCCCGTACGTGAACTTCAACCCGACTTTTATGCGGATGATTATCGTTATGAACCATATTCTTATCTACCAAGTTTACCAATATTAATTACAATGAGCATATTATAACAAAAAAGCAAACCATTGCCGGTTTGTCCACAATATCTTATTAAAATCGTTAAATTGTTTAGCCAAGTGCCAGGGTCAGTGCAAATTCACTGCTCTCATCACTCTTCAGCACTGAATTATTGACACTAGCAGTAACCCGGTCGTTTTCGAGCGCCAAGTCAAGGCTTGACGAGGCTACCTTCAAAACCGCACCTTTGCCCGTTAACTTCACTTCATTCACGTTTTCAGCTTTTGACCACCCTGTCAGAATCGGTATGGTCAACGCCAAGGAAAATGGCATTTCCTTGTGTGAATTATTCTTCAAATAATACTTAACATCAAGGTGATTGCCCTCTAGAATATAAGACAGAATCACTTCAAAATGATACGGAAACTTTTGATAGCTTTTTCCGTCATCAATCATCGCCAAGCTGACGCGCGTGTCACCTTTGTCAACAACTGTCCACGGCAAGAAGTCAGCCCAGTTTTTATTTTGATCAGTGCCCCAAAAAGCAACCGTTAACTTTTTCTGTACGTCGCCGTCTTTAAAGTAGTCAACCTGATCACTTTGGGAAACAAGGTTGATTAACCTGGCATTCTCCTCATTGACGGCTACCCGCAAAACAGAACTCTCAATTGTTTGCATAGCATACTCCAAACTTTCTACCAAATAAAAAATAGCACTTAAACGCGGGTGATGTCAATTCCCTTCAATTTTTAGGCGGTTGCAGCCCGGCTGAATACCGTGTATGGTATTACGAAATTTATATTATAAAATATCTCGATGGAGTAAAAAGAACATTGATGGCAAACAAGTTAACCCTATGATTGATTGCTCCACTTCTCTTTTAAGAAATTATTTAAAAAGTTAGCAAATTTCATTCTAATATACTATAATAGTGTTGTTCCCGAGAATTATAAATTTAGTTTTTGGAACAAGTTAATAAAAAGAGCACCCCATGATGGGGTGCTTTTTTTTCGTCAAATCCGGTAATTGATGCGATCGCGTGAAGCCTCCGTGAGGTCGGCTGAGACTGGTACGACGAAAGAACCGTCGACAGGCAGCTTTATTGCGGCAATCTCACTGGGCTGGGGCAATTTAGTCTTATTATACAAACGGCTTGCGAGGGTATCGGCTGCCATTTTCATCGATTCGCGCAATCCCTGGCCCTCCGTGATTCCCCCCTTCACATCGGGAAAGCTGATTACGTACAGATCGTTTTCTAACGGTCGAAAAATAGCGGGATAGGTCACAATTCTATGGTCCATCGATAAACCTCCTTATTGCGTTTACCATTACCATTATCATATACCTAATGGACCCTAAACAAGAAACAATTAGCAAAAAATATTTTCAGGACGGATGGTGAAACTGCCTTTCAGTTGCTTCTCGTCTTGAACAAAAATAGCGGCGTCACTGTTATGAAGTGTACGCCATTTTATTTAATCCTTCTTAAATAACCGCCAGCCGCTTAAAATTACGGTCACTAGACAAATCAGCAGTGAGATAATAAAGACGACGTGCATCCCATAGATGAAAATCTCTGGCTGCTGGGGCAAATATTCCGTCACCCGTGCCCCCTTGGCGCTGCTCATCGCCGCAAAAAGCACCGTGGTAGCACTAGAAATACCAATCACCATGCCCAGATTCCGCGATAGCGAGTTGATGCTGCCCGCAATCCCCAGATCCTTTTGCTCAACTGAACCCATTACCAATGAATTATTGGGTGAGCTGAAGATGCCGCTGCCCAGTCCCATGATTGCGATACTGATGACATAGAGCCAGAGCGGTGAATTCAGGCTGCACATCGTGTAGCCAATCTGACTGACTAACAAGAGCATCAAGCCCACGAACGTAATCAGCTTGGGGCCAATTTTGTCCGAGAGCGTGCCGGCAATCGGCGCAGCAACGAACTGGACGACAGGCAGAATCATCAGGATGAAGCCGGTTGCCTTGGGCGAGAGGTGGCGGGCATTCTCCAGATAAAAGGGTGTGACTACGTTGAAGAAAAAGTTTGTAATAAAAATTAACAAGGCACACAGCAGGCTGACGGAAAAATCCGGATTCTTAAACAGACTGAAGCGCAGCAAGGGGTTAGATGCATGATTTTCAACGTTAACAAACCAGATGAAGCTGCAGATGCCAACCGCCAGCATGACCAAGACCGGCAGAGCGGTAAAGCCCAGCTGCTGGCCCAAGAAGATGCCGCCGAAGAGGGCAATCATGCCCAAAGCAAAACTAAAAGAGCCCATCTGGTCAAGCGGTGCATTGGCAAACGTGATATCTTTAGGCAAAAAAACGGCCCCGATAACCACGGCCAGCAGACCGACGGGAATGTTAAGCCAGAAGATGTAGGACCAGGATAGATGGCTCAAAATCACCCCACCTAACCCTGGTCCTGCAATCGAGCCTAGCGCCACGAAGGAACCGATGGTGCCCAGAGCTTTGCCCCGCTCAGTGGTCGGGAAGACTTCCGTGATGATGCCGTTGTTAGTGGCCATTGTCATCGCGGCACCAATAGCCTGCAATGCCCGTGCAATTAACAAAAAGAGCAGATTAACCTTGAACCCAGACAAAAGAGAGCCGGCGATGAAGAAGACTGCGCCCAGACGAAAAATCTTGATCTTGCCGTGCAGATCACTCAATTTGCCAAAAAAAAGGATAAAGCTGCAAACAATAATCAGGTAAAGCGAGACAACCCATTCGGACTGACTCATCGGAATGTGCAGGTCGCGGCTGATGACCGGCAGGGCGATATTGACAATCGTCCCGTCCAGCGTCGACATAAATGTAAATAACCCCACCGCTACCAGTATCCACCAGCGGCTTTTTTGTACTTTGGAGTTCATTTGGTAACTCATCGTTTGCGTCATCTTGACCAATTCCCTTCTCTATTAATTAGTTAGGTACCTTAATAGAGTAGATTATACTCTTTTTGCGCCGATTAGAATAGCAAAAAGTGACCATACGATGATATGGCCACTTGGGCTAAAAATATTAGTATTGCCTAAAAGATAATAATGAGTGCCGTACTTCTTTTTTTAACTGGTCAACTACGATGGTTTTACGCAAAAAAATGGCCGCGTTTAAAGCGGCACGTTTCTTTTCATATCGCTATCTTTTGTAAACTTACGCATTTGTATTACAATTAGGTTAATTAACTACAGAAAGAAAATTGTGACCTATGTGAATTATTAAGACCAAAAACTTTGAACCATCTGCTATTAAAATTTAGCTTGAAAAGAGGATTAAATGATCGATAACACCCTACACAAACCCAAGGCCTATATTGCCGGCATCAACTTAAATGATCCCAACTTCGACTATTACATGACTGAACTGGCTAACCTAACCGCAGCCGCTAATATGGAAGTCGTGGGCCAGGCACGCCAAAACGCCGAGCAGGTTGTCAGCGCAACCTACTTCGGCCTCGGCAAAGTCAACGAGATCAAGGACATGGCGCGTGGCTTACAGGCTAAGGTACTCGTTCTAAACGATGAGTTGACCCCCGTCCAGATTCGCAATCTGGAAAAAATCACCAAGCTGCGCGTGATCGACCGCACTGAACTGATCATCGAAATTTTTGCCAGCCGTGCGCGCACCAAACAAGCCAAATTGCAGGTTCAGCTTGCCCGCTTGCAGTATGAATTGCCCCGTCTGCACCCCTCCGAAAATAGCCTCGACCAACAGCGCGGAAACGGCGGCTCAACCGGGGGCGGTTTTGCCAACCGTGGTGCCGGTGAATCTAAGCTCGAACTAAACCGTCGGACCATCGGTAAGCAGATATCCGCCATCAAAAAGGATCTCAGGACCATTGCCGGTCAGGAAGAAATTAAGGCCAAAAGGCGCAATCAGAACCACATTCCGAAGGTCGCCCTGGTGGGCTACACCAACGCCGGCAAGTCGACGACGATGAACGGGCTCTTGGCAGAATTTTCACCAGAAGGCAGCGCCAAGCGGGTGTTCGTTAAGGACATGTTATTTGCAACGCTTGACACCAGCGTACGCCGCATCGAGCTGACCGACAACTTTAGCTTCATATTGTCCGACACGGTCGGCTTCATCTCCAAACTGCCCCACCACCTGATTGAATCGTTCAAGGCAACGCTGCAGGAAGTCAAAGATGCTGATCTGCTCATCAACGTGGTTGATGCCTCCGACCCCAACATGATTCAGATGATTCGCACTACCACAACCGTTCTGGGCGCAATCGGCGTGAAGGACATCCCGATGATTACCGCCTACAACAAGGCTGACAAAGCCGACCGCAACTACCCGCAGATTGAGGGCAGCAGCATTATCTACTCCGCCACCGATTCCGCATCCATCAAAAAATTAGCTGATCTGATTACCAAGCGCATCTTTGCCAACTACCAGAAGGTGAACATGCTCCTGCCGCTATCTAAAGGAAAGGTCCTTTCCTACCTGCACGAACACGCCCAGGTTCTGGCTGAAGACTACCAGGCTAATGGCATTCACGTCACTGTCCGGCTGACGCCTGACGAGCAGGTACGACTTCAGCGCTACGTCGTTTAGTATTTTCATTAGCTAATTTGCAGCACAAAAAAGCATCTAATTTATGAATTACGCATATTAATTCAAATTTAGATGCTTTTATATTGCTTGATTTTTTACTAATTAGTCTCTTTTCCTGTGACCCAGGAATGCACTACCAAGTGCACCGATTAACATTAAGCCGCCTAAGGCTATGAGTGCTGCACTTGCATGTTTATCCTGCCCAGTTTGCGGCAAAGTATTTGCCTGCTTTGGTGGATTAGCTAGATCATTATTAACTGCAGCTGGAACCGATTGATTCAAGCTGGTTATTTTGCTTGATTGATTATTGTTGCGGTTGACTTTTTTCAAATTTCCATAATGTTTATTATCAACCAATTTTTTATGGCTGTGCCGGATTTTATTAGACTCGGATTTACCTTTGTGGTGGTCCTTATTATTATCACTTGAACTGGTATTGCCAGCACCGTTACTTTCTGGCGTCTTATTGCCACTGTTAGAATTATTATGATCTCCAGTTGGCATTGCTGGTTGACTTGGGGTTGGTTTCACTGGCTGCGTCGGATGAGACGGTGTTGCCGGCTGAGCTGGATTTGTAGGTGTCGTTGGCTGCGTTGGCGTACTCGTGTCACCATTACTGCCCGGATTGGAGTTACCCGAATCTTTGGTATAAGTTACCGTTTCAAGACTATCCTTATCGTCTGGCCCAACTAGTGCTAAGGGAACGACAGTAGGTTTAGCTGTGTAATTCATTACTGTAGGCGACGGAACCTCAGGATAACTTTGACTTGCCTGATCCCAGCTGCCATATGAAATGACCTTGCCCGTCTTGG
>NZ_JBWXGD010000004.1:0-127468 GCF_059900875.1 Lactobacillus sp. XV13L | reverse complement strand
AGAAGATTAGATTGCATCTATCAGATCAAGTAGGGTGTTCAACTTAAAATTGCAAATTTCAAAGCGAAAAAAACGCACAAATTCGCACTGAATTTGTGCGCGCTTATACTAGGTTCAAAAAGCCCCCGTTAACGGGCTAAATCATCATGAATAATAGTCCCACGTACCAGAACACGCTGTTGAGCGTCAAGTAGTCCCAAGCCTCGCGCATTATTTTGCCCAGAGCAATATTCTTATTTTTAACGGCCTCTGCAAGAGCCAAGAGGATCACCAGGATAAAAAAGACAAAAAAGCCGTACGGCAAAAATTCCGGCTTGTCTTGCCGAACGACGATCAAGTGACAGGCAATGATAAAAAAGAAGGGTAGGACATCGTATCCGCGAAACTTTGCCTTCGGAAACACCTTGTTCAAGATAAATGCTATAGCCAAACCCATTACAGGCACAATAAATATTGAAAACATACTACTTCCTTAAATTACTTTTATTTTAGCCCATGCGTTATTTGAAAAAAGCCACTAAGTAGAATAAAATATTGTTCAAGCAGGAGGTCTACTAATGGCACGAAAACATAAGAAGAAAAAATCAGGATTTCAAAAATTAACAATTGCGATGGCCTGGCTCATGGCCATTATCACACTGGCAGCTGTAGTGATGCAGGTTGTCGGTGCATTATCCAGTTTTGGTGTTTTTGAATAAAAAGCGTGAGAAGAAGCTTCTCACGCTTTTTATTAACGGTAATTATGGAGGTTAACCAAAAACGGAAAGCTAGTTGCCAATAAGCCCCAAACGTGATAGGTCAGCAGCGCAAAAATGAGCGACCAGACCATTGTTGCAATGAGGCTGACCAGCAATTCAGACAGCGGCGCACTAGCAATTCCCGTGACGTTCAACATGAGCCAGCTATATGCGCCCACGAGCGCACTGGCAGCAACAACCGTGATTATCCTGACCCAGAAAACTTCGGGGAGAAAGCGCGCCGCCTTCTGGAGGAGCCAGCAAATACAGGGTAGGCTGACCGTATAAATGCCCAGAAAGCCATAAAAATAAATGTCGCTGACGACGCCGGCACCCAACGCAAGCCAGACTTCCTTATTATTTGTATCATCAAAGAGCGCAATGAGTATCACGCCAACCGGCAATAACAGGTTTATGCCGCTGCTGTATGCAAAAAACTGGTGCATGAAAAACGAGAGGCTGCTGTTGAGGGCAAGCGCAAGGTAGAGGGCTGGTACCAGGATAAACTTCCGCAAAGAACGCATTAGCCAGCCACCTTTCTCTTAATCACAGTCACCACGCTCGGATCGTTTAATTCACCGGCCGGAACAATTTTGATGAGATCGGACAGGCCGAAAGAATCACGCGTCGTTGCGGCAACCGTGCCCACCAGCAGCCCCTTAGGCGAATTGCCGCCCATGCCGCTGGTGTAAACCTTCGTGCCCTTCCTGAGCTTGTGTGAATCGATTGCCTGGGTAAAGGCAAGGGACCCGTTGCCAATCACGGTAATGATGCCGTGCACCCTTTTCCCATCAGCAGACTCCGCTTGGACGGCGAAGCGATTGGCAGATTGATCCGTGGTGGTGATCAATTCCACTTTGGCCGACGCGGCACTAACCTCAATAACGCGCCCAATAAGGCCACCGCCGGCCATTACTGCCATATTCTTGCGCAGCCCCGCCGTGGCCCCCTTGTTTATGACCAACAGAGCCGTCCAGCTATCAGGCGAACGAGAGATAACCGAAGCCTGAACCATATCAAAATCGGTCAGTGTCTTCTTAATCTTCAGAGCAGACTTTAACTGCTTATTTTCGTCCTCAAGGCTCGAATTGCGGGCCTTGGTCTGTTCCAGTTCGGTAACCCGACTTTTAAGGTAATTATTTTCATCTTGCGTGTTAATCAGGTCATGGACACTGTTCATGCTGCCCGAGACCAGGCTAATGGGAAAATTAACCATTCTTACGCCCACCGCTACGATATCATTGCCAAAGCTTTGGATAACCAGCGGCGTATCCCTCTTATTGCGCAAATTTACACTAATTCCCACTACGGAAAAAAGCACGATAACGCCAACACACACCACCAATAATTTTTTGTTTTGTAGAAATTTCTTCATCTAGAACTGATTCCTAAAAAAGCCGGCAATATCAGCCGGCCCTTATTATCTGCGACTATGGCGCATTACTTCAATGTTTTTAAGCGATTCGCCGGTACCGGCTGCAACGCAGTCGAGTGGATCCTGAGCGATAAAGACGGGAACCTTGGTGGCATCTGAGATGACGTCAGGCAGATTCTTGAGCAGTGCGCCCCCACCGGTCAAAACAATCCCGTGATCAATGACGTCTGCTGCGATTTCCGGCGAGGTCTGTTCAAGCGTTTCCTTAATTGCGACGATGATGTCCTGAACGACGTCTTGAATCGCCTTGGCAACGTCAACAGCCTCGACATCAACAGACTTCGGCAGCCCTGTAACCAGGTCACGGCCCCGAATGTTGACCGCCTCGATTCCGTGCGCCTTTTCGACCGACGCGGAACCAATCTGAATCTTGATGTCCTCAGCCGTGCGCTCACCGATCAGCAGGTTGAAGTTGGAGTGAACGTAGTTGACGATTGCCGCGTTGAACTTGTCGCCTGCCTGCCGAATCGACGTAGAGGAGACGATCCCGCCCAGCGAAATCGTGGCAACATCGGTCGTTCCCCCACCAATATCAACAACCATCGATCCGGTTGGATCCATTACCGGAAGTCCGGCCCCAATAGCTGCAGCAAACGGTTCCTCGATAACAAAGGCCTCCCGTGCACCAGCAACGCGCGCAGCGTCAATGACGGCACGCTTTTCGACCTCGGTAACGCCCGATGGTACGCAAATCATCGCCGATGGTTTTGAATTGCCAACGGTCTTTTCAATAAAGTATTTGAGCATTGATGCAGTTGTGTCATAGTCCGCAATTACACCATCCTTCATCGGACGGATGGCAACAATACTGGACGGCGTCCTGCCAATCATTTCCCTGGCTTCCGTGCCGACCGCAATCACCTTGCCGGTATGGGTGTTTTTCGCTACAACGGACGGTTCTCTAAGTACGATGCCTTTGCCTTCCATATAAACAAGCGTATTGGCCGTACCCAAATCGATGCCAATATTTTTTGCTCCTAATCCAAACACGAAAATCTCTCCTTAATTACTGCAGTCTCTAAATCTTGAATAATTATAGCATAAAGTGCAATTGAAAAAAGATTTCCGGTAGAACTTTAAGATGAATTTAAAACAATTGCTGTTCGCGCATGCTGAGGTAATGCCCCCTGCCGACGATAAAGTGGTCCAAAAAATCAATGTGCAGCATGTCGGCGGATGAATGCATAATCTTGGTCAGTTCGATGTCGCTCTCTGATGGTATCAGTTTGCCGCTGGGGTGATTGTGGACGACAAAGATGCCGGCACACGCATAGAGTACCGCCCAGCGGAAGATTTCCCGGGGATGCGCAGTCGCCTTGTCCAGCGTGCCCAGGAAGAGACGCTTCTCAGCAACAATGTGATTGCTATTGTCGATGTAGATTGCCCACAGTTCCTCCTGCTTGCGGCTGGCGAGCTTGTCCGTTAGGTACATGCCCACCTCGCTGCTGGAGGTGAGCACAACCGGATGGTTGGGCACCGCGGCACGCAGCCGCTCCAGCAAGTTTTCACCCAGAATTGCCAGGTCATCGTCGCATTCGCCCCCCGAAAGGTAGTTGAGCAGGCCGTCAAAACTGCTGATATTCAGCCGGTCAAATTCTTTTGTCAGCTGCCCCAAACTCGTTACGCCCCGCTTTTTCAGCTCAGCAACCAAAACCGCCAAAAGTTCAACATCGGTGTGTACTAAATAATGATCAGACTTGATAATTTTCATTTAATTACTCCTTTCACCATTAAGTACGCAAAAAGGCTGGCTAAATTTTTTGCAGGAATGCGGTAAAATCGCGGCAGACTAAAACGGCATTGGCCCGGTCTGTGGTGCTTGCGGGGATAAGGTCTGGGATCATCACACACTTAATGCCCGCATTAGCGGCAGCCTGCACGCCTGTCGGCGAGTCCTCGAACGCCAAAATATTTGCACGCGGAATCCCCAGTTTTTCCGCCCCCAGGAGGTAAATGTCAGGGGCCGGCTTGGGCTTAATGTTGTGTTTCTGGACTTCATCGGCGTTCAGGTGAAAAAGGAAGTAATTCCGTGCACCCGTTGCCCAGAGCGTATGCTCAACGACGTCTTCGGTATTGCTCGAAACAATTGCCATGGCCACGCCCGCTTCTTGAAAAGCATCAAGGGCCTCCTGTACCCCCGGACGCAGTTTCAGCTTGCCCTCATCCGTCCACTGCCACACCAATTCATCAGTGCGCCTAATAAACTGGTCACGCTGCTCTACCGATTGAAAATAGCGGTGATAAAACGCGGTCATGTCGGCTGCGGTTGAACCCACCAGCTTCAGGTAGGTATCGTCAGGTATGCCTAAATTTATTTCTTTTGCTGCTTGAATATTGGCCTTCCAATACAAGTTTTCCGAATTGACCAGCAGACCATCCATATCAAACAAAATACCCTTAATTTCATTATCGATGCCTTGAACGTACATTTTTTGCCTCGCTTTGTAAAATGGCTCCCACTAAATAAAATGAACCTGTCACCAGCAGTATATCATTCGGCTGGCTATCACGGTATATTTCTTTGAAGGCCGCACGCCATTGGGGATAAAAGGGGTATTTTTGCTCAACCCATGCGGGGAAGTCACCCTTTTGCGCGGCGCGCGGATAGTCAATCGTGGTCAACGCAACTTCATCCGTCGCACTAAATAAGGAGAAGACCTGTGCCATATCCTTGTCTTTCATCATCATTATCAGGATGCGCACCCTGCCGCCCCGCCACTCTTGCTGCTGGTGGACAAAGGCCAGCAGGTTTTTCACTGCCTGCACGTTGTGGGCCCCATCCAGAACAATGAGCGGCCTTTCCTTTAAAATCTGGTAGCGGCCCGGAACGATCGTTTCGTTAATTGCGGCTGCCGCTTGTCCTGCTTCCAGGTCCAAACCAAGCAGGTAAAAGGCCCTGATTGCGATTGCCGCATCTTTCTTTTCAACGTCCGGCATCGCCTTAAAAGGCACCCGGCGCACCCGGTCAACGTATGTATCTTTATGCTCGCCGGCCAGGGCAAAGTCACGGCCCAACTGGCTGATTGGCGCTTGTTCTGCATGCGCTTTTTTACGGATGATTGGCAGCACCGCGCGGGGCACATTGCCCAGCACCACCGGTCGCCGCTTTTTAATCACGCCGCTTTTTTCCCGGGCAATATCCTGAATGGTGGGTCCAATCACTTCTTCGTGGTCGAGTCCCACCGTGGTAATTACGCTCACCTCGGGGGTGATGACGTTGGTTTTGTCGTGTTCTCCGCCAATTCCCACTTCAATCACGGCGTAGTCGCAGCGTTCTTGAGCAAAGTAGACGAAGGCCATGGCCACTTCATACTCAAAGGTAACCAGGGTAAAAAGCGGATCCTTTTGACGAATGCGTTGAAGCGCTTCTTCCACCCGACTGGCTGCCACAAGAAGGTCTTGCTCCGCAATATTCTGACCGTTCAACTGAATTCGTTCGTTGAATTCATATACGTACGGCGAAACAAAAAGGCCAGTCTTTTGACCGGCCTTTTGCAGCAAGCTATTCAAGTAGTACGACGTTGAACCTTTACCATTAGTGCCCGTGATATGGATTGTCTTAACCTGGTCCTGCGGATTGCCCAGAATTGCCAAAACCTTTTTGATGGATGACAAATCGGCTTTTTCGTGCCGCTTGGGCAGTGCGTAGATGTAGGAGATCAACTCTTGGCTACTGGTAAAATTCACGCTATTCTCCCTTCCGCAATTCCTGAATTCTTTGCCGCACACTTTCAAGCTGACGCTCATAGTCAATTTTCTTGGCTTTTTCCTTATCGATCACAGCTTGGGGCGCATGGGCAACAAAGCCCTGGTTGCTTAGCTTCTTAGCTGCACGTTCGACTTCACCAGCAAGCTCTTTTTCCTCTTTTTCCATGCGGCTGATTTCGTCATCCACATTAACCAAGTCAACTAGCGGAACGAAGATCTGTGCCCCCGAGATCACCGCCGTTTTGGCCAACTTAGGCGCATCAATGGTGGTTGCAATGGTCAACTTCTTCGGGTGCAAGAAGTTTTTCACGTACTCAGCATTTGCCGTTAAAACCCGTTCACTATTCTTATCCTCAATCTGAATCATGATGTCGATTGGTGAAGACAGGGGCGCATTGACTTCCATGCGGATGTTGCGAACAGCCTTGATTGTTTCAATCAAAAAGTCCATATCATTGCGGGCCTGGTCGTTGACAAATTCACTATGCGTTTCCGGATACTTGGCCACCATGATTGATTTCCCATTGTGCGGCATTGACAGCCAGAGCTTTTCGGTCACAAACGGCATAATTGGATGCAGCAGGCGCAAAATCTGGTCCAAAATCCAAATCAAATTGTCCTGCTTCTTCGCCTTTAGCTCCTGGTCATCGCCATTTAGGGTCACCTTAGACATTTCAATGTACCAGTCACAGAAGTCATTCCAAACAAAGTTGTACATTTCGCGGCCGGCTTCGCCGAACTTGTACTCATCGAACAGGCGAATAACTTCGCCGACCGTGTGATTCAAGCGGTCAAAGATCCACCCGTCAGCCAAATCAAAGCCGGCAACGTCCGGCATGTGCGCCGGCTCTGCACCTTTGGGCAGGTTCATAATCACAAACCGTGAGGCATTCCAGACCTTATTGATAAAGTTCCAAGCAGAGGCCAACTTTTTAGGATTATAACGGGTGTCCTGTCCGGGCGCTGTCCCGTTCAGCAGGAACCACCGCAAGGCATCCGCACCATACTGGTCGACAACATCCATCGGATCAACCCCGTTGCCCAGCGACTTGCTCATTTTGCGCCCCTGTTCATCACGAATAAGTCCGTGCAGAACCGTATCCCTAAAGGGCCTCTTATGCGTAAAGTGCAAACTTTGAAAAATCATGCGCGCAACCCAGAATGGCAGGATGTCATAACCAGTCACCAGCGCATCCGTCGGGAAGTAGCGTTGATAGTCTGCAGAATCTTCATCCGGCCAGCCTATGGTTGAAAACGGCCAGAGCGCACTGGAGAACCAGGTATCAAGCACATCGGGATCCTGCTCCCAATTTTCAATGTCCTGCGGGGCCTCTTCGCCCACGTAGACCTTACCTGTTTTCTTGTTGTACCATGCAGGAATCCGGTGCCCCCACCATAGCTGGCGGGAGATTACCCAATCATGAATATTTTCCATCCACTGCTTAAAGGTATGCTCAAAACGCTCGGGTACAAAGTTAACCTTGTCTGCTGTCTCTTGGTTAGCCAAGGCTTTTTCGGCCAGCGGCTTCATCTTAACAAACCACTGCGTAGACAGACGCGGCTCAACCTGGACGCCGGAGCGTTCTGAGTGTCCAACCGAGTGCACAATTGGCTTGACTTTGATCAGATAGCCCTGCTCTTTCAAATCCTTAACCAGTTCTTTGCGACACTCGAAACGATCCATGCCGGCATACTTGCCCGCTTGCTCGTTCATTGTGCCATCATCGTTCATAACGTTGATCCGTTCGAGGTTGTGCCGGTTGCCGACGGCAAAGTCGTTGGGGTCATGTGCCGGCGTGATTTTAACTAAACCGGTGCCAAAGTCGGGATCAACGTGTTGGTCCTCAATGATGGGAATGCGGCGTCCGACAAGGGGCAAAATCAATTCCTTGCCGACAATATCCCGGTATCGTTCATCCCCGTGCGCAACCGCAACTGCAGTATCGCCAAACATGGTTTCCGGCCGTGTCGTAGCAATCTCAACAAAGCCTGACCCATCGGCAAAGGGATACTTGATATGATAAAAGGCACCCTCGTCATCTTGGTGAATAACCTCAATATCGCTCAGGGCAGTCTGCAGTTCAGGATCCCAGTTGATGATGTACTCGCCGCGATAGATTAAGCCCTCATTGTAGAGCTGCACGAAGACGCGGCGCACCGCCTTTGACAGTCCTTCGTCCAAGGTAAAACGCTCACGCGAATAATCAAGCGACAGACCCATTTTAGCCCATTGGCTCTTGATAATGCTGGCGTACTCATCCTTCCAGTCCCAAACTTGCTTGACAAAAGCCTTGCGGCCCATCTCGTGCCGGTTTTTGCCCTGCTCACGCAATTTTGCTTCAACCTTGGCCTGCGTTGCAATCCCGGCGTGATCCATTCCTGGCAGGTACAGGGTATCAAACCCCTGCATCCGCTTAAAACGAATCAGGGTATCCTGAATTGCCGTATCCCATGCATGTCCTAAGTGCAGCTTGCCCGTGACGTTTGGCGGCGGGATCACGATTGAATACGGGTGCGCTTGACTATCGCCGGACGGCTTAAATAAGTCCTGATCAAGCCACTCCTGGTATCTGCCCTGTTCGACTGCTTGTGGGTCGTATTTAGGTGCTAAATCTGTCATAATATTCCTCCCAATAAAAAAGTCCTAGACAAAATTGTCTAGGACGATGTAATTACCGCGGTACCACCTAAGTTAAGCAGATTAAATCCGCTTCTCTTACATTGCGATAACGGCGAAATGCCGGATCAGCCTACTATTGGTTCAGCCAACCAGTCCAACCAAGCTACCAACCAACCCTACCTGACCTTTCAGCACTACGGGTCATTCTCTAGTTATTCAGGGTTAGTACCTCTTGATTATTGCTTTGCAGGTATTATAGCATATTTTTACAAAATTTGTGCATCTTCTTCAGCCTTATCCGCCAGGAATTTATCATTCGGGTGTATTGGCGTGATTTGTATTCCCGCAAAGGCCCGCTGAATCAGACCATCGACATCAAGCCGTTCCTCGTACGCACGCGCTTTGTCAAGCCGCGGCTTCGTCTTGGGGCGGGGCGGCGCAAAGATCGTGCAGCAATCCTCAAACGGCTGAATCGATAAATCAAAAGTGCCGATCTTTTCGGCCAAAGCAATAATTTCCGTCTTGTCCATCGTGGCCACGGGCCTTACTACCGGGGTTGTCGTGACGTCGTTAATTGCCGCCATTGATTCCAGCGTTTGCGATGCCACCTGACCAACCGATTCACCGTTAAAAATAGCCAGTCCTTTGCGCTGGGCCCGAATCAGGTCAGCAAGCTGCAGCATAAAGCGGCGCTGCACGGTCATCAGGTAGCCCTCAGGTACCTTCTCCTTGATTGTTTCCTGAATTTCTGCAAAGGGAACCGCAATAAAGTTGATGCGACCGGAATAATTAGCCAGGATCCCGGTTAATTCCTTGGCCTTGTTCAGCGCCTTTTCGGTGGTGTAAGGCGGACTATAGAAGTGCACCATGTCGATATCGACCCCGCGCTTGAGGGCCAGGTATGAGGCAACGGGTGAATCGATTCCACCGGACAGCATCATGACCGCACGCCCGCCGGTGCCAACGGGCATGCCGCCCGCACCGTGCAGCAACTGGTTGGAAAGGTAGATTGCATCCGGGCGAACCTCGATGCGCAGCACAATATCAGGATGCTTCATTTCCACCCTTAAATTATCCATATGTGCAAACAGGTAGTCACCAACCAGCTGATTCAATTCATTGGTATCGTATGCAAAATGGTGGTCGCTGCGCCTGGTGTTAACCTTGAAGGTCATGCCCTCTTCAAAGGCTGCGGTCATTAGAGCCAGTGCGGTCGTTTCAACCGCTTCGAGCGTTTTGGCAACCTTCACGGTTGGCGAATACGTTTGAATGCCAAACACTTTTCTTAAGCGCTGGTCAACTTCCTCGAATGGCGCACCGTTAAGCACGATGTGCATCCGGTCGTGACGCGCATGAATTTCAACCGCGGGGAAGTCGCGTAACACCTTGGTTACGTTGCCGGCCAAGCGCCCGATGAAGTCCTTGCGGTTCTTGCCCTTAGTCGAAAGTTCACCGTAGCGAACCATTATTTCAGTGTATTTCATTATTTCTCTTCTCCTAAATGATTAATCGGAGCAAAGTGCCGGTAAATCTTATCAAAGACCCTGATAAATTCATCTGCTTCTGCCAGCGTGTTGGTTTCGTCAAAACTGAGCCGGATTGCGCTCGTTGCAATCTTGTCCTCTACGTGCATTGCCACCAGGGTACTGGCCTCATCCGTCTTGGTCGAAGCGCAGGCGGACGTCGTCGACGTGTAGATGTCGTATTCTTCCAGCGTGTGGACTAACGTTTCGCCGCGGATTCCCTCAAGGGCAAAACACAAAATATGCGGTGCAAAATCATCACTTAGCGGTGAAAAAATTTCAATTCCCGGCTTATCCTGCAGGTAGTCGGCAATTTTGCGCTTAATTGCTGACTCGCGCCCTGCCTTTTCGGCCTCACCGGCCAGCAGCAAGCGCATGGCTTTGGCCATGCCGGCAATCGCCGGCAAATTTTCCGTGCCGGAGCGCAGCCCCTTCTCCTGGCCGCCACCGTCGTGCAGGGGCGGCAGCATCTTGCCCTCTTTTTTATACAGGATGCCCGTTCCCCTGGGGGCATGAAACTTGTGGGCGGAGAAGCTAGAGAAGTCGACACGCGGAGTGAAGACCCGCGGCCAAATATTCTTGCCGAGGGCTTGGACATTGTCAACGTGGAAATTAACGGTCGGGTAGTTTGACAAAAGGTCGCTAATTTCTTCAATCGGCTGAATCGATCCAATTTCGTTGTTAACGCCCATAATTGAGACGAGCGTGGTATCGGAATCAAGCGTGCTGCGCAAATCATTGACATTGACCCGCCCCCTTTTGTCGACCGGCAAGCGGGTAACGTTAAAGCCGAGGCGTTCTAGGGCGTTAAAGCTGTTGGCAACGGATGCGTGTTCCACGCTCGACGTAATCAAATGCCTGCCAAACTCACGCTTCTGCAGCGCCGTGCCCTTAATCGCCCAGTTATTGGATTCCGTGCCGCCGGATGTGAAGAAGATTTCATCCTGCTTCGTCCCCAGCAGTCCAGCAATCTGCTTGCGTGCGCTTTCCAGCAGCTGATACGCCCGGTCGCCTAACTTGTGCAGGCTCGACGGGTTGGCCCAAATGTTTTGGGCGACCTGATCATAAGTTGCCAGCACCGCCGGGTCAACCTTCGTTGTCGCACTATTATCAAAATAAATCATTTAATAAAATCATCCCCATGTACATCTGCACTCTACGCTCAACAGCAGCGTTTTGCGGCGTGCCTACCTCGTTAAAATTCGCTTGAATTCATGAAAATTTGCTGTTTTTACCCCTTTTGCGTCCCTCTCAATCATTAGGAACGGCCTACTCAGGACTCAGCAAAACTGCTATTTTGAGTTCAACGGATTCTTTGCCAATAGATATTCTATCATCTTCGCACCCTTTTACAACTTCAGAGTGCTCGGATCGCATGCAACCTAGCCTGCCTGCTTCTTTACGGCCGCGACTAATTGTCCTGCTTGGGGGCAGATGCTGGCAATATTCCGCTGCCACTGCTTCTGGCCAATTATTCCGCGCAACATAAAAACCGCTCTTTATAAAGCAGTTTCATGAAATTTCCTAAGTTATAGACAATGCCGCCTGCAGCACGCCCCCGCTTGTGCCCCTTAATAGGCTTCCACTTATTCGCACGACTGCATATGTCTGCTAGCCCAGCCTTTTTGCCATGGCGATAATTACAACAACGGCCGCTGCAGCCACTACAGTTTTGACGATGGTCTTTGTCCTCAAATCGATTTTAGCGTTGATTGTCAGATTGCCCTTTTTCATTTGATAATTGTGAATTTTGTTCATTGCTTTCCCCTCATTATAGTTTATGATACGACCAAAAGGAACTTCACGGTTCCTCAAAATTGCCGGGGCTTAATTCCTAGGCATGCGCGCAGTGTTATCAGCGTGGTGATGAGTGTTGATATTGCGCCGATACGTTCTAAAGTTTCGGCTTTAGATTGCTTTTTCTGCCCTCGTTTTTCAAGTCCCGCGCCGTCTTCCGCGTACCCGCTGCTTGTTTAAACGTCCACCGCCAACAGTATTTGCAATTCAGCTTAACCTTTTGCATAAATCAACCCCAAGGCCGTCAAGTTTTCGAGGCTTGCCTTTTTTGCGCTGCTTGGGAATTAATGTTCAGAATAGGGACGTTAACTACAAAAAGCACCGATTCCCAAACGGCCAGCTAATTACAAGGCGGGACACCCCCGTCAACCTACCTTCTGGCCCTGGTTTGTCAGTTGCTGCTCTTGTTAGAATAATACGCGTTCTCAAGGCGCTGGTACGATCCCGGCTCCGCTTTTTCAAGCGCCGTTGCAATCGTGTCTAGCGCGTCCTTATAGTCAAACTCCTGACTATAAAGCTCCATCGTCTTCTTTTGGGCACTTTTCATCGCGCTATTGTCCGAATACTTGTTAGAATACTGCAGCGTCAGTTCCACCAGGTTGGCCGAGTTAATGATGTCGTCTGCCTCACGCTTGAGCCGTTCGACGTCATCAGAAATCTGAATTAATTCGTTCGAGATCTTTTCCATATTGATCCGGACCTGCCCCAGTTCCTTGGCCACGTGCCCGATTTCGTTAACAACCAGCGTATACATCTGAACGAAGCTGTCGGGGTTGCCCGGCAATTTTTTGCGCTCCAAGCGGCGGTAAACAAGCGCTACCTCCTGCTTAAACTGGTTAACCGAATTATTGGCAACGTTTTCCGAATCAAAGAGTCCATCAACGTCCCGCGCCATATTGTTTTGCTCCGTGCCTATTTCGCGCAGGCGCTCGAGCATGCTTAGCCACCTGGCCTTGATTGCAGAATAAACGCCCTTGCCATCAGCCACGTTTTGCGTGTCAACCGTGTACTGCCGGTTCATGTCGGTAACTTCCTGCTCAAATTTACGGCTCTGTGCGAGTTCGCCGTGCGTCAGTTCGTAACTTTCATCAATGTGACGCAGCTTCTTGACCAGGTTACGGGATTCAACCAGCGCGTGCGCAAGCAGCCGCTGAATTTTGTCCTGATTTTCTTCAACGAAGGGCCGCGCCTTGTACTCCCTGGTCAAAACCTCATAGAGATCAGCAATTGCACTTTTGATCTCGCTAATTTGCTTGTCCAGCTCCGCAATCTTCAAGTCCGCCAGCGTGCGGCTGGCTTCATTGACCTGGCCGCGGATCTTTTTTATTTCACCCAGCACGTCAATCTGAGTGATGTAATACTTAGAAGACATCATCTTCTTGTAAGTATCGGACAACTCACCCAACTGTGCCCGAAAAACCTGGTCCAGCTGGCGACGCGCGTCCCTAACCTTGGGCAGAACCGTTTCAACTAAATCTAGTGCTGCCTTGATCTTGGACAAAACCCGCTTGGCTTCAACTTGATCACCCTGAGCGGTCAGGCTCTTTGCTTCGGAAAAATCCTGCTCGATTGCAGCCAGTTCGTCCTCAATCCGGTCAAGCGCTACGCCGTACTCAAAAGAGTCGGCCAAGACCTTCTTACGCAGCTCCAGGTAGTTTTTATTGAGTTCATCATACTGCATCTGGTTCTCACGGTGAGACTCAAGTAATTCCGTAAAAACCTCTTGCGTGTTCTTCGCATCATCATACGTAGGCCGCATGATTCCCTGGGCCTGCTTAATGTTCTTGCGGGCCTTAAACAGCAGGTAGTGGGCGTTCTGCTCCGCGGCCTGGTCCAAAAGGGCCTGGACTTGAGGGATTTTTTTGGTAGTTGCCTGCTGGTAGCTCTCGCGCCAGGTCGTCAACGTGATCAGACTCTCACCCGCCAATTCCATTTTATTAAGCTTGACAATATCGGCTTCCAAATTCATTTTGTCAATTTTAGTGATTAGGTCGTCAAGTTCAATAATTTCCCGCAGCTGCTTATGATTCATAATTAGCATAAATGCAATCGCAAGAATAATGATTAAAACTACAATTACCACAACTATGGCCTGGGCTGGTGACATAATTTTCCTCCAAAACTACCCTAATTATACCAAATTTATCTTATGCTGTGAGCATGAGTTTATAATAAATAGCACACCCGGACACTAAATAAAAAAACGTTAACGAATCATTCATAATTTAGACCAATTCGGCAAATTCTCTTGCTTTAGCCGCGTGCGGCCGCTATAATAGGGGAAGTGTAAAATATTTGCAGCTATAAGTGACAAGAACGTCAACATCTTAATACGTTTTAGTGAACGAGTAACCGACGCTGCAACAGGCGAAAATGAAAATTAAGATGCACGAATGTTGAACTTATACGTGATTATTTTACTCCAAAAACTGTTAGCAGATTTTATTGGAGGATTTTATGTCAAGATATACAGGTCCAAGTTGGAAACGGTCAAGAAGATTAGGGATTTCCCTTTCAGGCACGGGCAAGGAGCTTAGCCGGCGCAACTACGCCCCCGGTCAGCACGGTCCCAACGCACGCGGGCGCTTGTCGGAATACGGCGAGCAGCTGCATGAAAAGCAGAAGCTGCGCTGGATGTACGGCTTAAACGAGCGTCAATTTAGAACTTTGTTCAAGCGCGCTGGTAAGATTCGTGAAGGTGAGCACGGTACCAACTTCATGGTTTTGCTTGAATGCCGTTTGGACAGTCTGGTTTACCGCTTAGGCTTGGCTACCACTAGGGAACAGGCTAGACAGCTGGTCAACCACGGTCATGTTACCGTTGATGGCAAGCGAGTCGACATCCCTTCATACGAAGTTAGCGTGGGCCAAACCATCAGTCTGAGGGAGAAGTCAAAGAACTTGCAGCAAGTCAAAGATGCGCTTGAAGCAGTTGTGGCTCGCCCATCATTCGTTTCATTTGATGACAACAAGTTGGAAGGTTCTCTTGTACGTCTTCCAGAACGTGATGAAATGGAACCAGAAATTAATGAAGCCCTGGTTGTTGAATACTACAACAAATTGCTTTAATTTTTTCATTACCAAACCCCTTTCCTGCTTGGAGAGGGGTTTTTGCTACGCGAAAGGAAGGCCAAACAATGTCCGACGATTTAAATACGAGGGTCGCAAATGCGGCCCAGGGGATTACGCCCCAGACAAGGCCCGATGAGCGCAGACGATTTTTGGGTTCTTTGCGCGAGCGGGTCTTGGTGCGGATGACGAATGCCGAAACAGCGGATGCCAAGTTGACCAACTTATTTCTGCTGCACTTCCCTGACTTTGTTGGTTACTCCATTCTGATCAATGGCAATCTGGACGGGAATTTCTTGAACCAAGTTGAAACAAACTGTGGCAAGTACAATATTTCATTTACCCTAGTCAACAATGAAACCGCCCAAACGGGACCGGAGGACACCGCAATTTTGGTTGTTGCCCCCACTGCGATCAACAAGCTGCGGGTTGAAATCGGCCAGGTCTACCCACCCGAAATGCCCCAAGACAAGTTGACTGCGGCCGCCCCTAGCAAAAGGGCGGGCTTCTGGCACCGCCTCTTCCACGGAGACAAATAATGAAACCACTCGCCTACAGAATGCGCCCGCACAATTTGGATGAGGTGGTTGGCCAGCAACACTTGATTGGTCCGGGCAAAATTATCCGGCGCATGGTTGAGGCCAAGCTTTTATCCTCAATGATCCTCTACGGCCCGCCCGGCATCGGTAAAACCAGCATCGCGAGTGCGATTGCGGGCTCGACTAAGTATGCTTTTCGCAAGCTTAACGCCGCAACCGATGGCAAGAAGCAGCTGCAGCAAGTTGCACTTGAAGGCAAAATGAGCGGTACGGTGATCCTCCTGCTCGATGAGATTCACCGCTTAGACAAGACCAAGCAGGACTTTCTCCTGCCCCTGCTCGAAAGTGGCCAGATTATTCTTATCGGCGCCACTACGGAGAATCCCTACATCTCAATCTCCCCCGCCATTCGTTCGCGCTGCCAAATATTTGAGCTTAAGCCGCTGGACGCAGGCGACGTTAACAAGGCCATCGATCGTGCCCTTCACGATGAGGAAAACGGTTTAGGCAGCTATCACGTTGAACTCACTGCCGAAGCCCAAAAATTGCTCGTTGAGAAGGGCAACGGCGACCTGCGCGCCACACTGAACGGCCTGGAATTGGCCGTGCGCTCAACCAAGCAGGAACTTAAAGCCGACGGGACAGACACCAGCTCGGGCTTTAAAATTGACCAGCAGACGATGGCTAATTCCATTCAGGTGCGTGCCCAAAACTTTGATGCGTCCGGAGACGGTCACTATGACCTCGTTTCGGCTTTTCAAAAGTCAATCCGGGGCTCGGATACAGACGCCGCACTGCATTATCT
This sequence comes from Lactobacillus sp. XV13L, assembly GCF_059900875.1. Taxonomy (NCBI): domain Bacteria; kingdom Bacillati; phylum Bacillota; class Bacilli; order Lactobacillales; family Lactobacillaceae; genus Lactobacillus; species Lactobacillus sp. XV13L. Next base: position 111,235 of record NZ_JBWXGD010000004.1, on the reverse strand, counting down.
GGCGCGCCTGATTGAATCCGGCGACCTCGTGTCAATCTGTCGCCGCTTGAGCGTCATCGCCTATGAAGACATTGGCCTGGCCAACCCGGCCGCGGCCCAGCACGCAATAATTGCAATTCAGGCTGCGCAGAGTCTCGGCTTGCCCGAAGCGCGCATACCGCTTGCGAACGCCGTAATCGAGCTGGCACTTTCGCCCAAGAGCAACAGTGCAATCAGCGCAATCGACCAGGCCTTGAGCGATGTCCAAAACAAAGACACCGGATCAATCCCTGACAGCCTCAAGGATGCGCACTATTCCGGCGCTGAAAAATTGGGACACGGGACTAGCTACGTATATCCGCACTCCTATCCGGGCGACTGGATTCCCCAGCAGTATTTGCCCGACAAGCTCCTGGGCACGCAGTACTTTACCCCTAAAGGCAACTCCAAAATTGAAAAAGGGTTGCTCAAGCAGTACCAAGTTTTGCACAACATGCAAAAAGAGGGCCTGAAAACCACGTCTGACGGGAAAAATTAAGCGTGTTGATCCGTGTGCTGCCGAAGAAAAGTTGACAAATAGCATTATTTTAGCTAGTATAATAGTTGATCTGGGTTGACTGATTAGCTAAATTGTATAAAGTTGACCGGTCAAACATATTACGTGCGAGACAGTAAATAACAATAGAATCGGAATACTATCTGATCTATCAGCATAGGATCCACATTCGTTGCGCTACTTCTCATTTCTTTGAACACTGCGGGTTCAACAAGCACCGTTTTGCTATGTTTGGTCAACTCGGATTTTTTTCGAAATTAGAGGAAACGGTCTGACGACCGTTTTTTACGTGGAGATTTTTATGATTCTTAAAGCTATCATCACCGTTTACCTAATAATAATGCTGGCAACCGCATACTACCTTTGGCATAACCGCGGCAGCCACTTCCTCATCTTCAACAGCAAGAACAATGCCAACTTTAGGTCAATCATGACGTGGACCGCGATTATTCTCACTTTGGAAAGCCTGCTCGGTCTCTTTCTTGTGCTTCAGGATAACAAGTACCTCAACCTGATCACCCTTGTCCTTAGTTCCTGCACCATTTTGATTTTTAGCCTATTAATTAACCAAAAGAATGAATAATTCGGCCGAAAATTTGGTAAAATATGGTGAGAGAGGTATTTAACTATGAAACAATATCACCGTATTCAAGTTGCTATTGACGGTTCCATGGAGGCCGACCTCGCCTTTAAAAAGGCGGTTGCGGCGGCTAAACGCAATGGGGCCACGCTAGAAATCCTGCACGTCATCGATACCCGTTCTTTTCAAAACGTGTCGAGCTTCGATTCCGAAATGGTGGAACAGGTCTCTAACGATGCGCGGAAAAAATGTAAGAAGTGCTATGACGACGCTACTCGTGCCGGAGTCCAGGACGTTCATTTCTCAATTGAATTTGGTTCTCCCAAGGCGATCATCGCACACGAATTTCCGCAGAAGCATGACATTGATTTGATCATTGTCGGTGCAACGGGACTCAACGCAGTGGAAAGAATATTGATTGGCAGCGTGACCGAATACGTCACGCGCACTGCTGACTGCGACGTCTTGGTATGCCGCACGACTAAAGAATTACGGCTTTAACACAAACCGCACTAAACTAAAAAAACACTTCAATAGAAATGAAGTGTTTTTTTAGTTTGTCTTGCATTTTTAAAAGTCACCGGCCTGGCTGAACATGTAGTCCTTGTTATGAAACTTCATCGAAAGAATCATCCCAATTCCAATCATGTTGCCGATCAGAGCCGAGCCCCCCTGCGAGATAAAGGGCAAGGGAATCCCGGTCAGCGGCAGCAGGTCAATGCTCATGCCAATGTTTTCAAAGACATGGAACAAAATCATCATGATGACCCCGGTCGAAACGTAGGAATAAAATGCATTCCGCGTGTCAAAGGTGATGCGCACCATCTGGATAATCAGGTAGAGGTAAAGCAGGATAACCGCCACGCTGCCGACAAAGCCAAAGGATTCGCCGATGACCGAATAGACCATATCGGAACCCCGCACCGGAACGTAGACGCTCAACTTGCCAAAGCCATTGCCAAACAGCTGCCCCGATCCAATCGCCTGCATGCTGAGCCACAACTGGTACGCATCCTTGGAGGTATCGGTCGCCGGGTTCAGCCACGACATAATCCGCTTAAACTGGTAGGGCTGGAAGAAGTGGCTTAAAAAGGACTGTCCCCCCGCCGTCGTGACCATGAAGATCACGGTGGCCCCAAGGACAAAAAGCGCGATGAACATGGGCGTGATAATCTTCCAGGAAATACCCGACACGAGGAGAACGCCACCGACAATTGCAATAAAAACCAGCATCGTCCCGAAGTCATTCTGCAGCTTGAGCAGGACGGCAACCGGCAAGAGCCAAGCAACGACCTTGCCAATCAGCAGCCAGTCGTCCTTGATCGTGTGCATCAGCTTTTGGTTGTGGTCATGAACGACCCGGGCCAGCATCAGGATAAAGGCCGGCTTCATCACCTCGGACGGCTGAAAGGAAATCGGTCCCAGCTTAAACCAGCTCTTAGCACCCGTATCTCCAGCAACCCCACGGTTGTAAAAGAACAAAACCAGTATCAGCAGGACAATGCCGAAGGCATACACGTAGGGCGCAATGCGGAAAAGCTGCTCCGCGTCAAACTGAATAACAAAGACCACAATCGCCACCGAAATGACGTACCACAGGCCCTGCATTAGGACGGCCTTCGCCGGACTGCCCATGTGGCTGGGATCATCGATAGCCGCAAAATAAATTGAATAAAGTCCAACCGCTGCAAGGATCAGAATGGGAACAACGATGTTCCAGGCAATCCGGTCGTAAAGGCTTGTTTTGTTTTCTACTTTTACCATTAATTATCACTGCCCGTTATTTCTCGTGCAGGGCAAAATATGAGAGCAGGTCATTGATGCTGCTTTCAAGGCTCTTCGCGTATAGCACGCTTTGGGTCTTGCCCGTCGTGGCGCGGTAGCGCCCCGAAACTTTTTCAATTGTCCCAATCGGCTTCTTATTCGGGATAATTACCTCCCAGGTCGGATTTTCCCTGCCCTTTACTTCATTGATTTCAACGTTAATATTTACTGGCTTTTTTGACATAATATCTCCTACTTTGCATACGGATGAAACTTCTTGGCGATAATTTCATCCTCGTATTTTTCCGGGTGAGGATTACGGAAAATAGTAAATTTATCAGGCACAGGGTCAACACCGCCGCGCACAAAAGGATTGCAGCGCAAAATCCGGCATATGCCCATAACGAGCCCCTTGACCGGGCCAAACCTGGTCAACGCATCAACCATGTAAGCCGAGCACGTCGGATAGTACCGGCAGCTCTTGGGCAGGGCCGGGGAAATGAACCGCTGATAAATTCTAACTAAAAAAATCAAAATTTTACGCAAAGCAATCTCCTGGTAATTAGTGAACCTGATGTTTCTCGATGTTGTTGAGCAATATGCCCGTACCAAGTGCTACGGCTTCAAGCGGCTGGTCGGCCGTTAAAACCGGCACCTTCAGGTAGTAAGAAATCAGCTTGTCGATATTCTTAAGCAGTGCGCCCCCACCGGTCAGCATAATGCCCCGGTCAATAATGTCTGCGGACAATTCGGGTGGCGTTTTTTCCAGTACTTCCTTGGTTGAAGCAATGATCGTCATCAGCCCATCGTGCAGCGCCTCCTGAATCTCAGACGCCGAGACTGTTACCTGCTTGGGCAAGCCGTCAACCATGTCGCGTCCCCGGACCGTAATCGTTTGCTCCTCATCCGGTTCAAATGCGCTGCCGATTTCAATCTTGATCTGTTCGGCCGTCCGTGAGCCAATCAGCAGGTTGTGCTTGTTTTTGATGTAAGACACGACTGCCTGGTTCATGTGGTCGCCGGCGTAGCGCAGCGACTGACTGGTCACAATTTCGCCCATGGACAAGACTGCAATATCAGTGGTGCCGCCACCAATGTCAATCACGATGTTGCCCTGCGGCTTAAAAATATCAAGACCCGCACCAACAGCCGCAACCTTGGGCTCAAAGTCCAGGTAGACCTTGCCGCCGCCAGATTTTTCGGCGGCCTGGATGATGGCTTTCTGCTCGATTGACGTAACGCCGGTCGGTGCACATATCAGGATATTGGGTTTCGACATGAGCCCCTTGACGTTTAACTTCTGGATAAAGTACGACAGCATCGCCTCGGTGATATCAAAATCGGCAATGACGCCATTCTTCAGGGGACGAATTACGCGGATATTGCCGGGCGTGCGCCCAACCATCCTATATGCTTCGGTGCCAACTGCTACTACTTTGTTTGTGCTAGTGTTAACAGCAACTACTGACGGTTCATTCAGCACAATCCCTTTTCCAGAGACGTTGATGAGCACATTTGCTGTTCCTAGATCAATTCCTATATCTCGTGCCACGATAATCCTCCATAAATATTCATTGTATATTTTACCATAAAGGGTCTCTGGTTTGCCGCCCATTTCGCCCACTTTACCAAGTTTTAAAAGAAATTGCTCAGTTGCAGGGACATATCGATTAGGGCGATGAAGAAATTGCCGACCAGGTAGCCCAGGGCAATGGCCGTAAAAATCAGCAGCAGCTGGGCCTCAAACGTCCTATTCTTGCGAATAATCTTTTCGACCTGCACGCTTTTCATTATCTGAAACGACAGGCCAATCGTAATCAGGTAGATCACAATACTGATTAGAGCATGAACACCGAGTTGAAACATTTTATCTCTCGCTTTTCTTTTTTACTGTTAACCAAAAACGGACACACTTATGTGCATCCGTTTAAGCTCGACTTAATTACTTGAATTATAAACACTGATCCTGTTGACGGCTCTTCTTAATGCAACCTGAGCCCGCTCTAAGGAACGCTCGTCATGTGAGGCCTTGGCCTCTTCCATGGCCTTTTGCGCGCGCCTTCTGGCGGCTTCGGCCCGCGAAACGTCGATATTGCTCGATTGTTCAGCACTATCAGCAATAACCGTGGCAACGTTGTCAGAAAATTCGAAGTAGCCGCCGCTGACGGCAATGTGATTCACCACATTGTTTGCCTCGCGGCCACGCTTGACCCTAATCTCACCAATTGCGAGCGGCGTTAAGATTGGCAAGTGATTATACATCACCGAACGCTGACCATCAATCGCCCGCATCTCAACCAAGCTGCAGCGGTGGGAAAAAACCAAACCGTCTGGAGTTACCACATTGACCTTAAAAAGTTTTTCTGGTTCTGCCATTTGACATCACCCTACTTTTCCAACAATGCTTGAGCTTCCGGATCACTAGCGGTTACACCCATCTCTTGCGCCTTCTTCAAGACGTCTTCAATTGGACCAACACTCCGGAAAGCATCTTCTGGCAGGTCATCAAGGTGACCCTCTAGAATCATCTTAAAGCCCTTAATGGTTTCCTTGATTGGAACATATGAACCAGGAACGCCAGTAAACTGCTCAGCAACAAAGAAGTTCTGCGATAAGAAGAACTGAATCTTACGAGCACGGCTAACAATAACCTTCTCTTCATCGGATAATTCATCCATGCCCAGCACAGAAATAATATCCTGCAACTCATGGTAACGCTGCAGGACATGCTGCACCTGCGTAGCGACTTGGTAGTGCTCGCTGCCAACGACTTCTGGGTCCAGCGCGCTAGACGTCGACTGGAGCGGGTCAACCGCCGGATAGATTCCCTGTTCCACCAGGCTACGCTCCAGGTTGGTCGTAGCATCAAGGTGGGCAAAGGTTGTGGCTGGTGCCGGGTCAGTATAGTCATCGGCGGGCACGTAAACGGCCTGAATTGAAGTAATCGAACCCTTCTTGGTCGAAGTAATCCGTTCCTGCAGTTGACCCATTTCCGTTGCCAGCGTGGGCTGGTAACCAACGGCACTTGGCATCCGGCCAAGCAGCGCGGAAACTTCTGATCCCGCCTGCGTGAACCGGAAAATATTATCAATGAAGAGCAACACGTCCTGGCCCTCAACGTCACGGAAGTACTCCGCTAGCGTCAAGCCGGTCAACGCAACCCGCATTCTGGCACCAGGCGGCTCATTCATCTGTCCGAAGACCATGGCGGTCTTGCTCAAGACGCCTGAAGCCTTCATTTCAAAGTACAGGTCGTTACCCTCACGCGTTCTTTCACCAACACCGGTAAAAACAGAGATGCCGCCGTGTTCCTGGGCAATGTTGTGAATCAATTCCTGGATGATCGTGGTTTTGCCGACTCCGGCACCACCGAACAGACCAACCTTGCCGCCCCGAACGTAGGGCTCAAGCAGGTCGATAACCTTGATCCCCGTTTCAAGTATTTCCTGACTCGTGGTCAGTTCGTCATATTTAGGTGCTTCCTTATGAATGCTTTCGCGGGCATGATCCTGATCAAACTTGGGACCGTTATCAATTGTGTTGCCCAGAACGTTAAAAACACGTCCAAGGGTATCGTTGCCAACGGGTACTGAAATTGGTCCGCCAGTATCCTGGACCTTCATTCCGCGCATCAGACCATTGGTAGATTCCATGGCGATTGTCCTTAGGACACCATCACCAAGTTCAAGCGTGACTTCAAGGACGACAGCCTCATCCTCTGACTTAATTACACGCAAAGCATTACTAATATCAGGTAGGCTTTTATCAAGCGGGAATTTCACATCGACCACGGGGCCGATTACTTGAACAACTTCACCTTCACTCAAAATATCTACCTCCTTTTCTTTAATCATTTCAAAGCATTTGCACCACTGACAATTTCAGTGATTTCAGTAGTGATTTCTGCTTGTCTTGCACGGTTTAACTTCGTAGTAAGACTAGAAACCAAATCATTAACGTTGTCCGTCGCACTCTGCATTGCCGTCATCGAACTTGCATGTTCAGCGGTCTTGGCGTCTAGGATTGCACCATAGATTGCCGAACGGGCATACTGCGGCACCAGAGTGGTTAAAACGGCGTTAACATCCGGTTCAATGTCATATTCTAAATCTTTGTGGGCTTCGGCTTCTTTGACGCCAATGTCAATCCCGACAATTGGCAGCATCTTTTCAACCCTAAACGCAGATGAGAGCGAGTTGACGTGGTGCGTATAACAAACATACAGTTCATCGTATACGCCATTCAGATACATCTTAATTGCCGTTGAAACAATGGGCAAAACCTCATCAAAAGTGGGAACATCGCTGATTGCATCATTTTCATAAACCACGTTAAGGCGATTTTTCTTGAAAAAGTCTGCGCCGACAGACCCGACCGCCAAAATTTTGATGTCTTTGTGCTGCGCTCTTGAATCCTCAACCAGGCCCATCATGTTTTTGATGACGGCACTGTTGTAGGAACCGACCAGGCCCCGGTCACCGGTGACAACCAGGTAACCAGTTGACTTGATTTCCTTGCGTGCCTGCACCATATCGGAAACAATGCCCAAGCCAAATACGTTTTCGTAATCGAGCTTGCCGATGCTCTCCTCGTCAACTTTAACATTTTCCTTATGCAGGTGGTTGACAACCTCAGCACTCATCAGACGCGAGAGGGTCTTGCGCACGTGCTCATTATAAACCGTGTAGCCCTTGTCGCGTTTTTCCGTTTGATTTAATTTTGACGCGGAAACCATCCGCATGGCTTCCGTGATCTTGCCAGTCTGCTTAACCGAAGCAATTTTTTTCTTCAACTCAAGTAACGATGCAGGCATAAACTACCTCCTAATTATTACTTGGTGAAAAACTATCTGCAAATTGCGCAATTGCAGCTTGTAACTCTTTTTCATCAGGCAGCTCGCCCGTCTTTTGGATATGCTCCAAAAGGTCCGCATGAGCATTATCAAAGTTATCGTACAGTTCCTTTTCAAAGCGTGCAATATCTTCAACCGGAACAGCATCCAAATAGCCGTGAGTCAGGGCATATAAAATAATAACCTGTTTTTCAACCGGAATGGGATCGTGCAAAGGCTGCTTCAAAACTTCGACAACCCTGCGACCCCGGTTCAATTTAGCCTGTGTTGCTTGGTCCAAATCACTGCCGAACTGCGCAAAACTCTCCAGTTCATGGAAGGCGGCGAGGTCAGTACGCAAGGTACCGGCAACCTTCTTCATTGCCTTGATCTGGGCACTACCACCAACACGAGAAACGGAGTTGCCCGCGTCGATTGCCGGCCGTGTCCCGGCAAAGAACAGATCGCTCTGCAGGAAAATTTGGCCATCCGTGATTGAAATCACGTTCGTTGGGATGTAAGCCGAAATATCCCCGGCCTCGGTTTGAATAAACGGCAAAGCCGTCATCGAACCGCCACCCAGCTTGTCGCTCAACTTCGCACTACGCTCTAACAAGCGTGAGTGCAGGTAGAAGACGTCGCCGGGATACGCTTCACGACCAGGCGGACGACGAAGAAGCAAGGAAAGTTCACGGTAAGCCACGGCCTGTTTGGATAGGTCATCGAAGATCACCAACACATCCTTGCCATTGTACATGAACTCCTCACCCATTGCGGTACCCGCATACGGTGCAATATACAGCATCGGGGCCGGTTCGCTTGGTCCCGCCTCAACGACGATGGTATAGTCCATTGCGCCGAAGCGCTTCAGCGTCTCTACCTGCGTCCTAACCGTTGATTCCTTTTGTCCAATGAAGACATAAATACAAATTACGTCTTGTCCCTTTTGGTTCAAGATGGTATCAATTGCCAGACTGGTCTTGCCTGTTTTACGGTCACCAATGATCAGCTCACGCTGACCACGACCGATTGGAACCAGCGCATCGATCGCCTTGATTCCCGTTTGCAGGGGCTGGTTAACGGACTGGCGTTCCATTACGCCTGGCGCATTATCCTCAATTGGACGCGTTTTGCTTGTCTTAATTTCGCCCAAACCATCAACGGGTTGACCCAAAGGATTAACAACCCGGCCGATTAACTCGTCACCAACTGGCACCCGCATAATCTGACCAGTACGCTTGACTTGGTCACCTTCACGAATATCATCAAAATTGCCCAGAATAATGATACCAACATCATTTGATTCAAGGTTTTGAGCAATACCATAAGAACCATTGTCAAATTCCAATAGTTCATTAGCCAAAACATTGTTCAATCCGTGAGCCCGGGCGATACCATCACCTATGTAAGTCACAACCCCGACTTCATTAATGTCGAGCTTGTCATCATAGTGTTCAAGCTGCTGCTTGATCAAAGAGCTAATCTCTTCTGCTTTTATGCTCAATGGTTTCACCTCTTTTAATCTTTACTAATTAATTGCGCACGAATCTTTTTTAGCTTGTTTTTAACGGAGCCGTCGATTACCCAATCGCCTACCCGTAAAATCACGCCGCCGATAATGCTCTTGTCAACCTTATTCACAAGGTTGACAGCACTTAGCCCGTACTTCTGCGCATAACTTGCACTTAGGGCAGACAATTGTGATTCATCAAGTTTGATCGAAGTAATTGCGGTCCCTACCATGATTTTTTTATTCTTATTATATAAATAATTAAAGTGATCAATAATGCCAGGCAGTTCCCCAAAATGGTTATAGTCCAAAAGCAGGTTCAAAAAGGTTTGAACTTCCTTAATCAGTCCCCGTTCAATAGCGGACAGGGACGCTTTCTTTTCATTACTGTCAAGAATCGGATCACTAAAAACTTTGAGGATCTGCGGGTATTCAGCAAGAGCCTTGCCCAATTCCCCCAGATCCGCATGAACAGCATCTAAAGCCTTCATGTCCTGTGCATAATCAAACAGCGCAGTACCGTAACGTGCAGCAATTTCTTCTTTACTTAAGGCCATTACTTGTTCAGCCCCTTAATAAATTGATCAACCAAATCTTTTTGGTCATCAGCAGATAAATTCCGTGCAATTACCTTTTCCGCAATTGTTACCGAAATATCGGCTACCTGTGCACGGGCTTCGTTTAACGCATCAGCCTTTGCTTGTGCAGCCTCCGCCTTAGCCTTTTCATGAATTTCAGCGGCACTCGTGTTGGCCTGGGCCACAATCTGGTCGCTCGTCTTTTGGGCGTTAGCCTTGGCACCAGAGAGAATTTGCACTGCTTCTTGCCGTGAATTTTTCAAGGCCGCTTCGCGTTCATTAGCCAAAACCTCGGCTTTTTTGCGGTTATCCGCAGCCGAATCTAAGTCATTGATTACTTTTTGCCGTCTTTTTTCCATCATGTCGGAGACTGGTCCCCAGGCATAATGCTTAATCAAGAGAAGCAAAATTGCAAAAACAATCAAATACCAGAGGGTATTTCCAAGATATATATGATTGGACGAGGCTGCAAATAAAGTTTGAAATGTCATTTACTGCCCTTCTCTCTTTTTAACAATACTTCTTAGCAAATTATTTTAAGAAGAGAATCAGGAAAGCAACGACAATCGCCAAAATCGGGACAGCTTCAATCAGACCAACGCCGATAAACATGGTTGATCTTAAATTACCAGCACTTTCCGGTTGACGAGCCATGCTTTCGACCGTCTTAGTGATAACCTTACCATTACCCCAAGAAGCAGCGAGCGCTGCAATACCAGCAACGAGTGCTGCAGAAAGATACTTAAAAGCCTGTGACATATTTAAACCTCCAAAAAAATTATTCTTTTGTAACCTTTTTACCAATGTAAACCATCGATAAAGTTACGAAAACATATGCCTGGATAGAGCCAATGAAGACAGAGAAACCTTGCCAGATCATGGCAAGCGGCGCAGCCAGAATCAGTGTTGGAACGCCGAAACTAGGTGCAAAGCTATTCCCAATTAATGTCAACAAAACTTCACCCGCATAGATATTACCATATAAACGCAAAGACAGCGTCAGAAAGTTGGTTACTTCCTCAATCATATTGATGGGAAATAAGAAGCTGACTGGCTCAGCATAATTGCGCCAATAACCACCAGTGCCAAATTTTTGCATTCCAAACGTGAATGATAGAAGCAAGGTCATCATTGCAAACGACATTGTCGTTACTGGGTCAGCTGTTGGCGACTTAATAACCATAAAGTCGCCGACCTTGACTTCCAAAAACAAGCCCAGTTGGTTCATAAACCAGATGAAAAGAAAGAGAACAAACGCGTAAAGCGAAAGGTGCTTCCGTGCATCGACATCTGCGACGTTGTCTTTGACAATACCGTCAGTGAAGTCGAGCAGGTATTCCAATACGTTTTGCTTCTTGTTCGGTTTCATTTCAACCGTGCGTGATAGCCAAATGCAGATGAATAACACAGCAGCTGCCATCAATGTTGAGCCGATGACCCCGGCAAGATCAAAATTTAAACCTAAAAATTTAAAAACAAATGGTTTCTCCAATACTCCGTGACCTCCCTTCTTGTGCCCAATTATCGAACACTCATACAATGTTAACACCTTTCAATAATTTTGTGTAAGATTGTAAGCGAATTCTGCAATTAATTTTCTCACGGACTTATTTAGTGCCAAATAAACGGTCGCCAGCGTCGCCCAGGCCGGGGACAATGTAGCCGTTGGGCAGCAATTCATCGTCTTCTGCCGCCGCAAAAATGTCCACATCGGGATTCTCCTTTTGCACCGCTTTAACGCCTTCCGGTGCGGCAACCAAGACGGCCAGCTGGATGTTCTTGACGCCGCGCTTTTTCAGAGCGCTGATCGTCATATTGGCTGAGCCCCCGGTAGCAAGCATCGGGTCAACGATCAAGCAATTGCGCTCCGCCACGTCCTTAGGCATCTTGCAGAAGTACTCGTGCGGCTGCAGCGTCTCCTCATCGCGGTACATCCCAATCACGCCGACCTTGGCCGATGGAATCATTTCCATTACGCCGTTGAGCATCCCAATGCCAGCGCGCAGAATAGGCACAATGGTCATTTTCTTGCCCGCGATTTCCTTCTGGGTGGTCTTGCCGATCGGCGTCTCAATCTCAACGTCCTGCAGCGGGAGGTCCCTGGTAATCTCGTAGGTCATGAGCCCACCGATTTCTCCAACAATCCGCCTAAACTCGTTCGAGCTTGTTTCCTTGCGTCTGATGATCGTTAACTTGTGTTGAATCAACGGGTGATTCAATACCGTAAATTTGCCCATTATCTTCCTCCTAATACAAATGTGCTTAGTGCTATTCTAATCAAAAAAGCAAAGGGTTTAAAGTCCTTTGCAAGCAATTTTTTATTTTGCGGTAAAATGGTGCCCCGCTGCCGCCTTGTTGAGGCGGTTCATGTAGGCCAGCGTCTCCTCGCTGCCGTGAAAGCCCTGGACAAAAATTTGCTTAATGTCCGGTCTGTCATCGAAGTAGCGCAGCCCAGCAAAGAGGTTATGATCCGCATCCGCGAGGCTTTTGCCTAAATCAAACTTGTTACAATCGGGCAGGTCCAGTGCAGCCAATTCTGTCCCCAGCGCAGCTACGCCCGTCTCGTTATCGAAGTCGATCTGGGCAAAGTCGCGGGCATCATCGACGACAGTCACCGGGCTACTGGGCGCGTAGTGCCTGTACTTCATTCCGGGTGCCTTGGGGATATCCTTGTCGGCCACCTTGCCACTGTTGAGCAGGACCTCTTCGTCCAGAACCTCGCTGAGCTGCTGGGGGGTAATTGCACCCGGCCGTAAAACGACCGGCGTTTCAACTGACAAATCGATGATCGTCGATTCAAGTCCAACCTGGGCCTCACCGCCATCGATTATTCCCGCAATCTTGCCCTTCAGGTCATGGTAGACGTGCTGGGCCGTTGTTGGGCTGGGCTTGGTCGATGTGTTGGCTGACGGACCAACAATCGGGTAGCCGAGGCGGGCAATCAACTCATGCGTTAGCTTATCCTTAGGGCAGCGAAAGGCCACGGTGTCCAGTCCACCCGTGACGGCTGGGGGCAGGCTCCCGGTCTTCACGTACAATAAAATAGTCAACGGACCCGGCCAAAAATGCTTGATTAGTTTTTGCGCACGGTCAGGAATTGCCTGTGCATACCGTGCCGCCATCGCTTCATCAGCAACGGTCACAATCAACGGGTTATCACTCGGTCGCCCCTTAGCCGCATATACGTTTTTGACGGCCTCTTCGCTAGTTGCCAGCGCACCAAGCCCGTATACCGTTTCGGTGGGAAACGCAACCAGCTCACCGGCGGCCAATAACCTGACTGCATCGCCTATTTGCTCACGCGTATAGATTCTTGTTTCCATTACTTATTCCACTTCCCCCTTACCATGCGTGGTTTGCCGGCTAAATCATTTCTAAACTCAACCGTAAAGTCGGGCAGCTGCGCTGCAAACAGCTCCTGCAGCTGCTCTTTTTCGCTAAATCCATATTCTAAAAAGAACTCGCCGCCAGGATTTAGGTGTTCGTGCACCTGTTTGACGAACTTGTGATAGAAACCCAGACCATCCTGACCACCAAACAATGCTTCTTTAGGTTCGTTCTGCAAAACATTTTGGTCCATTAATTCTTTTTCCGTTTCCTTAATATACGGTGGATTAGAAACGATCTTGTCAAATTTTTCAAGACCGATCAGCACGTTGGCCTTGCGCACGGTCACATCAATATTATAGGTTAAAAAGTTTTCTTCACTGGTCCTCAAGGCAGCATCGGTGATATCCGAAGCATACAAATCAAGGCTGCCAATTCCCCTCTTAGCGGCTTCTTTTGCCAAGGCCACCGTGATGCAGCCTGACCCGGTACCAAGATCCAGCACCTTGTCGCCTGTTTTGAGGTGGGCGAGTGTCCAGTCAACCAGTTCCTCGGTTTCAAAACGCGGGATCAAAACGCCGCGCTGAACCATGATTTTGTAGCCCAAGAACCAGGAGTAGCCCAGAATGTATTGCGGCGAAGTCCCCTTAGCGAGCTGCCGGATATCTTTTTGCGCCGTTTTGATCTCTTCTGGTGACAGCTTCAAATCTTGTTTGAGCTGGAACTCGCTCGGGGTAAGCTGCAGTCGTTCGGACAGCAGGAAAGCAATATCTTCGGGACGCGCAGCCGGTGCGTAGTCAGCTGCCCAAATAGTTAAGTCCCTTAAATTAGCAATCTTAGTCATTTTGTCCCGCCAACTCCTCTAACTGTTTGGTCTGGAAGTATACGATCAGCGCGTCAATGACCTCATCCAATTCCCCGTTCATCACGCGGTCGAGCTTGTTGAGTGTCAGGCCGATACGGTGATCAGTTACCCGGTTCTGGGGGTAGTTATAAGTCCTGATCCGCTCGGAGCGGTCACCAGTCCCCACCGCATTTTTGCGCTTTGCGTCATACTTGTCCCGGTTCTGGCTTTCATAATAATCGTAGACCCGCGACGTCAAGATTTGCATTGCCTTTTCCCGGTTCTGCTGCTGGCTGCGCTGATCCTGCATGGCAACCACAATGCCAGTCGGTAGGTGGGTCATGCGCACCGCACTGGACGTCTTGTTGATGTGCTGCCCGCCGGCACCGCTTGACCGGTACACGTCGACCCTAATATCCTTGGGATCGAGTTCAAGGTCAACCTGTTCGTACTCGGGCATTACTGCCACCGTTGCGGTTGACGTGTGCACGCGTCCCTGTGACTCGGTTACCGGCACGCGCTGCACGCGGTGCGCGCCGTTTTCGTACTTCAGCTTGGAATAAACCTTGCTGCCCGTGATCATGACGGCGACCCGCTTGTAGCCTCCGACTTCAGTCGGTTCGCTGTCAATCACCGACACCTGCCAGTTTTGCCGCTCAGCGTATTTTTCGTACATTCTAAGCAGATCACCGGCAAACAGCGAAGCTTCGTCGCCGCCCGCTGCACCCCGGATTTCCATGATAATGTCCTTGTCATCGTTGGGATCCTTGGGCAACATCAGAATCTTGATCTCATCTTCCAGGTCCACAATCTCGTGCTCTAGTTCATTATTTTCCTCTTTTGCCATGTTGACGAGATCAGTATCATCTTCGCCCGCCATCATTTCCTTGTTATCCGCAATTTCCCTTTTATCGGCCTTGTACTTACGGTACTTTTCGACCACCTCGCGCAGGTCCGCTTCCTCCTTGGAAATCTCCATGTAGCGCTTGGTGTCATTAATAACTTCCGGGTCAGCCATCATTTCCTGCAGTTCATCGTAGTGAGCCACTAGACCCTCAAGTTGTGCCATAATTTTATCCATTTTGTTTTTGTTCCCTTCTATCGTGCTTGGTTCGGGTGAAAATAATGAAAACGGCAGACCGGGTAATAACTCTCGTTGCCGCCAATTTGAACCTGTTCACCTTCATATACGGGCTTGCCGTTATGAACCCGCAGGTTCATCGTGGCCTTGCGCCCGCAATAATGGCAGATTGTTTTGATTTCATATATTTTATCGGCAAAAATCAGCAAGTTCTTGCTGCCCTCAAACAAGTTGTTCTGAAAATCATTCTTGAGACCGAACGCCATCACCGGAATTTTCAGCTCATCAACAATTTTAGCGCACTCAATGACGTGGTGCCGCGCCAAAAATTGGGCCTCATCGATTAATACGCATGCAATCGGGCCCGCGCCGCGCGCCTGGTCCTGGGCGTTGAGCTCCTTGATGTAAGCGAAAATGTCCATATCTTGCTCAATCGGCACGGCCTTGCGCTGCAGGCCAATCCGGGAAGCAACGGTGCCGACGCCGCTGCGGTCGTCAACGCTGCTCGTCATGAGGGCAAACTTGCGGCCCTGGGCCTCGTAGTTATGCGCTACCTTTAAAATTTCAATGGTTTTGCCGCTATTCATCGCACCATAATGAAAAAATAACTGTGCCATTTTTGCTCCTTTATTTTAAATAAATTCACCTAACTTATCTAGTATAGATGAAAATCAAAATCTGTGCAGTTAAATCGTCATCAAAAACTCGTTTTCGTTTGCCGGCTATGCTATAGTTGTTAGTGATTTTAAAGCGAGGGAAAAATATGAACCTAAAATCTAGAATCGCCAATTTTGCCGGAAAAGCAAGCTACCGCTTCCTTCATAACGTCCTCAAGGGCGGGACCAGTTTTCCGGGCAAACTGGCAATGAAAATTGACCCGGAAATCTTGTCTTTCCTGGCTGCCGACTACGAAACCGTGATCGTTACGGGAACCAACGGCAAGACCATGACCACGGCCCTGATTGTCGAAGCACTGCGCGAAAAGTACGGCGACGTGCTGACCAACCCATCCGGTTCCAACATGCAGCAGGGCATTGTCACGGCCTTTTTGGCGCATAAAAACGGCACGGCCAAGCGGCATATCGCTGTTTTAGAAGTTGATGAGGCCAACGTGAAGATGGTCACCCAGCTGCTCCACCCCAGCTGCTTTGTCTTGACCAACATCTTCCGCGACCAGATGGACCGCTACGGCGAGATCTACACCACGTACGAAAAGATTGTCGACGGCATCAAGCTTGCACCTAAGGCAACCGTTATTGCCAACGGCGACGCCAGCATCTTTTCCTCAATCAACTTGCCTAACCCCAAGCTTTTTTACGGCTTCACCTTGCCAGACGACCGCCCCGAAAACGACGGCGTGGCACCCGTCAACACGGACGGCGTGCTCTGCCCGCGCTGCAATCATATCTTGCACTACCACGAGCGAATCTATGCCAACCTGGGCGATTTTTTCTGTCCCAACTGTGGCTACCAGCGCCCCCACTTGTCATATTCCGTCAACCAGATTATCCGTGAGACGCCCAATCAGCTGGAATTTCAAATGGGCTCCAGAACCTACCGCATCAACATTGGCGGCACCTACAACATCTATAACGCGCTGACCGCTTATGCAGTTGCCCGCCACTTCGGCTTGAGCGATGATGAGGTTGCCCGTGCATTCGCCAAGAACAAGCGCGTCTTTGGCCGGCAGGAATTGATTAACTATGGCGGAAAAGAAATCAACTTGATTTTGGTTAAAAACCCGGTCGGCTTAGACGAAGTCTTGCACATGCTGGGCACTGAGCGGGAGGACTATTCTCTCGTTACCTTGCTCAACGCCAACCACGCGGACGGCATCGATACGTCCTGGATCTGGGACGGGCAATTCGAAGCGTTGAACCATGATCAAATCAAGAAGGTTGTGGTCGGCGGCGAACGTAAACACGACATGGGCTTTCGGCTGGAAGTTGCGGGCTTTGATCCGGGGCAAATGTCTTCATGCAGCGACTACGACCAGGTTATTGCCCAGGTGGCAGAGCTGCCCACGAGGAAGGTCTATATTTTATCGACCTACACCGCCATGCTCGCTTTGCGCAAGGCAATGGCCGAAAAGAACATTATTCAAGCAGGAATGTAGAAACCAAAAACGCACAAGTTGTCAAAATGACTTGTGCGTTTTTTGCACTCAATTTTAAATTATGCGCGCTAGCGACCTGCACCATCGTACTTCCTAACGCCCAACTTCCAGAAGACAACGTCCAGCAGCACGAAAACAGCCGCCACCAGGAGCTGCACCAGCAGAACGCTCGTGTTGTGCTCTAGTAGAACGACGCTTGCCGGTGTTGCCACCATCCCAAAGGGCAGCAAAAAATTAAACAGGATGCTGCCGGCACCCCGGAAAATGCTGGCGGGGTAGCGGCCAATCTGAACCATGCTGAGGAAGAGGTCGGAGCGGCCAAAGTTAGTCGGAAACCAAAAGGCCGAGATGGTCCATAAAAACCAGAGTGAGTAGTACAGGGTGCCGCCAGCCAGGCACGAAATAACAAAGAGGCCAATTTGCGCAAGCGAAAAACTGTACCCCCGTGAAGCATAAATAATCACAGCTAGGCCCAGCAGCGCATTTAAAAACTGGGTAAAATCAATCGAATGAAAAAAATAATAAAGCTGCGGGTTAATCGGCTTAAGCAGAATGTTGTCAAGCGTCCCCTCGCGAATATCTTGTTCCAAGCTGGGCATCGAGCTGACCAGGAAGGCCATCATGATGCCGTCAATTAGGGTATAAACGCCAACCAATAACAGCGTTGCCCTGAACGTCCAGCCCGCGATTTGGTCGACGTTTAGGTAGAGCACCTTGAAAAAAATAATCGGCACGCCCAGCCAGATGGCTGACGAGAGCAGTCCAAACAGGACGTCCAGGCGGTATGACATCGTCTTTAGAAATGAGACCTTAACCAGTGACTTAATCATCAACAAATTTTGCTTCATGCTAAACTTCACCCCTGCACATCCGAATACCGGCGCAGCCCACGGCGGTTAACCACCAGCACCAATAAATAGAAAATAACCAGCCAAACCAGTTCAAGCAGGATGTTCTGCAGCCAAAAGGCGGTTGTGCTGCCTTTGATTAGCGAAGTAACCGGAAAATCGCCAAAATATTGAAACGGCAGCCACCCTAGCACCCTGCGCCAAGCCGCCGGCAAGATTGACAAGGGAAAATAATAGCCAGCAAGCAGCGAAACGACCACTTCCTTGACCAGCAAGACGAAAAAGAGGTTTTCGAACCAGTACGCCAGGCTGCCCACAAGATAGGAAAAAAGAAACCATAAAACTGCCGTCAAAATTATGTTGACCACGAACTTAGCGACCGCTGCAAGGGAAATGTCCATGGCGTTGTGCGTTAGCAGGCAGCCTAGGTCGATTAAGAGCAGCGGTGCCAGCAGGAGGAAATTGGCTACACGGTCGCCCAGCATGCGGCAGAAGTAATACGTCTGAATTGAAACCGGTCGGTGCAAAATATTGGATAATTCACCCGAGTGGATGTCGTTGTTCAGGTCCCAGTCGATCGCATACCACACGAAAAAGTTGATGAAGTTGACGCCGCAGTAGTAAACAATCATTTGGTTTCGCGTCAACCCACCAATTGTTTGCCCGGGTGCCAGGATGCTTGACCACAGGTAGCCCATCACGACAATTGGCACGAGCGACTGCAGCAGCAGGATGACCACGCTGCTTTTATTATTGACAATCGATTTCAGCGCCGTCTTCATAATTGCAAAATAAGCACGCATGGCTACCGCTGCCTTCCTGAAAACAACTCGTAGATGATGTCATCAAGCTTGAGGTCCTGAATGCGGTAGTCCGTCCCCTGCTTAAGTTCGGTCAGCTCGCCTAGCTTTTGGTCAACCCGATTGGCCGGAACCTTGATGGTGACCCTGACTTCGTCCTGGCTGACAACGGTGGCACCCAAACGAGACGCTCGAAAGTCGGCCGTCTTATTAAAGGTAATGTACTTGTTCTGCTGAAATTTTTCGATCAGGTCCGCCGTCTGGCCGTCCCAGATAAGCTTGCCCCGGTTAACAATTATCAGTCGGTCACAGATGGCCGCGATGTCCTCCATGTCATGGGAGGTCAAAAATATCGTGAGGCCGGATTCCTTGTTCAGCCTTGTCAAGAATTGCCGGATGTCCCGCTTGGCAAGAACGTCTAAGCCAATCGTCGGTTCATCCAGGAAAAGCACTTTGGGCCTGATGGATACCGCAGCCAGGAACTCGATCTTCATCCGTTCCCCCAAGGAAAGCTTGCGAGTCTGCAGGTCCAGCTTGTCCTCAACTTTGAGCACCCATGCAACCTGGTCAACCGTCGCGGTGAATTCAGCTGCATCCCGGTCATAAACCGCCTGCAGGAAGTCCAGGTAGTCGCGGGGCGTCAGGTCGCTAAACAACTGCGAGCGGTTCCCCATCACAACGGAAATTGACCGCTTGAAGTCCTTCTGCCTTTTAACCGGATCAAAACCAGTGACCCGACTGTAGCCCGACGTCGGAAACAGCGTGCCCGTGAGCATCTTGATCGTCGTCGTTTTGCCGGCACCATTCTGACCGATGAAACCAACGGCTTCACCCTCATCAATGGTGACGTTCAACCGGTCAACCGCCCTGACCGTCACCGTCTTAGGGCTAAAAAGCGTTTTGATCGCCGAGCCCAACGTGCTTTTACGGTCAACCACCTTGTACTCCTTCGTGAGCTGGTGGGCTTCAATCACTTTCCTATTCACCTTATCACCCGTTACCTCTTTGGCTTCAAACCAACCAGATTAGTTTTAAAGCGCATATTTAATCAACTTTTTATAGTATATTTCATTAAAGCTTAATTTTTGTCTTGAGTCAACCATCAGACAGCCAAAATAGCTTTTACTTATGCGATATTGTTGCTCGCACCAATATTAGCAAAAAATAATAATTCCGCTTGCTTTTTATTAAAAACCATTTATAATGTAGCTATTTAAAATTAAATTAGGTGATTGCAATGAGAAAAAGAGAAAAGAAGGAAGACATCCTCCTGCAAGAACTGACGAAAATGCTGCAGGGTGATCAAATCACGCCCGCCGAAAGGGAAATTTTTGCTTATGCCAAACAGCAGCTGGAAAAGAAGGTGTACCTGCCCAGGATTGCGAGCGACCTTAAGTTTGGCCTGAACCCGCTGGCAATCAGGCAGCAGCTATCGGCCAACGGCAAGAAAATTTATCGCGAGATGCTCGACCCCAAGTTCGCAAACCGCGGCTTTGGCGCCGGCCTGATGTTTATTTTCGGTGGACATAATTGATTGCAGTTTCTGCCCTTTATTGGCACAAGGTTATTATCTGTTGCAAAAGCCCTTGTTGTAAGTTGACGATAAATAAAATTATCGGAAGAAACCCGTAGTGCTAATTTCGCTTTAAATACTAGTTCATTAAAGGCGACACATTGGCTGCGCAATCGTAACGTGCGTGACGTTTTGGTGCATTTATACGAATGGCAGAATTTACTGCTAAGTCGGATTAACAATAACCAAGCGCGCAAAGTTTTCTACCACAAGGCTATAAATTTGCGCAATTACCGTGAGATGAGCAATAAACTATGGGAAAACGCCAATCAACTAGCCTTAAAGAAATTGAAGGCCTGCTGGCTAAAAGTCATGAGCAAGTTATGCCGCTGCTTGACACGTTTACCAACGATGAACGTTTTCCAGTGGACAGGCAACAATACGCTCGGATCATACTGCATCTCTGCTACTTCAAGTCACTGCGATTGGGCGCTGAAGAAACTGCGTAAGAACAAAAAATCTCTAAAGTAAGCTGATTAGAAAAATACAAGCCCCGGAGTTAAGACAATTCCGCGGTTTTTCTCATGGCCAATTTAACGGACCCTTTATTTGAAAAAGCAAAAAATGTCTTAGCTCCAACTAATTGGAACTAAGACATTTTAATTGTCATAACGCTTATGCCGCACACCGGCAAAGCCAGAATTCAGGTCATCTTATATTTCCGGAATATACATGTGTGTAAAAATGGTATTTACAAGAACAATCACCCCGTAAACAATTGCAGGCCTAGGCGATACTCTATTCGCAATCATTAAGGTTGCCGCTGCAAAGATAATGAGCTCAATCAGTATGCGCACGGTTACGGATGCCCTCCTAGTGGACATGGGCGCAACGAAAATCGACCACACGACGGCAATTATGGCCGGCAAAACCAGCCCAACTAATAGATTCACCGGAAATTTAAATTTCATAAATCCAATTGAAACAAATAATATTACTGTAAATACTTCGATCAAAAACCTCAATATTGTATTTACTGCTATCAAAAATTGCGACATAATTTTCCTCTTGTTAATTTAAAAATTAAACTCAGTTGAACTAAGCCCTGCCGTTAACTTCGCTTCCTCGTAAAATCGTGTAATCAATAATATCATCAACAATTTTTTGAACCCGCGGTATCAGTGACTCATTTGGTTCAGAGGACGTAACATAGGTCGAGATAGCCCCGTGTAAGAGGTAAAAAATTCCCCTGTCCAAATTCGTCTTAACCTCTTTTGCAAGGCCTTTTTCCGAAACTCGGTCTAATACTTCTTCTAAAATATTGAGGCTTTTCATTCTTACGGTGTTTACTTCATTGCTAAATTTGTTTTGATCGATTCTTTCGCCCTCATACACGCTTATCAGCGGATAAATGCTGCGGTGCTCAATCCCGAAGCGGATGTACTCGTTGCAAAGCAAGCTTAACTTTTCTTTATACGTTACGTCTAAGTCGTAAATTGCCCTAAACTGATCATAAAGAATATTTAGCGGTTCTATCGCTATCAAAGCAAATAGTTCTTGTTTGCTATCAAAATAAGAGTAAATCATGGTGTGAGAGTATCCAGCTTCTTTTGCGATATCGCGTATGGACGTGTCTTTTACCCCTTTTTCCGAAAACAGCTTTCTTGCGGCATCAATAATTTTTTCTTTTGCGGTTGACATATTTTCACCTTCGTTCATATAACCACCGGTTACTAACCGGTGGTTATAAGTGTACTGCTTTTTATTAATAAAAACAATTCTTTATTCGGTAGTGCCAAATTTTTACGCTGTGCTCTAAGCAAAGCAATAAAGCAGTCAATCTTTTGCCTTTTTGTGCCCTTATAATTTTTAGCCATGTCCCTAGCAAAACAAAAAAGCAGCCGGTCGTGCTGCTTTAAAATAAGTTGCTCTGCCCTCTTTATCAGGTCTGCCATACTGCTCCAATTTTTTCATATATTCTTTAAATTCATCTTTGGCCCATTGCGGTGCTTTAGGGTCGATGAAAGTTTCATCATCTGTGTCACGCCAATACCTAAGTCCCTTAGGATCTATTAACATGTTAATTACCTCCTTTTGCTATCATTTGTTTCGGCTTTTTGAATTTTGTGCTGATACTTTTCCATGTCAACACTGACAACCGTTTTAATATCATTTTTACCGCTTTTAATGGAATCCAGATCAGACGCTGATGGGTACTCTGTTTGATCTTCAAGAGCCAGGCTAATTAAATCCTTAGCCATTAGCAAGGCGCCTTTCATGTCTTCGCCCTGAGTCCAACCACCTTCAATATCGGGAATTTCGACGGTATAGCCTCTTTCCTCAGGGTGCAGAATAACCGGATACGCGACAACTTTTTTCATGCTTCAACCTCCTTTGGGAATATAAGAAATAAAGGCTAATCTGTGCCTCACTTCCCTAGAAATTTTCTGTCTGCTTTCTTGAATGAAAACACCCTCTTGTAGGTTTTATTTAAATGTAATAGTTAACACTTAGACTGCTATAGTGGTTAATTTTAGTCTATGCTGGCACCGCACTAACTACATCCGAAATCCGAATATCTTAGGATAATCGACCGTAGCTCTAAGAATTTATAAAACTTCATCAGCTTCCAAGTTATGCCCCACCAGATGCGTCATACTTCGTCCTCTCGACATTTTAATTATTTATGCCATAAACACTTGTAACTAAAACGCAAAGGCAAGCTAGGCCTGTTTAAGCGAGCTAGTATTGCAAATATGAGCTTGCTCAGACAATTATATAATAAGTGCACGGTTATTTAAGAGAATAGATTCATCCTTGCGAAAATGTTGTAACCGAATGTTGTAAACTATTGGGCTAATTTCAGTTAGTTTCAGAAAATCACAGAAAACAAAAATGCCTTAGTATCAACACTTGAAGCTAGTTGAAACTAAGACAAATCACAAAAATTGGGATATCCGGGCTCGAACCGAAACATGCAGGAACCAGAAACCTGTGCCTTACCATTTGGCTATATCCCAGTGTTAAAAATCACCCGTACGAGAATTGAACTCGTAACTCCACCTTGAGAGGGTGGCGTCTTAACCATTTGACCAACGGGCAAAATCAACAGTAATTATTATGCCGGAAAGAGCAGATAATGTCAAGTGCTTTTTCCCCTGGTTTTTTAATTTTTACTGTGTGCTTTCCGCTAACCGGTTAAGCAAAAATTATTATAGCATAACCTGCATTTTTAATGCAACGGTAAATTTCTCTTGCTTAGCAAAAAAATTGCCTTTTGCCATTTAGGACCGCAAAACGACCAGTTATCCAAATTTTATTGGCAAACTAAGGTCGCTCTGCTATCTTAGTTTCAAAGAAAGGAAGTTATGCTTATGCTAGTAAACCAAAAAGCGCTTGCCCGCCTCAAGGAGCTTTTCGTCACCGTCAACACGCCGGAGATTGATGAGAGCAGCACCAACCTGCGGGACAATCTGGACTACTTCTTAAACAAGCAGACCATAATCGGTTACCGCGAGGGGCGCAAGAAAATTATCGCTTATTATGAAATTGTCTCAATTCATACCCAAGGCAAAGAGGTTGTCTGTGAGACGAAAAACGGCGCCTACCGGCTCAAGAAGCGGCTCTACGAGCTCAAAAAACTATTGCCCAGCCACCTGTTCGTGCAGATTTTTAGTTCTGAAATCGTCAACTTCAGCTGCATTCAGGAATTTGCACTGACGCGCAACGGCATCTACCAGGTCATCCTCCAAAGCGGCAAGACGACCTACACCTCGCGCCGTTACATGCAAGAAATCAGAAAGGAATACTTATCATGAAAAATTTTAAGGACATTATCACCCGTTCCCTTATGAGTGCACCAATCGGTGTCACAATCGGATTGGCAATTGCAATTATTTATAGTCTGGCCAGCCATTCAGAGCACGTTCAACCCTCCACCGAGCAGTTCATCCGCCAGTTTGCCACCCCCGTCCAAGCGTTTCTTGCCTCCATGTTCCTGTGGGCGCTGATTGGCATGCTTTATGGCGGCAGCAGCGTGTGCTTTGTCCAGGAAAGGTGGAGCATTACCAGGCAAACCGTTACCCACTTCTTCATTACTTACATCTCGTATACACTGTTAGCCATAATTGCGGGCTGGATGCCTTTAAGCCTTAAATTCCTCCCGGATTTTACCATCACCTACTGTTTTATTTACTTAATTACTTGGACTGTTTCCATGATTCTTGCCCGCAAAACGGTTGCGCAGATGAACAAGAAGATACGCAAGTAAGCCCATCAGCTTTCCCTAAAAACTAAATTTCAAGCCCATTTTCAGCCCCGCAGGGCAAACGACTAGCAGGGCTTTTTTTTGCCGGCAAAATCACTTCAAGGGCCAAAGCACGTCCCATTCGGATATAATATAGCTAGACAGTTTTTTACCAAGGAAAAATTCATGATTGCTTATTCAAATACCCAAAATTTAATTGAGGCCATGGTCTCCGAGCGCATCGTTCCGGGCGTCAACTATACTTTCATCAAGGGCGAGCAGGTCTTCACGTCGACCGTCGGCTTCGCCAGCAGCTACCCGGAGGTCACGCAGCTCAGTCCCTTCGCCGAATACGACCTGGCCAGCTTGACCAAGGTGCTCATCACTGAGAACATTTTGCTCAAGCTTTACGGTGAGGGCAAGATCAACTTTACCGAACCGGTCCACGATTTTATTCCCGACTTTAAGGACGAGCGCGTGCGCCTCTTCCACCTGCTCACGCACACATCCGGCATCCGCGGCTGGATTGACCACCGTGACCAGCTGAACCACGACGAGCTGCTTGACGCCATCATTCACCTGCCCGTGACAAACGAATTCGAGCACCGGATGCGCTACGCCGACACCAACTTTATCCTGCTGGGGCTGGTGGTCAAGGCCATCTACGGCCGCCCCGTTCAGGACGTCGGCTTAACCGAGATCATCACGCCGATGGGCCTCCAAGATACGACCTTCACACCTGAAAAAGCGCGCTGCGTTCCCACAACGGCAAACTCAGGCGGGGTGCTCCAGGGCATCCCCCACGACCCGAAGGCGCGCCAGCTGGGCAGCGATTGCGGTTCAGCGGGGCTTTTTTCAACTATGGAAGACCTGATTAAGATTGCGCGGGGCTATCTGGGCCTCAACCAGCATATCCTGCCCTACGGTCAGGATGTCGTCACCAGGCTCTTTGACAACAAAAATCCGGCCGGCGTTAAGCCCCGGTCCTGGGGTTGGGATCTGCGCTTTGACCCCGAGTTCCACTACCCGCTTATTCTTCATACCGGCTACACGGGCGTCTTGCTTCTCTTTGACCGTGTCAAGAAGTCCGGCCTAATTCTCCTAACCAACCGCATTCACCCGACCGGCCACAACCAAATCTTTCTGACTGTCCGTGAAAAAATAATCCAGAGTTTCCTGGCTGAAAACGACCATTAAAAAAGCAGCTTCACGTGAAGCTGCTCTTTTTAGCATTTCTTATGATGTCCGGGCATGAAGTGGTAAACCAGGTCGACCACAGCTTGAGCAAGCATGCCGCCTGCCATCCAGTACATTCCCATCATCATGTTGCCGGTAAAGGTGTAATAAGCGGTTATGCCATAAACAATTACCCATAAAATCTTAAAAAACAAGTTGTCACACATCATTGTAGTAAAACTCCCTTCAATTACCCAAATTATACCGTTTTTAGGGGCAAAATGGGGTACTTTTTTGGTTATTTAATCAGGCAGGATGCATTGCATTAAAGATAATTATTATAAAAACCGTCATGGCAAAATGTTTACATTCGTAAGCATTGCTAAATTTTTTGCAAACTTTTTTGAAGGCAAGAAAGAATTGCAAGCAAATTGCGTGTTATGTAATTTATTGACACCTCTACTCACTATTCCGTGCCTTTTTTTCAAGTCTAAATAAATTCAGGTAACTGACCAAGATCACCACACTGATGATACTCAAAAAAAGATATGCTACTCTTGTACCCTGTGCAGTATGCAACACATAATTGCCGGGGTGCTTTTGCCAGGCTGAAATAATTGCAGCCGTTACGGTTGTGCCCATAGAACCTGCATACTGCTGACCCGTCTGAAAAATGGCGGTTGCATCCGTGTGCAATTCCACGGGTTGGAGCTTAGAGGCCTCAGCCATCGTGTTGTTGAAGGCCAGTTGGCGGCCAATAATCATGATGCCGTATACAAACCCAACTATTACAGTAGGGATGTGCAAGCTAAAAATAGCAAACAGTATGCATGCTGTTAAACAGAAAATTGTTCCGGTCAGCAACGGCAATTTTGCACCCTTTTTATCATAGATGTGACCAAACCAAGGATTTAAAACCCCACTCAAAACACATCCCGGCAGCAATACTAATCCGCCAGCAAGGGAACTAGCATGATTAACAATCTGAACGTAGTTAGGTACCACAAAGCTGGTACCAATGTTAATAAACTGCAGTAGCAAATACGAGATCATGGCAAAAATGAACGGTTTATTTTTAAAGACTTTGAGGTTAATTAGCTTTTTTTGGCTAGAACGCCCTAATCTAATGAAGACCGTCACTAGTATTGCTACCATTATCATGCTAATCCAAAAGCCCCAGTCATTTAACCCATTGCTGACGCGGTTAAACCCGAGATTAAAAATCACCATTGCGGCTGCAAGCACGCCGTAACTTACCCAGTCAAATTGCGGGTGCGTTTTTTCATGGTACTGTTCAATCGTCAAGAAACCCATAATTAGAATTATTAGGGCCAATAGTCCCACGCTAAAAAAGATTAGCGGCCAGCTAAAGTAATAAACCACCATTCCGCCAAACGTTGGTCCAAGCGAAGGTGCAAGAATAATAACGAGTCCGGTCAGGCCCATGTAAAAGCCCCATTTTTCCTGCGGCATTAATTCGACTACCAGGTTAAACATTAATGGAATCGACAGACCTGCACCGATTGAAGAAATTAGACGACCAGCAAGCAAAGCCCAAAAATTTACCGCCAAGCCGGCGACAACGGAACCAACAATGAACGAAAGCGCAGCGGTCAAAAATAGTTGTCGCGCTGACCAGCGCTCATTGAGGTATGAGCTTGAAACCATGATAATCGCAATCATCAAAAGATATCCTGTAGTTGTCCACTGGACCAATCCTAGCCCAATGTGAAACTGCTTCATCAGAACGGGGAAAGTAACGTTCAAACTAGTCTCGGTTAGGATTGACACGAAGGCCATCAACGCACAGCTAATGATTGCTAAGATATATTTTGTATTAACACTTTTATTTCTCATAAAATCACCTTGATAAAAAAAGAGCAAAAAGTTTAATTAACTTTTACCCTTTTAATTGTATAACTATCATGCACATTTTATCACGATAGCGTGCTATATTTTTCTAATATTCTAAGATTATCGAACCAAAATTCAAGCAGATACACTCTTCGAAAGCAGCATGGCCTATAATACATTGCCTACTTGCCAAACCTGCTCGTCAGGTCATCGTGCAATTCTTCATAGCCCGGCTTGTTAAGCAGGCCGAACATATTCCGCTTGTACTCCTCAACACCAGGCTGGTTGAACGGGTTGATCCCATTCAGGTAACCCGAAATGGCAATTGCCAGTTCAAAGAAGTAGATGAGGTAACCCAACGTATGTTCCGTTTGGTCGGGAATGTTGACCGTCATAACGGGCACGCCGCCGTCCGTGTGGGCCAAGACAACACCTTCATACGCCCGCTCGTTGACGTAATTCAGGCTCTTACCGGCCAAAAAGTTCAGCTGGTCCAGATTGCGGTCATCGGCCGGAATTTCGACGTCATGTGCAGGATTTTCGACTCTGATCACGGTCTCAAACAGGTTGCGCATGCCCTCTTGGATGTATTGGCCGAGGGAATGCAGGTCTGTGGTAAAGTTGGCGCTGGCTGGCCAAATACCCTTGTTGTCCTTGCCTTCCGACTCACCCATCAGCTGCTTGCACCACTCACTAAACATCCTTAAAGTTGGTTCGTAGTTTTCGACAATTTCGGTCGTGTAGCCCTTGCGGTAAAGAATATTGCGCAGAGCTGCATACTGGTATGGCGTTGCCTTCTTTAAGTCGGTGTCACGGTAGTCGCTCCGGGCATCGGCTGCACCCTTCATCAACTGATCGATGTCTGCACCAGCTGCAGCGATTGGCAGAAGGCCAACGGCGGATAAGACGCTATAGCGGCCACCAATATCGTCAGGCACAACGAACTCCTCGTAACCCTCGGCGTCGGCCTCGGTCTTCAGTGCCCCCTTGGCCCGGTCGGTAGTCGCAAAAATGCGTTTTTGCGCTTCTTCTGCACCATATTTTTGGATCAGCTTTTCCTTGAAAATTCTGAAGGCAACGGCCGGTTCGGTCGTCGTCCCCGACTTGGAAATAACATTGACGCTGAAGTCCTTGTCACCCAGCCATTCAACCAGGTCATGCAGGTATGAACCAGAAAGCGAGTTGCCACAGAAAACAACGGTGGGGTACTTTTCTGTGCCCTTGCCATAAAAGGCCCCGTTCAAGAACTCAATGGCCGCCTGGGCACCGAGGTATGAGCCCCCAATACCGATGCACACCAAAACCTCAGAGTCACTCTGGATCTTCTTGGCGGCCTTCTTGATACGGGCAAATTCATCCTGATCATAATCAACCGGCAAGTCAATCCAGCCCAGAAAGTCGCTCCCAGCGCCGCTTCCGTCCCGCAATTCTTTGTTTGCAGCATCAACCATGGCCTGCATTTCGCCTAGTTCATTATCGTGAACAAACGGCGTCAACTTCGTGCTGTCAAACTTAATTAAACTCATATAATACGCTCCCTTTACAGAATTAAATATTTATTTCACAAGACCATTTTAGCAATCTTACGGCACAAATACCAGTGCCCGTTCACTGTATTATAACCTACCCCGAACCCGCTGGCACGCCCAAAAAAGCAGGTAGCCTAAAGCTGCGCCGCAAACATTGAAGAAAACATCATCAATATCGCTGATCCCGGTCTCCAGCAAAAATTGCATCCCCTCAATGAAAGCCGAAAAGACGGCACCTGCCAGGATGATGCGGAAAAAGTTTTGCTTCTTAGAGAAAACAAACGGTGCCAAGAAGCCAAACGGTATGAAACAGAGAACATTGCCAAACGAGTTGTAAATAAAGTCAAGCCTGCTCTGGGCGTAAATCATTTTCCAGGTTTCCTTTAAGAAAACCAGGTTGATATCACTCAGGGGCCGGTGCCAGTTGAAATTGAGGGCCCACGGAAAGTATGCGCTGCGGAAGGTCGTCAGCATGAGCAGCAGAAGCAGGTAGAAGGCAAACAGCCAAACCATGGCCTCGGACTTAACCGTTCGGCGCCGTCTAATCGCCAGCAGCCAAAAGAGGCGCAGCACCATGAAAACCAAGAAGTAAAAAATTGTTTTGTCGAGCGCCAGCATTACGAGCTTGATAAGTGCAAAGTGGTTTATCCTGGTTGCATAAAGCTGCGCGAGCAAATTATAAAGCGGTCCTAAAAAAATCATGTCTTATTCAATTCCTAAAATAGTATTTACCTAAATTATACTCAATGTTGCCCGCTTAATTCTTAAAAAATGACTAACAATACCAAAAAGATTGTCTAAGCCACCTTAAACTTTTAAAATAAAAGACTAAGGAGCGTTCACTTTGAATAAAAAGAATCTGACCAAGTTCATTCAGACCCGCACAGGCTTTCTTTGTCTTCTAGTTTTGTTATTTACATTGAAGTATGTTTTTGTTGCCTACCACGACTTTAACCTGGGGCTCTCAGACCCCTACCAGCACCTGATTATGTGGATCAGCCCCATTGGAAGTGCCCTGCTTCTTTTTGGCATCGGCTTTTATTTTCCGAAGCCCATCGTGTCCTACTGCGTGATGCTCTTCATGGACTTTGTCAACACCGGCTTGCTCTTCGCCAACGTCCTGTATTACCGCCAGTTTGCCGATTTCATTACGGTTAAGACCATCGCCAACACCAGCAAGGTCGCACCGGGATTAGGCAAAAGTGCCGTAGCCATGCTCCAGCCAACCGACATGATTATCTGGTTGGATCTAATCATTGTTATTGCCCTGCTTATTGCCCGCAAGATCACGATTGATCCGAAGGCGTACGGCTTGCTCACCCCGTTTGCGGTCATTTCTTTTGGCATGCTTGTTTTAGTGCTAAACGTCTTTCTCGCCGAAACATCCCGTCCCCGTCTGCTCGGTACCACCTTCGATCGCTCCTATATCGTCAAGTACCTCGGCATCGATGCCTACACGGTCTACGATGGCATTAAAAATGAACAGACCGAACAAGTAAATCGCAATGCCAACACGGCTGACCTCAATAAGATCCTAGCCTACACTAAGAAAAACAAGCTGCCTAAAAACGCCAGATACTTCAGCGTCGCCAAGGGCAAAAACGTGATTGTGATTCACCTGGAAAGCTTCCAGCAATTCATTATCAACCTAAAAGTCAACGGCAAGGAAGTCACGCCCTTCCTCAACTCGCTTTACCACGATCGCCACACCCTGAGCTTTGCCAACTTCTACCACCAGGTGGGGATTGGCCGTACCAGCGATGCCGAAAACATGCTGGAAACAAGTACCTATGGCATCTCGGACGGTTCCCTTTTTACCGCGCTGGGCAGTTCCAACACCTTCCAGGCGGCGCCCCAGATCCTAAGGGAAAAGGGCCACTACACCTCTGCCGTTTTTCACGGCAACGTTGCCTCATTCTGGAACCGCGACGAAGTTTACAAGAACATGGGCTACAATTACTTTTTTGATCAGAACTACTTCAGCGCCAGTAAGAACGACCGCATTGGGTACGGCATCAAGGATAAGCTGCTATTCGCTGAAAGCATCAAGTATCTGGAACGGATGCAGCAGCCGTTTTATGCAAAATTCATTACGGTGACCAATCACACGCCCTTCGACATGGACGATGAGGACCTTGATCCCAGCTTTAAGACAACGACCACCCCTGACAAGTCCATCAACAATTACTTTGAAACGGCCCACTACCTCGACCAGGCCGTCCGCGAGTTCTTTTCCTACCTAAAAAAATCTGGCCTGATCAACGACACGATGGTGGTCATCTATGGCGACCACTACGGATTGACCAATTCTGAAAATGAAATCCTGGCACCAGTTGTTGGCGAAAGTTCAGATACCTGGAACAACTTCAACAACGCCCAGATGCAGCGGGTCCCGTTCATGATATATTCGCCCAAGCTAAAAGGCGGAATCAGGCAGGACGTGGCCGGAGAAATTGATGTCCTGCCCACCCTGTTGCACCTTCTGGGCATTGACAACCACAACTACATTCAGTTTGGCACCGATCTGTTGTCGCCGCGCTATCAGCCCTGGGTCGTATTTCGCAACGGCACAATCGTCAGCCAGAAATACGTTATTATTGGTGGCAAGGGCAGAAAAGGCATCGTCTACGACCGGCAAAGTGGCAAGGAGATTGTTAACTATACTAAGCGCGAAAAGGTGGAAATCGCCCAGCTAGCCCGGGAGGGGAAAAAGCAGCTCAAGTATTCTGACTTGCTCAACAACCACAACCTCCTGCGCTTCTATACGCCAACTGGCTTTAAGCCGGTTGATCCGGATCAGTTTGACTACCTGACCAACTTCCAGCAAATGGAAGACCTGCGCAGCACGCTCAAAGGCAGGTCAAGCGCACTGATCAATAGGTACCGCAAGTCCACGACCGCACTTTACAGAACCGACGCGCCCGAATTGAAGGGGCGCCGCGATGAAATAACCGCCATACCGGAATCTGTCGCCAAAAATCATTTAAGCGAAAAGAAAAATAAAGCTGGCAAAAATAAAAAAACGTCCTATAATTAGCAAATAACTTTATTAAAATAATAATTTGCACTGGAGGTTGTTTTTGATGCTTTATCTGATTATTTTTGTTCTCGCTATCCTAATATTTTTGTCTTGCTGCCGCGTCGTACCGCAAAACAATGAGGGCCTGATTGAAACACTGGGTAAATACTCCCGGACCGTGAAGGCTGGTCTGGTCTTGGTTATCCCGGTGGTCCAGAAAATGCGCCGCGTTTCTCTAGCGATGTTTCCGGCCGAGATTTCCAAGTACTCAATCATTACCAAGGATAACGCCGAGATCACCACGAGCCTGACGCTAAATTACCTGGTGACGGACTCCTACAAGTACTTCTACAACAATACTGATTCCGTTAAGTCCATGGTCGAGCTGATTCGTGGCCACTTACGCGACATTATCGGTCGCATGGACTTGAACGACGCATTGGGTTCAACCAGCAGTATTAATACCCAGCTTGCCGAAGCCATCGGAGATCTAACTGACCTCTACGGTATCCGTGTGGTCCGGGTCAACATCGATGAACTGTTGCCGAGCGTCGAGATTCAACGGGCAATGGACAAGCAGCTAACTGCCGACCGGGAAAAAATTGCGGCCATTGAAAAAGCTGAAGGTGAAGCCAAAAACATTGAATTGACGACCAAGGCCAAGAACGATGCACTTATTGCTACTGCTAAGGCCAAAGCCGCGGCGGTAAAAACAGAGGCGGATGCCGAGGCATACCGTATTAACCAATTGCAAAACTCCCTCTCCCAGGCTGGCGAAGGCTACTTCAAAAACCAAAGCCTGGACAGCTTCAACAAGCTGGCGGCAGGCCCCAATAACTTGATTGTTATCGGCAAGGATGAAATGACCAGCTTAGGAACGCTTCCGGCTGCTTCCAAGGTCTGGCATAAGGCCACAGAAGAAACAGACTAGCCTATAATAACGGTACACAAAAAAGCACTTCACTAGTGAAGTGCTTTTTATTTACGCGTCATTGGCCTTATTCTTGCTTATGGCTACTTATGGTCTCTGAATCCCCTGGTCTTTTCATGCTTTACCTGGTCGGGATCAACGTAATCGACCGGCAATTCGTGGCGGTCCAGCAGAAACTTCTTCAAACTTTTTTCGGTTGTCATAATGGGAAAAATAATGAAGAGGTAAAACGTCAGAAGCCAGAGCAAGAAGTACCGGTCCCAGTCTAGCAGGTGAACCATAACCCCTATCACAAGCTGAAGCACGCCGAACAGAATAAAGTATAAACTGCCCCTTTTTTGTGCAAAGCGAAAGCTGGCGTGGTTGACCCGGGCCAGGTACGAATAGTAGCCGTAAAAGGGATTGGGCTTCTTAGCCGGCGAAATTACCCACAATAGCCCAACAACCGCAATAACCGAACCACAAGCAATATAAATCATGCGTCCTTCCTTTCTCCTGGGAACTAGTCCTCATTTCCCGGTGCAGAAATTATTATTTTCATTTTACCAGTGAACGCAAAATTCTTCATCATATTTGGAACAATCAAATTGCTTCCTAGGGATAATTCATACGTTTGCGAACCCGCAACGAGCTGCCCTGAACCGGCAATGACCGTGACTAGCAGGTACGGGTGCTCTTTTAGCCCCGTCTTCCACGTTCCGTCTAGGTCAACCTGCCACAGGTAAAAGTGCGGTGACAGTGGCGGCTTGACCAGGGTCTTGATGCTTGCATCCTGCTCTCTTCTTGACTGAATGGCAATCTTAGGGTCAACGTGGGGCACCGTCGTTACGTCAATCGACTTTTGCGTGTGCAGTTCGCGCGTCTTACCCGTCTTCTGGTCGATGCGGTCGTAGTCGTACAAACGGTAGGTAACATCGCTCGACTGTTGGGTTTCAATCACGAGGATTCCCTTGGTCAGTGCGTGAATCGTGCCCGAAGGAACATAGAAAAAGTCGCCTGCCTTGACCGGAACCTTGCGCAGAAGATTGTCCCAGTCGCCGCTGTGAATCATATCCGCAAGTTCAGACCGCGTCTTGGCCGTGTGGCCGTAAACCAGGTAAGAACCCGGATCCGCCTGCAAGACGTACCAGCTTTCGGTCTTACCGCTATCGTTTTCAACACTGCGGGCGTAGTCATCATCCGGATGAACCTGGACGGACAGGTTGTCGTTGGCATCGAGAAACTTGACCAGAAGCGGGAATTCCTTGCTCTTGGGATTGCCAAATAATTCCGGGTGCTCCTGGTAAACCTCCCGCAGGCTCTTCCCCTTCCAGGCCCCCGCCTTAACGGTTGACGCATCGTCCTTGTAGCCCGAGATGACCCAGGCCTCGCCCACCTTGCCATCGGGAATATCATAGTCAAAAATCGTCTTTAACTTGCGTCCACCCCAGATCTTGTTTCTAAAGTAGGGTGTCAAAAAAATTGGTTCCATATTGTATCTCACCTCACATTAAGTTTAAACTTTTGCCGGCAAAAATTAAAACGATTTTTTGCCAACTGACTTTGAATAATCATAATATTGTTTTGGTTGCAATTTCAGCTGCTTTGTGCTCTATAAATTTCCCCATTAAAAAGCCTGCCGGATATCCGGCAGGCTTTTAGGGGGAGATAGTTTACTACTTACTTCTACAATTACTGTTGCTTCTTCAATTTATCCAGACGTGATTCCGCAATCTCGTTTTCTAAATCACGTTCGTATTCTTCAGTCTGGGCCTTATCCCAGCCGTAGTAATCCGCCATGTGCTTGATAACGCCAGTCTTAACCCGGTCCAGGGTATCACTCTTAAACAAGACGTGGTAGGTCCGGCGCAGCAGGTAATCAACCGGAGTTAGAGCCATTTCTTCAGCTAACGAGTAGTCTAATGCTGCGGTTTCGCCCAGGCTTAAACCATTGGCCGGGTTAATCTTTCTTGCATTATCATAAATCTGATCTGCTTCTGAGCCGAACAAGTTGGCAATTTCCTTAGCGTCATCCGCACTTAAGCCAGCATCAACGCCGCGCTTAGCAATATTTGCCAGTTCTTCCTCGGCGTTGTCAGAATCAAAGTCACCACCAGCAACCTTTATCTTGGCTGAATCCCTAAGTGTAAAGTCCTTGCCAAATTTATCATGCAGGTCCTGCTTAATCATAGCCATCGCTCCGTTGGCCATAATCCGGTAATCGGTCAGTTTGCCACCCGCTAGCGTAATCAGGCCGTCATCGGCTTTGGTCAGCGAGCTGCCACGCGATACGGCTGAAGGAGCCGAGGTACTGTCCGATACGCTGGCGCCTGAAGTCGCATCCGCGGCCGTGTTATCTTCAATCTCCAGCTCGATCAACGGACGAACCCCGGCCCAGCTGGCTTCAATATCATTAATCGTGAGGTGAGCACTCGGATATTTTTTATTAATGATGTTCAAGAGGTAGTCTACGTCGGACTGCTCAACTGTTGGGTGTGCATAATCACCCGTAAAATCGGTATCAGTCGTTCCAAAGTACGTCTTGCCCTCGCGCGGAATGGTAAAGATCATCCGGCCATCGGCGGTACCTGAGCCAAAATAGGTCGGCTGCGGGACCTTTAAGCGAGACTGGTCAACAACCAGATGAACCCCCTTAGTCGGACGCAAACGCGGCTTTTTGTAGATCGTGTCATCTTCTTCACGGACGATGTCAGACCACGGACCAGAAGCATTGGTAACAAGATTGGCGTGGATGTCAAACTCTTCACCAGTCAAGTTATCGTGAACGCGCACGCCGTTAACTTGTTTATTGTCGTCGTGCAAAATCTTAATGCTCTTCAGGCGGCTAACGGTAAGGCAGCCAAAGTCATGGGCCTTCTTGATATTTTCCAAAACCAGACGCGAGTCATTATTCTGGTAATCAAGATAAACCCCGGCCCCCTTCAGGTTATGCGGATTTAACTGTGGCTCCCACTTTAGGACCTTGTCCCTATCAATGGTGTAGTTGGCATACTTCATCAGCGGCGAATCGCCCTCGATACCAGCTAAGTGGTCGTAGAGATCCATGGCAACCTTAACCGAAAACATCGTGAATGTCGTTCCCGGCTCGTCATAAATGGGCAAAATCATCGGATCCGGCTGTGTCATGTGCGGCGCAATGTGCTGGATAACCGCACGTTCCTTGACGGTATCCGAAACCACCTGAACATCAAAAGTCTTCAGGTAGCGAATGCCGCCGTGAACCAGTCGCGTCGACCGGGATGAAGTTCCACCACCGAAGTCCTGCATGTCGATTAACCCCGTCTTCATATTGGCAACACTGGCCTGCAGGGCAATTCCCGCCCCGGTAATGCCACCCCCAATAACGAGCACATCTAATTTTTCATTTTTCAAGCGCTTTATTTCATCTTTACGGCTTTTAATTGAGAATGCCATTGTTTACACTCTTTCTATAATACACAATTTACTTTTGATAAGGCTTGTATGCAAAGCTTTGGGCTGCCTTAACCGCAGACTTCCACCCTTCATACAAGTGGTCACGCTCCTTGGCGCTCATCTTTGGCTTGAAGGTCTTGCCCACCTTTTGAATCTTCTTAATCTCATCAACATTCTTCCAAAAGCCCGTTGCTAGACCTGCTAAAAAGGCTGCACCCATCGCCGTGGTCTCGAGGTTTTCTGCCCGTTCAATGTCAATGCCAAGAATATCGGCCTGGAACTGCATCAGGTAGTCATTGTTAGCAGCCCCACCGTCAACCTTGAGCTTCGGAATTTTGATATTGGTATCCTTGTACATGGTATCAATTACGTCGCGACTCTGGTAAGCAAGCGACTGCAGCGTCGACTTAGTAAAGTCGTCGCTGGAAGTACCACGGGACAGTCCGAAGACTGCACCACGCACGTTTGAGTCCCAGTACGGTGCGCCTAAACCGGTAAAGGCCGGAACCACAAAGACCTCGTTGCTATCCTTAGACCGCTTGGCTGCTTCTTCCGACTGCGGTGCATCATCAATCAGCTTTAACTGGTCGCGCAACCACTGAATTGCGGACCCAGCCACGTAAATACTGCCCTCAAGGGCATAGTTGACTTTTCCGTTAATGCCATAAGCAATTGTCGTCAACAAGTTGTTAGCCGAGAACTTCGGATTTTTTCCCGTGTTCATCACGGTAAAGGCACCCGTGCCATAGGTATTCTTAATCATCCCCGGTTCAAAAGCCAATTGCCCAAAGAGTGCGGCCTGCTGGTCACCGGCCATGCCAGCAATCGGAACCTGGCTGCCGTAGAAGTGGTATTCAGCGGTCTTACCGTAGACTTCCGAGTTCGATTTAACCTCAGGCAGCATTTGCCGCGGAATGTTCAAAAGTTTGAGAATATCATTGTCCCAGTCCAGCTTGGTAATGTTGAAGAGCATGGTCCGGCTGGCATTGGAATAATCAGTCACGTGAACCTTACCACCAGTAAGTTTCCACACCAGCCATGAATCAATTGTTCCAAACAACAACTCACCTTTTTCAGCGCGTTCTTGCGAACCAGGCACGTGATCTAGAATCCACCTAATCTTAGTTGCAGAAAAGTATGCATCGGGAATCAGGCCCGTTCTCTCGTGGATTAGCTGCTGGTGCCCGTCCGCAATCAGCTTATCAGCTAAGTCTGAAGTCTGACGCGACTGCCACACAATCGCGTGGTAAATCGGCAGGCCCGTGTTTTTATCCCAAATAACCGTTGTCTCACGCTGGTTAGTGATTCCGATTGCAGAAATTTGCTCCGGCTTAATGCCCGAATTAATAAACGAATTGGCAATGGTCGACAGAACTGAATTCCAAATTTCATTGGCATCATGTTCTACCCAACCTGGCTTAGGAAAATATTGGTTGAACTCCTTACGCGAATCAATTACTTTCTTCCCAGAGTGGTCGAGAATGATTGCACGCGTACTAGTTGTACCCTCATCAATCGCTAAAATATACTTTTCAAGCATTTCTATTTCTCCTTTTTGGTTTTGATTTAGATTTAAAGTAACCGCAATATTTCTTACACACCTGATTTTACGCTCGCTTTCAGTTAAGCGCTAACATATAATGGTAATAACTTATTAGGTAAAGTTATAAGCAAAGGACAAACTAATATGAAATATAACCTGCTAACATTCAAATACTTTATGGATGTAGTCGAAACGCAAGGCTTCACCCCAGCGGCCAAGAGAAATTTTGTTTCCCAAACGGCGATCAGCAACGCCATCAAAAATTTGGAAAAGGAGTTAAACGTTCAGTTGATTGAACGGTCTACTTCTCACTTTAGGGTAACAGTCGCCGGCATCAACCTTTACCATTATGCGGTGCCTTTGATGAAGCAATATTATGAATTTAGTCAAAAGGTGGGCCAGTTAGATAACGCGCACCGCATCTTGCGCATCCGCTACCTG
Organism: Lactobacillus sp. XV13L; assembly: GCF_059900875.1. Lineage (NCBI taxonomy): Bacteria > Bacillati > Bacillota > Bacilli > Lactobacillales > Lactobacillaceae > Lactobacillus > Lactobacillus sp. XV13L. The sequence continues at coordinate 72,755 of NZ_JBWXGD010000004.1, read as the reverse complement.
CGGGGATTCGGGTACTGGACGATCAAGTTTGCACACTGCTTAAAAGAAGCAAATCCGGACCTGCACCTGCATTTGGACACCGAAAAGTTTTCCGATAGCATCCCCAAGCTCGACGTGGACGATTATGATGTCTTAATCGGCTTTTCAACTGCCGTCAGCAAAATCAAAAGTATCCATAAAAAGAAAATCGATACCGCAAATTTTGGCATCCTGCTCAATCCGGATATGCTTGAAGAAGACGGCCGGGTTAATAAGTGCGCGCTTGCCCAGCAACCCCTGTTTTTGCAAAAATGGTCTGCGACCGATAGCAATGACGTTCAAACAAAAATCAGAAGCGTTTTGCAAAATATGAAAATTGACTATCGAAAGGTCAGCTACCGGGACAGTTTTGATGCGGCACTTGCAAATGTTGTATTGGGGCAGGGAATGGCAATTTACCCCCGCGAATTGCCGATTCCCCAGATATATGCGGATCACCTGGTCTACATGCCTGAATTGCCATCATTAAAATATGACGTTGTGGCCATCTACAAAAATCCGGCCATCGCCCATATTTTAGATAAAGGACTATCAAATTAGTTATATAAGTATTACGAAAATGTTTTAAATTTTAATAACATTTAGTTATAAGTTGAAGACGGAATCAAACAGGAAATCAGGAAAATTGCAAACTAATAAGTTTGTTTTCCGCGTGAGAAATTTTGTGCGACATTCTTTGTTCCCAGTGAAATAGTGCGGAATTGTCAAAAACAATGACCTCTTGCCTTTCAGGGGGCCTGGCAACAAAGCACGTCACAATTTTAAAATCCAATCGGTGACAAAAAAACATTTACAAGCAAGGTCTGCGCGAATTAACCGTCCACGGCTTTTGCCACGCCTCCGCCACTCTCAATAAGAGTCAAAGCATTAAAGACGTTCAGGCAGTCATGGGCCACGTAAATATGAGCATAACAGCTAATACTTACGCTTACATGTTGGATGAATTAAAGCAAAAATCAGATAACCAAATCGTCAAAATACTTGACGAAATTTAACTAGTCGGCGAACATTTGCCGTGCGAAAGCATTAAAAAAGCCTGTAAGAGTTGATCTTACAGGCTTTTTATGCCATATATATGGAGATGAGGGGAGAGAATTATAATAATTAGTGATGTTTTTTAAACAAAAACACTAATTTTTGGGCATTTAATAGATTATTAAAGTTATTCAAGGTTGAGGTTGGATACCTTTTTGGATACCTTATTTATCCTTTTAATTCAATTCTACGTTGCTCAAAGTATTCTTGCATCGTATCCAAATCTTCTTCAGTTGCTTTTTAAGATTATATACTTTGTTATTCATTGATATTTACCTCTATTAGTATTATACTTGATTTATACACAATAGAGAAGGGCTGAACTATAGTTGGCTCATCTTTTATAGATGAATTTAAAAGCTATTAATTCGAGATTTATTTTGAAGTGGAATTCGAGATTAGCTTTTTCTTTTTTCGTTTTTTCATCTCTTTACATATATAAGTAGACTATCAACAATTTTTGAAAAATTATTGATATTTTTTCAAATAAAATAAGCCACCTAGAGATCAATCCCCAGAGTGGCTTTATTTTGTTAATTAAAATAATACATAAGCTCGATTGCCTGTTACATAGACAGTCTTGCCCTTGTACTTGTCCTTTAGCTCTAAGAATCTACCTCTTCGCCCTACTATGCGGTAGATTGCATTAGTTGTTAGCTTGTAAGCTTTCTTGCTGTTAGCTGTCGGACTATATAATGCGTGGGTGTTTGGCAAAACAATCTTAACACGACCGCTAATATTATCGTGTGTCGCAATCGGATTTGACTTGGTAAAACCAGCGCGACCGTCAACCCATTGATTCTTGCCAACCTCAATTGCTCCGCCCTTTTCATCAAACACTTTATAAATGCTACTTTTTGCTAAGGTTTTAATCTTATGCTTTAAATCAGGACTGTTATATAAACCGCAGCCTTTTTTATTAGTTACCACAAAGACACGTTCAATGTCCCATTTGGCAACGGGATGTACATTCATGTCATCATCTTCCTTCTTTGCTCCTCCTGTACTACCTGCCCCATTTTTTAGTGGCAAAACACTAATATTGCCGTCAACATTTAGTCCCCGGTAGTTGGGTGTGAATTGCCAAATTGCCACACCTTCAATTGATGGAAAGTATGCCATGTTAGCGGTGTTAACAGCTGCCATTGTTGGATAGCTGGCTACCCACAGACAATTGCCATAAGCCCTAATTATGCTCCTAATATTCATATTGTTGCGCATAGCCGAAGCTCCAGAATAGAGCAATGGTATATAACCGTGACCCTTAATCACAGCCATTGCCGCTAAAATAGCCGTTGTGCTACTTAATACACCACAAGTTATCACATTGCCGCTACCACTTTCCCAGTCAACAGCTAAGTAAGTACCATCAGGCAATCCTAGCTCTTTGGCCTTTTTGCAAGCAAATTCAGCTTCTATTTTGGCTCTGGCAGCATTATTTGAAAATGTTGCATAGAAATAACCCATAGTCAGTAAACCGTGAGCTTTACTAGACGCAATTTGGGCCTTAGCGCGAGCATAGTTATAACTCGGATAGTTGTACTGGCAAAGCTTGATAATTGTTGCTTTAGAGTATGGATAGGCAACATTATTGCCTTGAAACATTGATACGTCAGTTAAGTAACTTCTACTCTTGAGTGTCTGTGTCATCGCTATCCACCTCTACATTTTCAACTGGTGTGTTAGCTCTAGGATTTTCAATTAGCTCTTCATCATCAACTATGCCTTGAATATCTGAAATATCGGAATCAACATCGTTTTTCTGTGTATCAAGATAAGCTTTTTCGATCATGCCTTTTGCTGTTTCAGGCGTAATCTTAGCCTTGGCCTTCTTGGCCTGTTCAAGCAATGCTGCCGTAGCATCTTTTTTCTTGTCGCTGCCAGATTTATTGTCATGCGTTGCCTGCTGAGTAACAATGTATTGTGCTACGTTGTATAGCCACTGCATTTTCTCAGCAAAAGCTGGGTTGTGTTGCTTGGCGTATGAATAGATTGCTACGATGCCGACCGCCGCTAGTACAATGTACGGCCATGCGATATTAAAATAACCTACAATTTGATTCATTTTTAAAATTTCCTCCATACAAAAAGAACACTAGCTTGTCTGCCTAGTGTCCTTTTAGTCTTTCATTTTCTTGTTCTAGCTTTAAGCGCTGCTCATGTTCAGCGTAGTATTTGTCCTTGTACTCATCTAACTCACTCTTGTACTTATCACGCTCGCTTTTGTATTCGTCCTTCTCGCTGCTAACCTCATCGATTATCTTGGTATAGTCTTCACGATTGGACTTGTGGAAGACTGCCCAAGCCGTGGCCAAAGTTCCCAGCGCTGCAGCAATCACTTGTATATTGCTAACTAAGTCATGCAAGTGACCACCTCTCTAACTTTTATATGCAGATCTGAAGATCAAAATAAAAATAATCAAATCCCCAATAACACTGTGAGCCATCCTGAGTTGGCCTGCAAAAATTGCGTGCCACAGTTGCGTAGCCGCAAGCATGCAGACAACTGCGTTACAGCTTAGTATAAAAAACTTCTGCCAAAATTTGCTTGGATTATCTAGCATCGCACTAATTAACAAGCCAAAGCTTAAAACAAAAATTACCACATCCAGTCGCTGATCATTCATTATCTTGACCATTCCAGGTGGCCAAAAGAAGTAGGTACGATCAAGCCATAGGGATGCAGCAATTGCAATTAAACTTATTCCTGCGAGTGCTTGCTCAAAATTAGCATCAAGATTTCTCCGTATCCAACAAATTTTACTCTTCAGTTGGTGCAACATAGTCATCAAACGTTTACGGGGATCATCTCGCCGCCTAGCTCTGATAGCTTAAACCACAATGGTAGCCCTCTTACCCAGACATTAGAACCAGTCACTCCTGTAGTAACGCTACCATCTAAAGACTTTAGTAAAAGATACTTATCACCAGCGCTCAGAATCTGCGCGTATACTAAAGTATGATTAGCACTTAAATCAAGACTTGCAATTTGAGCGATATGACTTTGCTCAAACTTTACGCCTGTATTTTTATCACAACTGCTAATATCATATGTTGGATAGTATTCTATTGTATGTTTCATGTTAGGGAAATCATAATACGCCGGAAACGCTCGCTTTGAAATGAAGGTCTCTCCACCCAAAATAAGATTGTTCACTTTTTCGCCATTAACTAACATTTATTTCTCCTTCCTTTTTATGGAGTTGACACCAGTACATCTGGGTGTGCCTTCGAGTAAGCTACACCGAGCTCATAAGTATCCGCGTGGTGCGTCCACTCACGATGCTCTTCAGCCTCAACAGCAGAGTTGAGGTCCGTAACTTTTTTGTCGACCTCAGCCTTGGTGTAGTGGTCCGTCTGGACGTTGCCATCTTTGTCTGGCTTGATCCCGTCAACAGTCTTGATTGCATCGTCGACGTCTGTCAGCTTCTTGTCGACCTCTGCTTTGGTGTAGACGTCGGCGGCATTTGCCTTATCCTTCAGTGCCTGATTGGTGCTGGTCTTAAATTCATTTAAGTCAGTTTGTACCGTGCTAATTTTAGAGTCCAAACTGTCCGACAGGTCTGTCAAGTCCTTCTTGGATGGTAGAGTCTTAATTATCTCTTTAAGCTTGTCCTCAGTAACAACGCCATCTTCGACCACCTTCACGGTCACGTTGTCAGCGCGTCCCACCACCACGAACATGGTGATGTTGAACTTGAACAAGACCTCATCTTGATAGTCAGGCAGTGTTTCAGGCTCGACTGCTGTAGTCAACGCATAGAGTATTTCCTCATCGCTGCCCTCTTCCTTGGCATACAGCCCAATTGTGTTTAAATCGTGGCTCTGGTCCAGACTTTGGTTATCAAATAGAAGACTTACCCCAATAACTACGTCTTTATCCTGCGTCGAATTTGCTACGTCTTTAATTTGACCATACTGCACGATACCAGGTAGCTGGGTTAATTTCTCAAGCTCATCAATGCCTATGCCTGTCAGCTTTTCATCTGAAGCAGCTGCTTTTGAAATCGTAAACTTAGCCCGGCCTTTGGCGGCCTTAGCCGCAAGTTCAAGTCCTTGCTCGGTTAAAACCGTCTTGTTATATTTTGACATTTTTATCACACTCCTTCATTTTCAAACTGCGCCAAATTGGCTGCGACTACAGTAATAGCCTTGGCCCAAGTACCGATGCCAAGCTTGACGTTTCGTACTATTCTGGTGCCGCTTTGCGTCAGCATTATGATATAGTCCCGGTTAGCTAGCGCTATTGCCTGTGCTCCGGTCCACATACCAATCCCAACTTTTAGGTCGTTGGTCACTTTCGCATCTTGCAGCGCAATCACAACCTGGTAGGCCATGTTGGCTGGCAAATAGACGTTCAAAATGTACTTAAGGCTGCCAATCTGCCGGTCGTTAATATCGCTTCTTTTTGCCTCTACGATGGCTTCGCGCTTAGGGTAGTCGACGTTGATCGTTATCGGCAGCTGCAGTGTCCGGAACAATTCGCGCAGATACCTGATAGTGATTGGCCGCGGCGGCAACAGGTGCATTAGCACCCGATTCTGCCTGGTCCGCAAATCGTCACCGGATTCGGGCTTGACGCCGATCTGGTCTTCAAAGACCGCAATACCGCGTGCATCCGTTTGAGTAACGAATTCATTAAGCAGTGTTCGTACCTGCTTGGCCGCCAGCTCATCCAGCACGCCGCCTTGGGCCCGCATGATTACTTCCATCTCGTAGACGCCGTTGTAGTAGTCTGGTAGATAGTCCATCAGTTTAATCATTGATTACTACCTCACCCAAGATTGGTAGCTGCGACGTCTGATTGTTGTAGACCAGCTTGATGTCTTCATCCTGGCCATTAAGTAAAGGAATCGTTGCGTTGATGACTCCTTCCGTCAGCATGATTTGAGACAGGACTTTTGACCGATAAATCGTTTGTGAGTAGCCTCGTCCCGTTTGCGGGTCGACCATGTTCCAGCTATGCCGCAATAACTTAAAGTATTCATTTATCGAATCTTCGATCTTAGCCTTCACAGTAGCTACGTTCTGGCTACTGTCAATTATTACTTTGGTAGTCACATCAACCGTTAGCGACGTCGGGGCTACAACAGTTACCTGATGGTCGATTGGGGCTAGACCATAGCCTTCAGCCTCCCGGTCCACCGGATCAATCGTATCCTTGACCTTCTTAATCAAGGTGGGACTTGCTGGCATCAAATCGTTGTCAACAATTACTAACTTCACGGTACCCGGACCATTCCAGATGGGATAGACCTGGGCCGCACCGACTTCGCTAATCTTGCTGATCATGCTCAAGTAGTCAGTCAAGTTGCCGCCATAAGCTACCCAGTCATCGGCTCTCAGTAGCCGCTGGCGCAGGTGATCGTCTGTCTCGGCATCCCTGGCCGGGGCCACAATCTCAATGATCTCGGCCCACGATAAGGCATCGTTGGAGGTTACCGGCAGAATCTGGTCGATGTATGAATTGGCGCCTGTACCTACTTCGTCAGCGGTTAGTTCGCCCGTCAAGTCATCATTGATCTTTTGCACGGTATAAAAAATAGGCGTTTCGCCGATACTGGCAAATTTATCGCCTATTCTCACGTTATCAATCGGTTTACCGTCTGAGTCCAGGAACTTGGCCCTGACCTCCGTGTGCGTGGCCGCATAGCGCTCCGTGCCGTGCTCCGTTGCCCGGTAGTCCAAAAACTCACCCTGAGCCGTCTTGATGTAGGACTGCCGGACAATTGTGGCCATCGTTAGCGACTGCTGGGCCATAACCATTGCGGCCGGCGCTAGTGCGTCATAAACAATTGAGCCTTCACGCTGGTCAATATCGTCTGGTACCTCGTCCAGCATCTTATCTAGCCAGTATTGGAAGTCGCGACTCGTATATTCTGCTGCATACTCATCTGGATTCATCGAGGTTCACCTCACTTTCTACTGCTATCTGGCCATAGACCGTTGTGCACGCTCCTTTAACGGCCAGCTTGTCCTTATCGACTTGTTTAATCTCGTCAACCCGCACGTCAGTCACCCGGTCATCGGCCAGCAGTGCCTCTTTGAGCATCCGCTCAACCTCAACTCTGGCATAAGCCATGTCCTTGCCAATTAAGTCGTTCAGGTCGTTACCGTACTGGTCGGAGTAAATGGGATAGACCAGGCGCCCGGTCTGCAGGATTTTATCGACGGCCTGAATCATCGCCACCTGCTCATCAATTTTGGACCTGATGCGGCCATTTTCGACCTTAAAGGTCAGTGTTGGCTCATCGTCCAAACTTTCATCGTCATCGCCATCGGTGTCGATATCTTGGTCTTCCAGTTCCGCTTCGCCATCATCATCCTCTGTGACGATAATGTCATCCTCATCCATCGTCTTCCCCCTTTCTTTCAAATAGATAAAATTGCTGCCCACCGTCCATGCGGATCATGGTCACCTTATCGCCCTTTTTGAGGCTGTTATCGAACTCCATCTCCTTGAAGGTAATCTTCTCGCTCACCGTGGGCCTGTTGCCCGACACGTTGCCAATTTGGTCGCCGTGCGATTTAACCTCAATGGTGGCCTTGCCCGGCAGCTTGAACTTACCGATATGCTTGCCTAACACAAGGAAGCTATCATCAATTACCATGCTGTTGGATAGCTGCACCTTGAGCGGCTTAACCGATGTCACCAGTCCAAAGATCACGTCGGTATATTCGCTATCACTGCCGCCACGGCCTGAAATCCATTCTGTTAAGCGTTCGCCAGCCATGCTGCACCTACTTTCATCGTCAAGTGACACGTGTAAGCCGTGCCAAAATTGTGTTCGACCTTCAGGATTGGGCAATTCTTCAAAGTCTTATTGATGTCTGTAATCTCGACCGTGGCTGCATTGCCAGCAACCAAGTCCACGTGCCCTATGCAATCAAGCGTAAGTTCCTTGTTGGCCTTATTCTTCTTGCGCAGCTCGTCCTTGGCTTGCTGGACCATCTGGGCGTGGTTAGCCTTGTTTTTCTTGTTGACCGTGACTTGCAGCTTGCCCCACTGTTTGGTGGACTTACCCTGGGCACTCGTTGATTTGAACGACGTCCGCTTAGGATCATCCTGCTTGGCTGTGGCCGACTTAGCCTGCGACTTCTTGGTGTCCTTCTGGACTACCTTCACTACGTTGGCCGTGCTGTTGATGTCCACCGCATAAGAAAAGCCGGTCATCGCCGACTTGCTGCCTATGATGATTTTCAACTTCTTGTAGGGTGCCCGTCGCAATTCCACCACGTCGTAGTTGGCGTACACGTAGTACATGTGCTGGGTAGCTGTCAGTGTCTTAGTGACGGCACTCTTAATCATTTCGAAGTAAGTCTTGCCATCGCACACCTCCGCTGCCACCTTGTGACTTGGTGGCTTGACCACCTTGTGTTTCAAGCCTGCACGCTTGCAGACGTTGTTGAAGCGGTCCGCCACGGTGCCGGCCTTCCACACGATTGCATCCTGATTCTTCAGATAACGCAGCTTGTCGTAGCACGTCACGCTGACCGTGTTGTCTTCCTTGACCTCATACTTAAAAACATAGCCGTAGAAAATCTTGTGGTGATCCCACCTAAAGGTGATGATATCGCCCGTGTAGGGGATTATCGGGTGCGGCCCTTGAATCAGGTCAAAGGTCAATTCGCCGGCCGAAAAATTCAGGTCCGTAGTCCACTTGATATTAGCAACTACCTCGCGCAGGTCATAGGTTGTACCAGCGGGGTTAGACTTAGAATTGCGGTACATGTTGCTGCGCCGCTTGAGCTTAAACGTTGTTGCTGTCATGCTTTCTTCACATCGCTTTTCTTCACCCAGCCGCGGGCCACACCGTTGATGCCCACGCAAATCGGATACTTGCTGCCGGTCGCTATGTTAATCACTTGCCGCTTGGCGTGCTTCTCGTACGCACCCGGTCCCCGACCAGTGGCATCCATGTGCAGTCGTCCGTTGACAATTACGCTAGACCCAACACCAAACTTCTTGGGTGGCGAGATCCGACTCTTGCCCTTCTTGGGCTTGCACTTTTTCTTCTTTTTGGACTTTTTACCCATCTTCTTGGCGGAAAACTTACGGTACTGCTTGAGCGTCAGCGTGTACTTGTACTCCTCGTCGTAGCCACCCTCAAAGCCATACTCAAAGCTTGATACTGTCATTGGCAGGCTAATTTTAGTATTAGCCACAACCAGCTGCAGGTGGCCCTTGGCCTTCTGGATTTTCTTGATGAAGTCAATGTAGTAGTCTGGCTCCTTCAGGTCATCGACTGCCAGGTAGGTTGTCTCAGCAGCCGGAAGGGTACTTTCAATCGTAGTCTCAACCAGTTTCAGTTCACCCAGCTGGTTGACTTCACCTAAGTTAACGACGGTCTGACTCTTGTCATCGCCCTCGTACTTGAGCTTCAACTCAGCCGGGTTGACCGGCAACTGGATCGTCTTGTTGTTTTTATAGTTTGTCAAAAAAACGCCGAAGCCATCCATTCATATCACCCTCTAACTTAAAGACTTGTCTCTTTTTGCAAGCAAATAGTTTTCAATTTTTTCTACTAGCATTTCAGCATCGTATTCAGCATCCCCAGAGCTATTGATCTGGATTGCCCCGTTCTCAATGGTTACGGTGGCACTGTGGTCGTCTGACTTGCTACCGAAGCCGCCAAACTTGGCGCCAATCAGACTATTAGGATTGTTATCATCACCGCTGTATGAAGTGTCAATTTGGTCAGTCTCATCAATGCCAATACCTGCACTGGCACCGTTAAGGCTGCTTAATGCGCCACCAACTTGATTAATCGCGTCGTAAGCCCGATTAAACCCGTTAGCTAGCATGTCACCAGCATTAGATTTACTGATTGCTAGTGGATTAAGCGTTGGCGTCATATCTGATGCAGCAGCAACTACACCTGCAGCCATACTTGCTGAAGCGTTAGCAGCAACATCTGCGTCATGGTTCAGGCCAATCGCCAGGCCCTGGTCTAGCCAGCGACCATACTGGTTGAACAGCTTTGACGGTGAGCCGATGTGGAAGAAACTCTTAGCTGCACCGACTACTTTGCCGGCAACGTTGCTGACAGCACTAACAGCTGAACCGATCATTGACGTGATACCGTTTATAAGGCCTTGAATCAGGTCTTTACCAACGCTTACCAATGCGCTGCCAAAACTTTTGGCTGCATTAACCGCGTTCTGCACACCGTTACGTACCGCACTAACCACATTCTGCATAGCACCCGTGATTGCAGCAACTAGCATTGTGCCTGCCATAATGAACATGGCCACCATCATCATTGCAGCTGCACCTGCTGCTACCATACCGGCAGCAACCATCATCAAAGCAGCGCCAACCACCATTAGGCCAGCACCTAAGATAATGGCTGCTACACCTAGAAGTAAAACACCAACGGCGGCCACCAAAATAAGTGGCGTGGCCACCGCTAGGGCAACTGAAAAGAGCAGCATTCCAACAGCCGCAATCATTGCAACTACCGCAACCAAGGCAATTCCAACACCCATTAAAATCAGACCGACGGCGGCCACCAATGAGAAGGCAGCTAGTAAGGCCACTCCCACACTCAGCAGCATTACCCCGATGGCTGCTACAATTGCAAAGATACCCAAGATCATTAGTCCTGCACCCAACAGTGCGGCACCAACGGCGCCAACTATCATTGCAACGCCTAAAACCACAATTGCGAGTGCCAGACCAATTACTCCGACGGCACCCACGATTGCCGCAATGCCAAACACCGCGATGGCTCCAGCAAGCAAGAGAATATTCAGCGCTGCTTGAGCCCCATAATTTGCTATATTGGGCAATTGCATCCCTAGCAGTGCCAACCCAGCGGTGGCAATAAAGATGGCAGCACCAATTACCAATAGCGCTGCGCCAAAAATTAAAAACCCCGCTGCGCCACTAATAAAGGCTGGTCCTAATAGCTTAACAACAACTGCTAGAGCACCAATTGCCACAATCATTCCAAAGAATACGGCAATGGCAGTGCCGCCACCGCTTGCTAGTGATGTTACGGCCTGGGCTAGTATCCAGAAGCCACTAGCAACTAGCACGACTGCAACACCTACTGCCATTAAGGCTGCACCGAGTTTCATAAATGCTCCTGCACTTTGAAGAATACCACCTGTCTTAGGTACTTCAGGCGTTGGTACTTTAGGCGTTTTCATGCTTTTTAATTTTTTGAAAAAGCCAAAGACACTTGATAATCCCTTGCCAATTGTGCCAATCACTTTGAGCACAGCAAATGCAATAGCTAGATTTTTTATTGCTTCTGCAAGGTTGTTCAAGGTTCCCGGTTTTAGCTCACTCAGTTTGTTAAGCCCCGCAACAACGGCAGTGAAAACCAGACCTTTCGTTCCTGTTTTCAGGATTAAGAAGGCTGCGCCCAGCGCCTTAAGGCTGCCAGGACTTAGTTTGCCGATGACCGTTGCAATCGCACTTATTGCCTTGGCCAATCCCGCAATTGATTTGCCTGAGATTGACCCAATCATGGTGAAGAAGCTAGTGCCACCCGTTCCGGTACTCATGGTATCGGTCAGGTTGCTAGCCGCATCAGCAATTGTTTGAAACATCTTGCCAATTTCGCTACCTGCGCCTGAGCTCTTGAAGCCATCAAAGACATCCATCAAGCCTAGCTTGAACTTGTCAATTATCGGCTTGACGTAGTTGATGGCATTGATAATGCCATCGCCAAAGGCATTCCAGTTTAGGTTTCCCAGACTATCGGTTATGCCCTCAATCGCGCTAATCCCAATTTTGCTAAGCTTCTGAAATTGCGGTTGCAGGCCATTTGCCAAGGTTTCTTTCAAACCGTCCATTGCTTGGCCAACCGTCTTGTATTGTGTGGCCATCTTGGTAAAGTTAGCGTTAGTACCAGTTTTGGCGACCGCACTAAGGAATTCCTGCGTCTTGACCGTACCGGCCTGAACATTTTTGACTAGGTCTTGAGTCGACATGTGCATCGACTTTGCCACGGCTGCCATACCAGCGGGCGTCTGTTCCAGCATCAGCTTGAAATCCTGCCACTGCACCGTTGGTTTAGCTGCCATTTGTGTCGCTTGTTGACTAAGAGTCTTCATCGCCTGCTTAGGATCAGTCGCTGCTGCAGCTAAGCCGCCGAACCCTTTAACCAGCTTGGTGGTGTTTTTAACACCAACTGCTGCTAGCTGACTGTAGGTTGACGACATATCAGAGGCTGAGTAAATCGTGTCCTGGGCAAACTTTTGCATTTCACCCTTAGCAGCTGCAATCTGCGCCGGTGACCGACCCAGTTGATGCATGTTGCCGTCAAACGTCTGCCATGATACGCTCGCTTCGTTCAGTTCGCCCACCATCGACCGAATTCCAGCGGTAGCCGCACTAGCTGCAGAGCTAATCATGCCGCCAAAGGCCGAACCAGCAATAATTTGCTTTAAGCCGACCCCAGCAGAACTGGCACCATTTCTGAGCGAGAGCATGCTGTTGCTACCGCCATTCATTGCATTCTTCAACCGGTTGCCCAGGCCTACGCTGCGCTGCACACCAGCGTTGAACTTATTGAGCGTGTTGCTGAAGGCATCATTGATTTTGAGCGTGCTGCTAATTGTTGCCATTACTTATCCTCCTTACTAAATATGCTTTGAACGCGCCTTACGCTTAGCCTCACGCTCCTGCTTCTCCTCTTCTTTACGCCTAATCTCAATCGCCGCCATCACCAATGCCTTTTCCTTAAGCGATAACTTGGCGTACTGGTGGGGAGTCCAATGGTATTCATTCAGAACGTAGTAGTACAGACTGAAGTCGCCATAGGACTCACTTATTAGTTTTTTGCTTGCTTAACGTAGTTATCAATGTTGTCAATATCAAAGCCCGACAGCTCTTGAATTGCTTGGCCTAGGTCAGTGTATTGACCGGCGTTAAGCATCTTCTTGAGAACGCCTGCTGGATCTGCAATACAGCCCCAGGATTTCTGCAGCTTTTCATTGTTTAGGTCAGGTTGAACTACAGCCGCTGCCATCATCAGGTCCACGACCTTGTTTTGGTCGGTTTCTTGGACCCGCTGGTGGGTCTTCTTGTTGAGGTAACTCGTTGTCGCTTGCTTTTGAATCTCATTAAATTCATTTGCTGACAAGGCCTTAATGACAATAGGAGATTTAAAGCCCTTGATTTTGACCTCCTGAGTTTCTGTTTCCTTTTTGACGTTTTCTGCTAAAAAATCATCCACGTTATAAGCCATTTATTTTTCTCCTTTATAAATCAAAACCAGTAAAAGGTGTAACCAGGTTAACTTGCTCGAAGGTAAAGTCTGATTCCCAGTCCATCACGCCGTCGTCAGCTTCAAAGTCTGCAAACGGTACATCGTCCAGGTTGACCTCGCCGAAATGTAAGGTCTGCGTTCCAGCCCGGCTTGTTGGATCATTGATTGTCATCGTAATCTCAAAGTAGAGGTCCTTGCCGCCGTCGATGTAGGGCAGAGCATACTTAGTCCAGTTGGATGAAATCAGGTAGCCGCCCAGGGTACCGGTCCCTTCCACGGACGTGACCTTCTTGTGCTTCCAGCGGCTACCGAGCGTCTGTACGTCTTCCTTATTTTTCTCCAGCTTGGCGCTAAATTTCTTGCATTCAATCAGCGGGATAACTTTCCCGTTAATCGTGACATATACCTTAGCATCCTTGGTAGAGATGGTGTCACGGCCATTTAAAAAGCTACCTACTGTGCTTACTGTTTCGTCTGCCATTTAAATTCCTCCTAAATTTATTGCACGACCATCGTCATGTAGAGTTTTTCCATCGAGTCCAGCGGTGTCACGGCCAGGTTGACCACAATTGAGTCCCGGTCAATACCTGGCTCCACCGTGATATCGTCCGACTTAAAGTTGTCAATCACATTTGCATCCATGAGTCCCTGCAGGTAACTTACTCGGTTAGCCTTAAAAAGATCCCTACCGGTAGCGTTGTTAGTGACCTTACCGATGAACATGGTATTGAAAGTCTCTTCCGTGTTGGTAACAATGGTGTCCATCGTCCGCACAACGCGGTTCTTGCTGAAGAAGACTGGCTTCTCCTCGGTGACCTTGGTCAAAGAGTTGATATCCTGTTCAATCAGCACGGTCTCGTTGCGCTTGGTCGTAAAGACAATTTGACCCTTCTCCAGGGCTTCGATTGTGCGGTCATTGCTGAATTTCGGAAATGCGCTAATTGCATCCGGGTACTCCACGTAGGTCAGTGACTTGGCCGCATCAGCTGAGCTTGACATACCGGCAAAGAAGCCTGCTGCTACTGTTGCTGGCAATTCTGTACCGTCTCCTAAGACTACGCCGTTGGCCACGGTTGAGATTCCCTCATAGTTGACCTTGTCCTTGATTGCCGGGATCACTCCGCGTACCTTGACGCCGATGTCTTCACGCAAGTGCTTGATTTCGTTAATCAAAATCTGGTGGATTGGGTCATCGAGCTCAAAGCCGGCCGTGGTGGCCACATCGTAGTCCTCGTTCTCTAAAGCATCTCCAAAGAGGTCGGTCATCGGACTTGGTACCGTGGTTCCACCCGTCAGGTTGACGGTAATATCATTTTTCAGCTGTTCCAGCTTTGAACCGGACACATTGGGTTGCTGACCTTTACTGTCATCGCTTTGGCCGCTAGGCTGCGGTGCCAATTCGCCGTTGAGCTTGACCTTGATGTAGTCGTTGTCAAAGAGGTTACCAGGCTTGGTGACGCTGATAATCTGCTGGTCCACCATCTTGGTGCCAAACAGCGTTGATACAGTCACCTTGTCGTCTTCCTTCTTGACGCTTACATGTAACCTGTTGCCCAACGTGCCCGGATATTGGGCGTTAAAGGTCCAGGGTAAGGCTGGGTCAGCATTAGTCGCCGCCTGGCCATCGTTGTTATTTAAAAGCAGCACCGTATTGGCACCCTTGAGTACCTCATGCAGGGTTTGCAGTTCTGGGGCATTGATGTCGTGGCCCAGCTTGGCCTCGAAGTTGGACTCACTGTCTAGCTTGATAATTCCTTTAACGCCCCAGTCAAGCTGTGTGTTGATTGGCAACAGTGTTCGCCCAATCTCGGTGTTGAGCCGCCCGTTGCCCTTGCCAATCACATTGATATAGGCACCTGGCCGGCGTTTATTTTGTGTTTTCCAAACTGTCATTTGAAACTTCCTTTCACTTCTTCGTTTTGTAATTTAATCTCGTCTTTTTCGGGGTAAAAGCGGCCCCAGACCTCGAACTGATAGACCAGAGTGCTGTCCTCCTGCTGGGTTATTTCCTTATTACGCAAGAGCGCATAGTCCTTCAGCTCCAAGAGGCCACTGAGCAGATAGTCCTCCACCCGCTCCATGTCAGTCTTGGGATGCTCCGGGTCAGGAAAGTAAATCACTTGATACTTGTAGCTTCGTGCTTGCCGGTCGAACATCTGACTGGCCACATCAGTCCCGATTTTTTCGATAAAAAAAGACGGTTCTTCAAAACCGCCTGTTTGATTTTCGGTGTAGATGATGGCATCCGGAAAAATCCTGGCTAGTTCATCCGCTATCCGTTCGATAATCGTCACTCGTTCATCAACCTCCTCATGATGTCCCAGATAACCGGAGTGAGCAGCTCCGGCACTTGGTTACTGGTTGCACTTGTCGCCTTCTCCAAGAAATGCTGCCCTGGCACCCAGCTGGCCTTGAGCCGCTTGCCAATTGCCGGCACATATCTGCCCGGCGTCTGCCGGTGACCGTATTCAACGAAGGATGCATATTCCTTGTTGTTTCTGAGCTCAATCGAAATATTTGAACCTGAAAAGAACGGCCCCTTAAGCTGCCAACTCCTGCGCAGGTCACCCGTCGCAACCGGTGTCAGCTCTTGGGCATTGCGCTTGTACTGCTGGCCCAACTGCTTAGTGCTCTTGGTCAGCTCCTGCTTGAGCACACCACCAGCGATGGTCTCGTGGACGTGGTCCGCAAATTCTTGCAGTTCCTTGTCGTCAAAGTCGCCAAATGCTGTCATGCTTTCTCATCCCTCACCATAGCTACTTCTTGATGGCTCACATAGCCAGAATAGCCCTTGCTGGCCCGCTTGTATGTGACTGTCTTGCCATTGACATCGGTCACCACAATCTTGGCCCCGGCTGGAATATCAATCCCAGTACGAATCAATAGCTTGGCATCGTATTCGTCAGTCCCAAAAAAGGACTGCTCACTAGCTTTTAACCCTTTGAGGATAACCTTAGCCGGTTCGTCTCTGATAAGCTCTACGGGCTCATTGTTGACGATGTGGTGGGCATTAGTCACCTTCTTGGTGCCGTAAATGGTTACCTTGTCATTCCACAGCTGAGGTGCTGCCACTGTTAGCTTGTTAAAGACATCAATCATCAGGCAGCCTCCTGAAGTGGTTCAACTCGTTTATGAAGTTGTCTGTTACCGGGTTCAATTGCTGCACTTTAGCGTATAGGTCAACTGGTGAACCGTAGCTAACCGACACGTCGCCTTCACTGATTGAGTTGACCGCATCACCCTTAAGCCAATCGTGAGTCTGAACCTGCCGGATACACATCGCCACGATGGTGGTGTCAATCTCAACCGGCAACTCCTTGACCGGCACGTTAGTGTAATTGGACACCGCTTGGATTACCCTATCCAAGTTGAAGTCAACTACAACGTCATCGACTTCATCACCCAGCAATTGGGTGACCTTATCCTTAATCTCTTTCTTGCGTTCGTCATTCATTGCTACTTCCCACTCTTAGGTGCTGCTGGTGCACTCGGCTTGTCAGCTACAACGAACTGAATGCCAGCTGTCTTAGTGCTGAGCAGCAGCACGTCATCGTAAGACTGCTCGTAGTAGAGGTAGTTGCCGCTAGATGCTGCAGTTGGCGCATCAAAGCCGACGAAGTGGTACTTCTCCGGTGCGACCTGCACGCCGTTATAGATCAGCATCATCTGAATCTGCTTGGCCGAATCAACTAGCTTGGACCCATCCGAGAAGTCGTACTCGGTCTGCATCAGGTCTGACGGAATAACAATGATGTTGACATCGTCGAGGCTATAGACGCTGCGGTCAATCTTGTTCGGGTCCTTCAGCGACAGGGCGCGGTTCATGGCTTCAGCGCGCTTCAGGATTGCATTAATCTTCGGCGTCACATAGAGGAAGCGGTTCTGGTTGGGAATCCGCGCCTCGTCAAAGTCGACCATCATGCTGTCAAAGGCCGTCAGGATGTTCTTTTCGTCTAGCGTATCCGTTGCAATACCCTTGCCGCTGTCCTTGTCATTCTTCTCCTTGAACAGCTTGCTAAACATATAGCGATCCTTCTCCGGCATCTTCTGCTGGATGTTAAACTGCCTCGTGATGTTGGCAATCGACACTACTTGGTTGGTCTCATCAATGTCCGACGGATCAACTAGCGTGCTCCAGTATCTTTCATTCTTCAGCTCGTATGAGTCCCAGTCGTTGGAATAGTTGGCAGCAATCTGGGTAATTTCTCGTCTAGTTCTGTCCTTACGGCCTTCTAAAATATTTAATCTGGGCAGCTTGATGTGTTTAGCACCGTCAAACTGAATCAGGCCATTTGATGGCGAATTCCATAAGTTGCTGGTGTAGAGGTAGCCGTCATAGAACGCCTCCTGTACCGCTTTCTGGTACGCTTCTGCATAATTAACTGTTGGCATTATTTATTATTCTCTCCTTTTTCAAAAACTTCTTTCATGACATCTGCCGGATTAGGGTTAGTGCCACCATTACCACCTTGCGGGTGGTAGGGTTCCCTGTTGCCCTCATCGAACAGATAGCCATCTGACTTTTGCAACGAACTTATCTGGTCATTGAGCCCTGTCAGCTCGCCCTTGTCGTTGAATTTGACCTCGTCGAGGTTCAACAGGGCCTTGGCAGCTTTGGTATTGCGCACCTTAGCCGAGGTCAGAGCAGTATCAACAGCGCTGTTCAGCTTGGTCTGCTCTAGCTCCTTAGCCAGGTTCTCCGTGTCCTGCTTGTACTTGGACTGCAGCTCCTGAAACTTACTTGATAGCTCCTCGTTGTCGCTGGCTTGCCTCTTCAGGCTCCGCAGGTCCTTGTCTCGCTCGCTAATCTGGGCTTGCAAGGATTCGTTAGTCTTACCCAGTTCGTCAGTCTTGGCCTTCATCGCCTCAACATCAGCGCCGTGTAGGCTCATGACCTTGTCAATCTGTTCATCGCTTAAATCTAACTTCTTTAAATCTTCTCTTTTCATTTTGTTTCCTCTCTCGCAATCTTTTACGTGGGGCGACCACATCCAAGGTATAAAAAATAAGCCTTTTTACGCCATGCTCAGGGCAAAATAAAAAGCAGCTGTTTTGCTGCTTTAAACTTACTTCATTAGCTTTAAACTTACTTCATTAATGGAAGCCAATCTCTGACTTCTTTTAATGTCTTGTACAACCTCGTCATATCAGAATTTTCAGATAAATAACGTAAGCCCTCATCTGTTATGGGGCTAGTTCCTAGAATGTTTACTGTCATGTTATTTTGAAAATCTATAGCAAAAGCTTTTTTGTCAACATAACCTTTTTCCATTAAATCTTTCAAGACATTTTTAAATTTATCTGGGTTTACATCGGCCATTATCTTTCCTAGTTGTTCAGGATCAATACCTTCCACATTGTCGTGGCATTCTTTAAAATATTGCAAAGTTTTATAAGTAATAGTTTCATAATCATTTTTATGCATATCTTCATGCTCCTTATGCTGGTTCTGCACTAACAATATCAGAAATGCCTATCTCATCTTCTAAAGTCCCGCCAATGAAAGTAAGCTCAGGCTCATCATCATCTTCATTCAAGATGTCCTCGACAAATATCGTCTTATGTTTACCATTCTTTAAAGTGAACTCGACATTCCTGCCGTAGAAATGCTGATCAATTTCTTTAATCGTCATTTTTTGTGGGTTCATGATTTGTCCTCCTTACTTTAAATAATCTGGCTTCTGAGGTGTGACATGACAGCCCCTCTTACTGTAGCCGATACGTCCTTGCTTAGTTGGATAATAATTGCCATTGATGTCTGCCCATAAGCCTATATAAGAATCATGATTGAACAATATCCTTTGTTTATCCGTATTCTTGCGTTTCTTACCGTATTTGTCAATTAACGCTTGTGTCTCAGTAGGCGAAATCACTAATTCACTTATTGGTCGACTACGCCCTTTATTATAGTTATCAAATTCGGGCGTTCCCTTTACATGTTTATTATACTGCTCTGCATTAAGTTCATTCCAGTCATATTTACCACTTGACACATATCTTTCAGCATTATTAGGTAAATCTTTACTTTTTAATTGAAGATCAATGGCATTCTTCCAAGTTTGGAAGTCCATATCATCAACATAATAGCCTTTGCCCGTTTCAGGGTCCCTTGCCCAGCGTTCTTTGCTATTTGTTAACCCCTCCTTGTATGGCATCGTCGTGCACCTGCAATAGGGGTGGATCAAGGGATAATTGATACCGTCCCTGCGGTCCTTCAGGTCAAAAATCCGACCATCAAGGTGTGCGCATTCTTCGCAGGTATGCGACTCAAGTGTTGCCAGGTACTGGTATTGCTCAATACCCTCTTCCTTGTAAGCATCAGCTGTTGCTGACTCGGCCACATGGCCCATCTCAGTAATAATCAAGCGATGCAGCTGGTAGTCCTCAACATCTTTCAGACGCTGACGCATCATCTCATAGATCTTGTTATGCGAATAACCCAGGACGGTACCCCTTAGCAGGGCATCACCTAGCTCGTTTGGTAAGACCTCTGTGTAATTCTGCCAAATCCTTTTAGAGAAGTTGCTGCCACGCCATGGTTTGTTGACAATTGCCCGCACCTGATAGGCATTGACGTTGGCAAAGTTGCTCGACAATTGCCCACTCTGCATCTGCGTATTGTAGACGGTGTGCATGTATGTATCCTGGTACTGGTTCGACAAACCTTGCTGTAAATGATTGCTTTCATCCTCAGCGTATTGCGCCATTAACTGAGTTAGCTGCTCGTTGATGTTTTCGAGTCTCGATAACCGACTGCGGAAGTATTCCGCATTCAACTCCTTGTCGTATCCACCCGCCTTCGCCTTGGCTTCAAACTCCTTGAGAGTCATGTGCCAGTCACGGGTTCCGATGGTCTGCAAAATCTTACGGGCTTCCTGGATGTCAATCTCCTGGTTAGCAGCATAGCGCTTGAGCCAATGGTCAACTTCCTTTTCCAGTGCCTGCTCGGCCTCCTTTAGCCTCGCCCGCATCGCAGCCTCATACTGGGCCGCATTAGTCAGTTGCTGGTCCTTTTCTTGCAAAAACCGCCGCTGCCAGTAATTAAGCTTCGCCATCGTCATCATCGCCGTTCAGGCCGTCAGGTTGACCATACTGATCGCTGCGGTCCTTCAAGTCCTGCTGCTGGTCTTGCAATTCTTCTTGCCAATCCTCCACAATTGGGTTGGCCTTGGCTATTGCTTCTTTACTGGTCCAGTTAGCCAGCTGACTGACCACCTGTGCCCGTTCCACGTCGTTTTGAATAGCCGTCCTGGTCCAGGTCTGGTTAATCCGCCGGCTGTCTGCATCTAATACGCCCAGCCAACGCATGATTGCCCGAACCAACTCGGTTAATGCATCCCTGAAGTAGGCCTCCGTCTTGGCTGCCTTGAGCTCCAGGTGCGAATACAGCATCTTAATGGCTGTACCGGTGGCGTTATTGGTCTCGAAGTCGGTTGGATCGATGCCTTGGGCATGGACAAAGATGTTTGTCTTGGTCGTCTCCAGCATTGAGTTGCGGGCCTCGGTCGGGATGTCAATCGTCAACTGGTCTACGCCCGAGTTATCGCCTGCACCCATGCTCCTAATCTTGATGGCCTTCTTGTTTTTGAGTTTTTCCAAGAAATCATCTAGGTTCTGACCTTCGTAATTCTTCAGGATTAGAATGACTTGCTGAATATCATCCAGGTCGTTGGCATAGCCATTGAAGACCTTGTCGTAGACGTCAATCAGACCCTTGTACTTGAACAGGTCCGGCTGCATTTCCTTGTTCTTGGGAAACGCAATAAACGGAATCCGGCCCAGGTTGTGTTTGTAAACGTTGGATTGACCGGTCTCCATGTTAGTCGTCATGTCATAGATGGTAAAGCGGTCATCAATCGCTTGCAGGTTAGCGTATTCTGAGTCACTTCCTTTTGACTTGTAGGTGTAGCACGCCTGGTCGTCCCAATATTCGTGTACCCAGTAGTTCTTGGCTGTTTCTGGGTCGAGTTCTAGGTAGGACCGCCGCAACGCTACCAGCTTGCGGTTGAGTTCGGTCGAATAAATCGGCACAATCTGACTAGGCGGCACCAACGCATACCTAAATTGGCCATCCTCGTCAATCCAGTAGTGCACCCAGGCAACCCCCGCATTGGCTGCATCCACGACCAGCTCATTGAGCCGCAGGGCAAAGTTATCGCCCAGCGTGTCCTTAATCCGCACGTTAAGCTTATCGTCGCCCACGTCAATCGACGGTGGTTTGGTTGCCAGATAACCTGCCTCCTGGTCCACTAATAACTGATGAAAGTTCGAACTTACCCGGTTGTTGGCTCGCCGCAGCGGGTTTTTCTTGGCTTTACCTTCATCATCTTCCTTGGTCTTGGACTCGCCGTTGTTGACCCTGGTAATGTCATTCTCATTTTTATAATAATGCTGCGAGGTCTGATACTTCTTGTCGAACGCCATGCGTTGGCCTTCGGTATCCTTCAACAGCTTCTTCATTGCTGTTATGTCCACTCAACAAAACCTCCTCTCCGAATCAAACTTTCTAGGGCATACCTAGTGGCGTCCATCGTGTGGTCGTTGCCATCCGGGTAGCCCGACTTGTAATTGCCGTTCAGGTCAATGTCGAACTCGTAGCTCGTGAACTCACGCCAGGCATCAGGACACCGCACGGGGTCAATCACAATCTCGCGCAGGTCTTCCAGCCACTTGTAGCCGTGGTCACGGGAACCTGGTCCCTTGATCGCGCCGTAGATGTTCAGGCCCTGGTCGCCGTATTCAGCAATCATGTCGGGGGAGGCCGAGTCCGCAGTCACCGGTTCGTTGTGCGGGTTGCGCTGCTTAATCATTGCGACCGCATCACGCACCTTCAGGCCCACCTGTTCAAACTCGTCGAAAATAAAAATTCGGCGTCTGGCCGAATCCCAATAAATCTTCACGTAAGCCGTCGGGTCTTTCGCAAAACCAAAGTCCAAACCGTGGTACACCTTGTCAAAGGTAGCAATCTCCTCGTCCGTAATCTCGCGGGTGGTGATATTGTTGAATACTTCTGCGCCAGTCCCTGTGACCTCGCCTAGGTACTCATGTCTGTATGCCTTCTCGTTGTCTCTTTGTAGCTGCTTGGCATCTGCTAAAAACTCAATTCCAAGCCATGACTTCGGTACTGCCCGATAGTCTGATAGGTTGACTAATGTGTCGTCTCGCATCTGCTCTTTATCAACTGCCTGATTCACCCAATTAGACTGCCTTGCCGGCGGGTTGTACGAATAAAAGGTAATGATCCCGGAGCCACCACGACCAAGAGATTGGTTGATCGACCGTATCTCTTCCATCCCCTTAAACTCGGTCACCTCTTCGAAATGCTTGAACTTCGTGTAACCTTGCCTGAACGTCTGCGACTTAATCTTGCGTGGGTCATCTGCACCCTTAAACCGGATTTGTTGGCCCGTTGGCTTAAACGTCAGCTGCATTGGACTCACTGACGACTGCCAGTATTCATCAACGTGCAGCAGGTCAATTGCCCACAGATATTGCTCATAAACTGAATCCCGCAGGGTATTAGCCACCTTACGCAAAACAATGGCGTTAGCGTCCTTATCCTGCATTACTCCCAGCACAATCATCAGCGAAATAAAAGAGGACTTGGTACTACCACGTCCTCCCTTGAGCCAATAATTGGCATGTTTGCGATTGTGAATATCCCAAAACAGTCCATAGAATGCTGGCGAAATGTTCTGTTTAAGACTTACTTGCATTGCTGCCCTCCTTTGGGATGTCGAAATTAATGTTGACTGATGTATCCTTGTCAGTCGCTTCGTCCTTGAGCCACTCCAGTAGCTTGTCACGTGCCTTAGTCTTGTCAAACAACTCAATGGTTGCGCCGTCTTTGCCCTTGGTTATCTTCTTGATTACGGACGTGTCAACTTTAGACTTATCCTTGAAATAAAGAAAACTGTGGTGGATAATAACGGGCTTTCCGTCTGCATCAGTCACAGTTTCTTCTGTTTCTCTATCTTTTAATTCTTCCGGCCAGCTGCCAAACTCCAAATAATCGCCAATGTCTGCCTTGGCCTCTTTAACGACATCCTTAATCAGGTCAAATGGTTCAATCGCCAGTTCTTTTAGTCGGGCCTCACGGATGCGCTTGACTTCTTCTTGAATCCTAGCATTTCCTAGCAGCCTGGGCCCATTAACTGTTGCAACCTTATAGTCAGCATCATAGACATTGATGTAAGCCTGCGTTGCGTTGTAAATCCTTAGATACTCAAGGACAAACTCCTTTTGCTTGTCTGATAATTCGCTATTATTTAGCTCTGCAATAGCCTTCTCAGTTGGCGTATTTGTGTGCACATCTTTCGAAATGATGTGCACATCTTTTTTAGTCCCTTTTCGCTTCCACTTGTAGCGGGTCTTCCATGACCTGACCGTATTAATCGACACACTGTACTTTTCAGCAATGTCTTTGTACTTCATACCTAGCACATAGTCATGCTCTGCAGCTATTCGTCTCTCTGCATCAGTCACATCATTTCACCACCTCCTGATTTTTGCGCATAAAAATAGCACTCATGTGAGTGCATGGCTTCAAGCACGAGATTTTATAAAACGAGAATTAGATATTTGCTGATTACAATTATCAACTATCTTACAAATAAGGAACTCTATATCCTTTAGAATAATATATGTCTGCCTAGTTGAGTTATCTTTACTTAATTTGCATAAATATCTTTTTAATTCTCTATAATAACAATTAATTTTATCCATATCTTTCTGCGAATCATTATAATCTTTCGATAAAAAATTTGCTTTGATATTTTCTATATCGTTTATATTACTTTTTAATGTTGCAAGGAGTTCAATTTTATTGACATTAATCAAAGAATCAAACCCTTCGCCACTTCTAATATAATTATCTATTGAAAAACTATATTTGTTAGCTTCATAAATAATATTATTGAAGCACTTATATTCCTTTTCAAGAACCCACTGATCTTTGCTATCCATAGCTAAAAATAGTGGGAAAAAATAAGAAATAGCAAGTGACCAATATGCGAATGTAATACTCCAGTTTTCAAACTTCTTACTAGAAAGGAGAAAACCAGTTGCAAAAATCACTACAAATACAAAACCCATTAAAAACTTTGAGGGCCTAGAAAACTTATTATTCATATGAAAATATCCTCTATTCTTTCTATATACTCAATTATAGCAATTTATTCTATTTTAAAAAAAGTTATACTCATGCAATATTTTAAGCTTAGACTATATCCAAATTTATATTATGTCTATTGCGGCAGCAGGAATCGAACCTGCTAAGATACCAGTGCCGCAGCCTCTATCATATAAATTGTTCTAAATTGTATGAAAGGAGGAATAGTTTAGCGTCGTTGCGGACGTAATAGCCATTAGGAATCATCCTAGTCTTTCGACACTATCATAGTAGCACGTAACCTCTCCGCTTGAGCATCGCTCTTTTTCCGCTTAATGACCGCTTTTTCAAGCTTCATTTTGCTATTTCTTCATTCTCAAACACGCGCAGATCATCCAGGGATGCACCCTCGGTTTTGCGCCAGTAATCCAAACGCTCGGCAAACTCCACACACGCTTCATTTTTTAACTCATTAAGCCTGGTGCTTTGATAGCCTAGTCTTGCGCCAATTTCGTCATTTGTCTTTTTCTGAATGAAATATAGGTAAAGTATAATATTGTTTGGATTACTGCAACTACTAATCGCATGGTCAACGGCTGCCACACACAGTTGCGCATCAATGTTAACCGCCATCCGCTCGTCTATATGATTGGCTCCATCGTTTACCATGATACCCGTTGCATCCAGTGTTGGACTCGAGATGTCGGACAGATGTTTGTTGGCCAGGTTTAAATAGTGCTTGAAGTCGTCGGCAAAGAAATCCTTAACCTTTTGCGCTGTCGCAATCCTATTCAGTTTTGCTTTTTCAAAAAGACTCAATGCTACAACTCCAATCATTTTCAACCTACTTAGCCTGCTTCGTCTGCTTCGTAAAGACTTCTCTGTCATCGCCAAGAATCATGTACTGGTCGCCATCGGCTAAGTCACCCCAATGATATTTTTGGGAGATAAACTCATCATCTACCTCTCTAATTCTACGTTTTGCAACAATTGTATTTTTGGCATTTATGTCCCAATGCTTGAGATTGTCTAGCGATGATAAATACACATTATTAAATTTATACTTAAACGGATACTTCACTTCTAAACCATGCTTTTTAGCTATCCTAGAAATTATTACTCTAGAAAAGCTTGTTTTTTTAGCTATTTCTCTGAATGAATATCCATCCTTAATCAAATTAACTATTTCTAGTTCATCATCTGGTGGTATTTTCTTCAATTTAACAGCTTTTTTAGATTTACGTTTCTTGACCTTTTTTACCCCGAGCTTTTTATGCAACTCTACTAGCATTGGATTATCGTCAGAAACAGCAGCAGTCCCACACTTATTTTCAAGTGCGTGTAATTCTTTCCAAGGGAAACTCATGACTCTCTCCTTTCTAGCAACTTAAATTTATTTATTAGTACCTTAATTCGTCTAGGCTAATATCTAATGCAGTCGCAATCTTACAAATTTTCCCAAATGTGGGCTCTTGGCCAGCATATTTATATTTTTTTAGTGTTTCATAATTTACACCTGATTCTTTTGCGAGTCTTACTAAAGTCCAATGTTTAATATTTAAATGCTTTTGTATCTTTAACCACAACATTTTTTACCTTTCGTGTATAATAATACATATATGTAATCTTTGCTTTTTGGAGAATTATATGGATCCTAATGATTTTTATAGTCAATTACCTCAACGTACACTGGAATATCTATTTAACCCAACAGCTAAAAATATTGGTGACACCTTAGGTGGTATTTCTGAATTATTATTATCACCGGTAAACATAGGAACAACATGGGCTAACGCACATATAAGAAAATTTAAGCAGTCAATTATTGATAACGTAAATAAAATTCCTGAAGAAAATAGGGATCCTTCTAAACTAAACCTAGCCATAAAAACCATAGAGGATTCGAAATATCAAATAAGTGATGATAATCTAAGACAAATGTTTGCTACTTTGATTTCGTCTTCCTTAGATAAAACCCGAAATCAATATTTATCTCCTAGATTTTCAACAGTTTTAAGCCAATTTAGTCCAGAAGATGCCAAATTTTTAAAAGAAATTGCGGTTGATAGTTCTGATAAACCAGCTTATCGCTTTCGTATTGATTTGGGTCCTGGTAAAGGTGAAGCAACCTTAAATGATCATCATATAGCTACAAATTTCGATAAGGGCGACGATTATGTAGCGATAAATTATGCTTGCAATGAACTTGCCCTAGATAATTTAGTTGCATCAAATATTATTAACGTTAAAAATGGCGAATGGCAAATCAAAGATAATGAATTTTTTGACTATCTTTTAAATTCTTCAGATTTTATTTCCACTAAAAAAGCTATTGAAAAAGAATATCTAAAATTACATAACAATAAAAATTTTACAGTTGATATTGAAAAAGATTGTATTAAATTTACTACATTTGGAAAAAGATTTATTGATGCAATCATTACTTAATCGTCTATTTTATATATCCTTCCTAATTATTTCTACCATTCTGCCGTAATCTCGACCCGTGGCTTCTCTGCGTACCACTTCTCAACGTGCAAACACACGACCTGTTTGTCATCCCTGTACAGGCCTTCATGCACGCATTCTGCTTTGTGCAGCGCGTGGTTCAGCTTCATCTTGGGATTAAGCCCATCCAGGATAATCTTGGCGATGTTGTCGCTATCAGGCTTCTTACTTGGCCTTTCATCCCCATTCAAGCAACCCTGCTTGCGCTTCTTCGAGTAAGACTTTGGAATCGGGAAAAATGCTTTGATACTCAACGCCATATCCTTGGATATTGGCTTTTTTATTTTGCCCTTGGACCTGGCCGCCATCGCACAGTAGCGGACCATATCCTCGTACTGGTGCGTTTTGCTGGGCGTATATGTTCTGACTACCTTGCCGCGAGTGAACCGCGGTCTGGCCTTACCCTGTGGTTCTCCCGGAACCGTGAATTCTATCTTATTTTCCATTCACGACTCCTTAGAACGGCAGGTCATCGTCCGTTACTTCAATTGAGCCGCCCTGGCTCTTGAATGGATCCTGCCGACTACTGCTGCTTGAGCCACCACTAGTGGCGTTATTACTAGCCCCACTAGAGTTATAATTTCCAGCTCTATTGTTATCGTAACTGGTATTATTGTTATTTCCTGCCTCGCGGTCCTTCTTCGACTCAAGTAGCGCAAAGTTATCAGCAACAACTTCCGTGACGTACACGCGTTTGCCGTCTTTGTCGTCGTATGTCCTGGTCTGAATGCGGCCATCAATCCCCACAAGCGACCCCTTAGACGTAAAGTTGCAGAAGTTCTCCGCGGCCTTGCGCCAAATGACACAGCTGATAAAATCAGCTCCGCGTTCGCCTTGAGCGTTGGTGAATTGGCGACCAACAGCAAGTGTAAACACTGCAACCGAGATTCCACTGCTTGTCACCTTGAGCTCCGGGTCACGTGTAAGCCGCCCGGTTAAAACTGTCCTATTAATCATTCTGCATCCAACTTTCTCCATTCACGTCAATTCTTTTTCTCTTGGGATTATCGATGAACGCTAATAGCTTGTCGTAATCCTCCTTGCTGCAGTAGCGGTCAACCATAGCCCCAGCTTTGTCGTCATAAATCAGGTACCAATAGTCTTCACTCGTATTGAGGCTTAACTCAAAATAGTCATCTTCGTGGATTACTCTTCCGTCTGATAAAGTAATTTTCATTCTTACCACCCCAATGCTGTCCAAAACATATACACCCGCAACACGCAAGCTATCAGCAGCATTGCACCACCGACAACCAGCAAAGTGACTCCGATTGCTATGCTATATTTTGTTTCTCTTTTTAAAACGGCTAAGGCCCCAAAAATAATGACCAAGGATAAAAATCCTAAAACTATCATCGTTATTTTCATATCCTAATCCTCTTATCCTGAATCTTTGTAAAATCAATTACACGCCCTCTGTCTCCTTCCTGCATCCGACTGACTAATCTTTCATGGTATGTTCTGTACAGCTCGTCCATACTCAAATTAGTCGTTGTGATAATGCGTTGGTTGCTTTCATAAATGTCAAAGATGGTGTCTTGTACAAATGATGTGGCCATGTTGCTGGCACTTTCTGCGCCCAGGTCATCTAAGACGACTAAATTGGCGTCGTGCACAATATCAGTTACGTGCTTCGGTGACCACAATCCCATCTTGTCGCTGAACCAGTTCTTCATCTCCCTGATCAACTTATTGACGCTAATGAACAGGCAACGTTCCATCGGATCCGCATTGTCGTTGACGGCATTCAGAATGGCCATCGCCAGGTGCGTCTTGCCCGCACCAGCAGCACCATAGAAAAGCGTGTTGCCTTTCTTATCCGGATACTTTAGGTAGGCGCCGGCAATCAGCCTGGCATCATGTTTGGCTGCGGCCTCCTTACTATTTGGCTCAGCATTGAACCCGTCAAAGGTATATCCAAATACTTCACTGCGGTCGACAAGGGATGCGCGCCTGAGAAAGCCCTTGGTCTGCTTAATTTTCAAGTCTTCGTGCATCCGACGATTCTGCTCCTGGTTCTTTTCGATTCTGCATTGCTCACAAAAGGGCTTAACTTTGTCTAAACCTTCTATGTAGGTCAGATGGCAGTCGGGATGCTTAGGGCACGTCTCAGTGGTCTCCCTGCGCCTTATTTGTATTGCTTTAACCATTTGCTTTGTTATTCCGGTCATAAAAACCTCCTTCCTAGAACGGTAGTTCTTCTTCATCAACGCCCTCGATTTGACCATTAGTGAAGGCATCTTGTGCTATCGATGGCACATTCTGATAGTTGCTGCCTGGCTTTTTGATGCTCCAGTCATCGTCAAAGCTGCCATTGAACCACGTGCTGCCCTTCTGAATGAACTTAAATTCGGTATTGTTAGCCTTTAAATAGACCTTGTATTGCTTGAGCTTATCTAGTAAATACTCGTCTGTATGCTTGCTAGACTCTTTAATCCACGTCTTATAGTGGCGAAAGGCATCCCTCTTACCCTGTTTTTTGGGATACTCCTCCCAAATTATTTCAAATCTTTTGATCAACGCAGAGTCAATCTCTTCTTTATTTCTTTTTGTTGTTAATTCTTTCTCTTGATAATTCTTACTATTGTTAGTTCTTAGTGGACGATTTTCCGGCGGGTGGTTTTCCCGTTGGACGGTTTTCTCGGCGGACGGATAATCTTCCTTTTTTGGTACATTTTCACCTTTTTTACCGTCGACGGTATTTTGTGGTTGCCGGTTGAGACCGGCTGTATCATCAAGAATCCAATCTAATCCATTAAAGTTACCATTTTTTGTATGACGGTTAACCCGTTTCAGATAGCCATGATCTTCTAATTCCTGTAAACCTGTCCGCAATGCTTCCTCGCCATCTGTAGAATGTTTGGCGATCTCGCTAACATAGAATTGCCACTCATTGGCCTGGCTCCACAGATAATTAAAAATTCCCCTGGCCTTCCAGCTTAAAGTCGCATCTCTGACCAACTTGTTGCTGGTGTTGGTGTAATTGCCGCGATCTCTTTTGATTAGTCGTGCCATATCAAGCACCTGCCTTTGTAGGAACATCCAGCCATTTTTCATATAGCTTCCTAGCGTATATCTGCTTGTAAGCTTCACGGCTCTCTCCCGCTAAGCTCTTGATTGTGGCCTGGCTCTCCTCGTTGCCATTCAAGGCCTCTGAGACAACCTGGACCAGCTTCACGGTGCCCTTCTTGTCAGTAATTGGATAACTCAGCAGTTGCTGGTCGGTAAATGGTCTTGCAACTGGGGCCTTCCTTGCTGGCTGCTGTTTAACCGCAGGCTTGCTGCGCGTATAACCACCACCAGGATTGCTGTCTTCTGCATCGGGGTCCTCATCCCTATCAGTGATATTGAACAACTGCTTGTAGAAATACTTCTGGGCACTCGTACATGCCTTCTGCGTGGCCTTCTCGCCTGTGTCTGCACCTGCACCTGGCATTGACCCTACTATGGTTTCAACGCCGTCAGTGATGGTGAATGTGCCCTGCACGTAGACAAAGTTGTTAACGCCATCCCTCTTGGTAGCCTGCTGCTCACGATCGACAATCTCAAACGTTGGGATTATCGCAAAGCCATTTTCCGAAATAACCTTTTGAACAGCTGCTTTGATTGCCGCTTCCGACTGGAATGAATAGTGTTGATAGTGATTGCTACCGTCCTTGGCAATGGTGCCAATTTCCTTATTAGCCCGGGCAATCTTAATTGCCAATGACACATAGTCCTTGGGCCTTGCTTTGACTTCCTCTGCCATGTTATTTACACCTTTCTACTTTGAAGCCTTCTTCTTCTAAAATTTGGAACAGGCGCTTAAATTGCCCTTCAGAACCGCCAATTTTTATCTTGTCAGTCTTAGTGGTCAACATTGCAATGTAGTATTTTCCTTTGATTTCTCCCGTTTCAGGATTAACAGCCTTGCCGCCCCGATTAGTGACCTTATTTTGTTGCTTTTGCTCACTGTGCTCCCGCTCAACGGCTATTTTTACTTCTTCAGCATAATGGTCCATTTGCTCCAAAATGCTGCTCAAAGAATTGCTATTTAGCAGCTCAACCCAATGTTGATATGGAAGGCCTAGTGCGTGCGCTCTTGAGGTGACAACTTTGACATTCTCGGCAAACTGCCTTTTTTGTTCGAGCAGCAAAGAAATTTGTTGTTTGACATCATTTTCAAATGCAACATAGGAATACGTCTTATTAGACCATTGTGCTTGACGTTCAATCTCATTTGGGTCAACACCTGTTTCCTTGCACCATTCAGTGATGTGTCTGTCATTTTGCTCTTCACGGTCACGTCTTACATGTTCCTCATATACTTTTATCTGCTGACTAATATGGTCAGAAGCAGCACCAATCTCATTTAATAAAACCTTGAATTTTGCTTGAAAGTCATTAACTGGCTTGTTTGCCTGTTTGACAATGCTGATTTTTCTTTTATTTAGATCTTGTTTTAAATGATTAAGTTGTGCTCTGGTTTCTTTAGCAGCTTTAAAGTTATTCGGTGTAACAGCATATTGAGAGTATTCACTATTAATCAAGTCAACCTGGTCTTTCAGCTTGTCATATGCAGGAAAGTCAATTTTTGCCGCTGTAAAGGCCATATCGTATTTTGGATCGCTTAATGCTATTAAATCTTCAGTCATTGTGCCTAGTCCTCCTCAACGCTGTCATAGAAAGCGACTAACTTATTAGCCTTGTTAGAAATATTACTGAGCGCTTTGTCTCCAATTACCATCTTAGTGAAAAGAGATACCAATATTGGATTGATTCCAGCTAACCTACCGCCCTTTATCAATGCTTCTTCAAACTCTTTTTCAGCATCAAAGCCAAGCTCCTCAATCAAGCTAACCATTAAAGTCGTAATAGCGTTTGTTATATCTTTTTTATCAAGAACTTCGCCTTCAATCTCTAATTTAGGTATTGACGTAGTCAACATAGCCAACATTATTGCTGTTTTAGCAATCTTTTTAATTCTTCCATCGTTCATGGTATAATCTCCTGTAGGTATAATTTTCTTATGTTATATTTTTAAGTCCGATTGCCGTCGGGCTTTTTTGTTGTCCTTAAGTTCCTGGCAGAAACTCTGGCATACTTAGCACATAGATCATCAATACCACAAATACAATTGCTAGCAGCAATGAGATTAGAAGTGATTTCCTCGTCTTCAGTTCGATGTCGGTGTATTCGTTTAAAAAGTATTCCCATTGTTTCAGTATCCTCTCCATCATGGCAGTTTCGCGTTCCAATCTATTTCACACCTGTGTTTGTCTAGCCACTCTTGTGCCGGCTTTTCAAAAATAAATGTCCGGCTTCCCTCCTCAGTCTTGCGTGGATTGACCACCCAGCCGCCATTTTTTACATTGACTTCAGGATATGCGTCAAAAATGAATAACCTAATCCATTTGTCCGACTTACTGCCACAATACTTTTTCGAAAATTCTTTCATCTTGATGGTCTTACCTTCAAGTGACTCGGCAGGTACATAGCCACGTTTCTGCATAATCTTGTCCACCACCGTGGTTAGCGCATCAATTGGAATTGGCAGGTCTATTACGTCAGCCATTTACTTTCACCTCTCTACCCCTCTAATAAGTCCATCTGCTCCAGTGTTGGACGGATGCCATCTTTTGCCAGCAGGTCATAGATGAACTTTCTGCCGCGCTGAGTCCACTTTAAAATGTTGTGCAGTCCCTTTTGCTGACCGCTGTCATAAGCAAACGGCTCGTACTGGGTGTAGCCCTTGCCAGCATATTGACGATACGGGACCCAGACCTTGCGCTTGCCTTTGCCCTGCTCGTAGATGACGCCGCGCTGCTTAAGCTCCTGGTTAAGCCTGTGAGCACTCCACCCGTAGTCCTTGGCAATCTCCGTCGTCGTCATAAGTCCAGGATTGTGCATCTGTGAGTCGTAGTATTCGACCTTGGGCCTTTGCTTCTCCAACTGCTCCTGTTGAGCGGCTGCCAATTTAAGAGCCCCACCATACGTCCGAGGGATGTCCCATTGTTGATAAACCAACTCCATTGGATTAGTTATTTGTTGTTTCATTCGGTTAAACAACTCAACGTATTGTGCAGTGAATTGATTACCTTTTTTACCAGTCAATTTATTAGCTACAAATTCGCATCCGTGCTGCGTAAGTAGATAATTATTTCTGATTTCGCCTTTCCTGTCCTTATACGTCGATGAAATGAAAAAATCTAACGCCCCCAAATTTGGGGTGGTTGAGATATCTTCAGAATACTTCTTAATATCTCTTACTAAATGATCATGTCGCTTGCCAATCATGTTGGCCACGTCTCGACTGTCTAAAACTTCTTGTCCATTAAAGTTGAACAATTGAATGTCATGCATTATATTTCCTTCTTTCTCTCAAATCGTCTAAGCTGACTCCCAATGCGTCAGCGATTTTACAAACATTGGTAAAGGACGGTTCGCTGTTATAGAACTTGTATTTATCTAAAGTCGTAACAGCTATCCCAGACTTTTCTGATAGTATCCTTTGCGACCAACGTTTTTTATCTAAAATTTCCTGTACAATAGACCACTGCATTTTGTGTTCCCCTTTCTATCAATCTACAATATATGGTATAATTAAATAGAATTGCCCCCTGGTATAGCGATATACCTCGTGAACCGAGTGAATTCAGGGAAAGCCTAAGTCATTGATATGGCAACCCTGAGCCAAGCTTAATTGAAGGTGCAACGCATAGGACCATGTCCCACGAGCGCTCGGCAACTCGCAAGAGTTGAACATATATGCTGAACTACCAGGAAACTAGTAGAAGTTAAGGATAAAAAGCCTTAACGGTAACAAAGTTGCATTCTAACAACCTGGTATCTCCTGCTCTTAAGCAAATTTTGAATAATCGTGACAATTTCGCAAACAAACTCAACAATTCCAATCCTGCATTAGCAGCCATTTACCAAGTAAAAGAAGGAGTTGAGCATACGTCAAGAATTAATAAATTAAGTAAGTCAGCAGTAGATACTATCGGTAATTCATTCAACATAGTCATCCTTTCGGGGATGGCTTTTTGTTAGCCATGATTTTTTGCTACTAACCAAAAATTTCTGAAAGCACTAGATACATTGTTTCAAGAAGATTGATTAGTGTTAGATAGCTCACCCATAAAAGCGAAACACGAGTTTGTTCTTTCTTTGAGCGATAAATAAGCAAAAATTCTAACATCCATAATGAGGCAACCATTATTAAAATTCTTAACATTATTTTTTGTCTCTTTGGTAATCACTTTGCTCTATCTTAAATTCCGTGCCATCTACCCAAATGTATATATCCATTGAAAGCTGTTTATCAGGTAATATATCTAAGAGCAGCTTTTTCATGTCATCATTTGGGTGGATTATAAAATTAAATGATTGCCCCAAAGACGCACCTGCAATTAGTGGAACTCTGTCACCGTTTTTATTGAAGTAAAAATAAATATAATTACTTTCTTTTTGAATGCGTTGTATTTCCATTTTTTACTCACTTTCAATTTTCAGGTATTGCAATTAGTAAGTAATTGTCACTTTTAATAATTCTGTGGTGGCTTTGACCAATTCAGGATTATTTTTTGTATTAGGATCTTGCAGAGCTTCCGAACAGAATTTCCACGCTTTGCATAAAGTTTCGTGATACATTTGCTCTTCACGTTCATTCCATTTCTTTATTGTTGGCTCAACCATGTTATTCATCTCCTTTTTAATCCTCCATTCCTAACACCTTATAGATCTTCCTTCGGACCTCAACATCGCGTGGCGTAGTCCCACCATGAATTGCAAAACTCACTGCAGGCCGCCCAATATTCAGCAACTCGGCTAAGCTAGAAACCGTGTAGCCCTGACGAATCATTTCGATTTTAATGTCGCTAAATATTTTTTCTTTTGCCTCAGCTAAAACTTGTTCAATTGGCATACTCTCACCTCCTTTGATTTTGCTAAAACTGTAAATAATTTTGTCAGTAAATTACGTAATTCCATTGACTTTTATTCGCACAAGTGCGAATATAAAAGCATAGTAAATAAGCGATTGAACGGTATTCCCCATACAAATTCAATGTTTTTATTTACTCAAATTCGTAAGTAATTCAACTGACAAATATATTATTACGCATAAGTGCGAAATATGCAACATATTTCTGCGAATTTTGCGAATTATTTTGTCATATTTATCTTGGAGCTTGATATGACAGCATTTGAACGTATTAAAGAATTAGCTCGTAAGCAAGGACTGTCCTTGATTGAAGTAAATGACAAAGCTGGACTAGGGACCAGAACTATATACCACTGGAAAAATCAAGTACCAAAATCTGACAGCTTGACGGCAGTCGCTAAAGTTCTGCATACCTCTGCAGACTACCTGCTGGGCAATACTGATGATCCCTCGCCTGTTTCCAAAGAGAAGAATTCTGGCGTTGTAGATTTGGATCATGACCAAGTATTCTCGTACCGCGGCAGGCATGTTCCTGAAAAGTATTTGAAGATGGTTAAAGAATTGATGGATGCTGATATTGATGAAGACGATGATAATGGAGAGTGGCTTAACTAAGTACATGCTCGATTTTGCCAGCCAACACCACATTAGAGTTAGAGGGGTTCATGCAGAACCAGCAGAAACTGGAGTTGCGTTTCTCAAGAATAGGAAAATCTCAGTCAACTATGACATGAAGAATTCGAATGAGTTTGACTTTGTTCTCGGCCATGAAATTGGCCACATAATGAACGGCGACTCCGATAATGGCGTTGCCTACTATTGTGGTAATCCTCTGACTTCAGAAGAACGCAAGGCTGATTTGTATTCATTAAATCTAATTTTTGATTACGCTGCCCAACAATTCAACACTTTCAACGAACCGGGAGTTTTTATGGAACAATACGGCATCCCCTACCGGATGTTTGATGATACTGTTAAGCTGTATAAAAGAAGAAACGACCTTCTTTTTTAGCAAATAATGTAAGCGCTATATTAATATAGCTTTTTAGTGAGGAGGAAACATCATGAATAAAAATAAAGTATGTTCTATATGCGGTCAAAAATTAACATTTAATAATCAAGGATATCCTATTGGCAAAGAAAAAATATGTTCTGACGACAACGGATATTTGCTCAGAGCATTAGGTTACAAATTACCTTTGGGTATAAAAGATACTATAAAGGCTGAGTTTGCCAGAGAACGATTACCTTTTGAAGAAGCAAAAAATTTAATTGAGCAACAAAAACTTAAGGATTCCCTTGAACATCAAAAAGCTTTAAATCAATTAAGGCAGCAATCTGAACTAATCAAGAATGAAACAGTTATTGCCCCTACTTCTAAAAAGGCAGCTACTTTTTCTGAACCAGAGACTGAAACTGGAGGTGGTGCTATCAATGAACAGAATTATGAAACTACCAACGATATTCAAACTGAAGAAGTTCCTAGCGTTGCCCAAGAGCCAGCACAAGTAGAAAAAACAAGCAAATTGGAAAAGGCTGTAGAAGTTACAAGCATGATTGGTTCTCTAATAAACACTATGCGCCAGCCACATTGCCCAAACTGTAGATCCACAAACATACAAGTTGTAGGTCAGCATCGCAAGGGGTTTTCAGTCGGCAAGGCTGCAGCTGGAACTTTTTTATCCGGCGGTATAGGTGCAATAGCAGGCTTTGCCGGCAAAAACACCAAAAAAGTAGATATGATCTGTATGGACTGTGGCAAGAAATTTAGATACAAAGGTAAATAAAGCCGAGATTGTCCACCACGCTAGCTACGCTAAACCTAAGGCATTTATGGAGGTTTATTATGAGAAAAAAATCAATAGTCATTGGTTTGGTTGCTTTTATATGCTTAATCTGTTCACTTGGATTAACACAACAAAAAACTTCAGCAAAATATTGGAAAGAATACTATTATCAACCCAGAAAAGTTAAAGTAATCAAGCCTATAAAAATATATAAAATGAAACAAAGATATCCTTTATATCGAACATATTCAGTCGGCTCTAAAATCTTGAAAAAGGGACAAAAGGTCTATATACAGGATGTTGCAAGTTATGAGTGGATTGTTACTCACAAAGGTTGGGCAAATGGCTATTTCAAGCGTAATAGTAAATACTTTTGGCAATGTCCAACTCCTAAAGGTTGGTATAAACTAGTCAAATGATTTTTTGAAAAGCAGTGATTACAATGAAACACAAAACACCAATTATTTTTTTAGCATTAATACTATTAGTAAGCTTATTTACCTTTGCAAAACCAGATACTGTTAATGCTACAAATTATAAACCGTATTCTTATTGGTATAAAAGAGACAATTATCGAACTAAGCCACGAACGGTAATTATAACAAGGAGCATTACCATTCGTAAGATACGTTGGTTAAAAAATAGTGTTACCCATTACTTAAGCAATACAAAGAAAAAACTAAAAAGAGGAACTAAAGTTAAAATAACTGCAACTTCTCCGCACAATTATTATTGGGCTCTCTTGGGAAAAGGATATTATAACTGGGCATATCCACATAAAAAGACAAACTGGTTTGAAACAGAATCAGAATATATCCAAGATGAACTCCAAAGGCAAAAAAGAAAAGAGCAAAAGCTTATAGCTGCAAAGTATAAAAAGTATGATATTTTCCTAAAAAATCAAACTTTCTATATAAAGAATCAAGGCGAGTTTTCCTTTGGAGACGCCGTTGTTTGGAATCACCAAATCAATTTGTTTAGCAGCTTTACTAATAAATCAAAGCATCCAATCAATATTGCTGATTTTCTTAAAAAGTATTTCTCAATAACAACATCTGACACAACGATAGCTTTTAGTCCTGAAGATAAAAAAAACATTCAACCAGGAAAGTCATCCGGTATTATGCTAGTTAGTTCACCTTCACCTGCTTATCAGGTAGGTGCTGCATTAAAAATCTCTTCATCAGATAAGACTAACTTGCGTTCAAATAATAAAGTTTTACAGATAACATTGAAATAAGCAAAACAAAAAGGCCCTTAAGAAATCGTCTAGAAACTAATTCTTAAGGGCTAATCATAAGAGCTATAGCAAAGCTATTACTCTGTTTAATTTTATCATATTGGAGTATAAAACAGTGGCACATTTTGAAAAACGCGGCGATAAGTGGCGTGCACAGGTATCGTGGTATGACAATTTAGGCAAACGAAAATTTAAAGTTAAGAGTGGCTTTGCTACTAAATTGCAGGCTCGTAAGTGGGCCAATGAAATTGAAGTAGCCAAGGACCAGAACCTAATTTCAAATCAAGATCCAGTCTTTGCTGACTATTTTAAAGACTGGTATTTAAGATATAAAGCTCCGAGCAAGTCTAATAATACCAAAAGCAGGTATGCACACATTTATACTCTTTTAAAAGACAGCTTCGGGAATACTAAATTATCAAAAATGACACGTGCCAAGTATCAAGACTTTCTCAACGAATATGGTAAAACTCATGCTAAAGACACCGTTCAAAAAACTAACGGTACCATTCGAAGTTGCGTTAAAGATGCAGTAAGTGATGGACTAGCCAGAATTAATTTTACTGAACGAATAAATCTAATTTGGAATGATGATAAAACGCGTAAGATTGAATATCTTAATTTTAAGCAAGTTCAGCAGCTGAAAGAATTGCTACTTAATGATATTAAGCCGACGTATATTAGTAGATACATGTTGCTAACCATCATCTACACGGGGATGCGACCTGGTGAAATTAGGGTATTAACCTGGCACGACATTGATTTTAAAAATTGCGAAATACATATCACGAAGTCTTGGGATTATGATAATCGTAAAGTTATTGACTATGATTCTGATGAGATTAATAAAGAAACCAAGAATAAGACATCGACACGTGTGATCAAGGTTGACCAGAAACTATTGGATATTTTAAACCAGCTTAAAGTTAATAGTCACGAAAGATTATTTATTGATGAAATGGGTACTATACCTACTTCTAATGCCGTCAATAAAACATTAAGGAAGCAATTAGATAAACTGGGCATTGAAGATAAAGGCTTCCACTTCCACAGTCTGCGACACACACATGTGGCCCTTTTACTATTCAAGGGAGTTGACCTCTACTCTATTTCAAAGCGCCTAGGGCACTCAAATATGAGCATAACAGCTAATACTTACGCTTACATGTTAGATGAATTGAAGCAAAAATCAGATAACCAAATCGTCAAAATACTTGACGAAATTTAGCACCTTAGATACCTTTTGGATACCTTATACACATAAAAACCCTGTAACAACAATAGTTACAGGGTTTAATTAATGGAGATGAGGGGAATTGAACCCCTGTCCAGACGCATTCCGTCACTGACATCTACAATCATAGTTATACTATTTGAACTTCACTAGTCCAAAACGCCATATAACAGGGCTAGGATGGACTAGCTAACCTGAAATGACTCTTTTTAACTATTCAGATGAGGTAGTTAAACGTAGCTCACTAAGTTGATACTTGCTGCTAGACGTGAGCAATCCGGTAGCAAGCAACGCATGGCCTAAATTAGGCAGCTAATGCGTATGAATTTTCTTTATTTGCAGTTAGAAAAACTGTGACGTTTTTATGTAGACGTGACCTACAAATTGCAGTCAATGCGAATCTACGCCTGTCGAATCCCAAAACATCCCCTTAAGACAATATAATTATAACATATTTGAGATTCACTTACTACAAACCAGATCTCACCCCAAAGCCACTTAGTTAAAAGTAAATTTAAAGGATTGCTCAATGTCGACAGCATCTTTGCCTGCCGTGACATAGTTCGCATGTTCCTTAGCCAAATCAGAGCCATTATCCATTACCACGGCAGTGCCGACAAATTTAAACAGCGGAACATCATTTTGTTCATCGCCGATTGCCAATACTACGCCAGGCACATTCGCTAATTTTTTGCCAAAAATTCTAACGCTACCCTCTTATTGATATTTTTCACTTTTAAGGGCATCTGACTTTTCCTTTTCGTCGGCAAAGACCACCTTGATAGCAGGTTTATCTTCGACCAACTCTTGGGCTTTTCACACAAAAAGGCCAGCACTGTTCTGCCAAGCCTGTACTACCGTAATCCAGCCAATATTGTGATTGCTCGTGATAATGCGACTTGTAGAATCAACAAAGTTAAATGCCAGCCGGTGGTCATTAGCACATTGTTCAACTTTTTCGTAAGTTGACCGACTCAATTCGTTTTTCTTCAGTACCTGACCAAACACTGACTTACTTACTGCTCCGTTAAAGGTAATCACATACTGGTCAGCGTCTTCGATTGCCAGCTCCTGCAAAAATGTTTACCGCCAGCTAGCGGGCAATCAGAACACAAGACCACTTCGCTTTTTTGCGCAATCGCCTGTTTGATTACGCGTTTAGTTGTCTCAAGCAGGATTTTATGCCGTTTAATAAAGTATCAACAACACCAATTGCTACCAATTTAATCACTCATTCTGCTCTTCAAATTTTCCGTAATGGCCTTCCTGATCGCGCCATGCTTCTTTTCATCATATTGATATTTTGCGTCTGTCCAAAAATGAGAATCATATAACCAAACTGGCTTAACCAATCTTTCTGGTGCTTCCGCTTGGTATCGCGGAAAGATATGCGCATGCAAGAAGTGATCTGTATTACCTAAAATATCATAATTGATTCTTGCCGGGCTACATGCTGATAATATCGCATCCCCCAGCAAAGTCATATCTTTTAAAAATTTTACTCTTTCTGCTAGCTCTAAATCGTTTAAAGTAGCAACCTTTCTTTTAGGCAATAGTACACAATATCCGGGCAAAAATTGTGTGTCACCGATAACAGCATAGCCACCACTTAATTCTGCTATTACCAATGGATTATTACCAGCAATTGCAGCACCAATCCGATCAGTTCGCCAATCCTTCATATTTCAATCCTTTTTTAGACAAGAAAAGACTGCTAAGAGCCATGCCTTAACAGTCTAAATTTAAAATTTACTTTAGTTCAAATGAGCCAGACGCACAACGTCACGCTCAATCATCAATTCTTCATCAGTTGGGATAATCATTGCCTTGATCTTGGAATCAGGCTTTGAAACGAACTTTTCACCATTTGACTTGTTCGCCTCATAGTCAGCTTCTAAGCCCATGAACTCAAATGACTTCATGATCTTTTCACGGACATCAGCATCGTGTTCACCAACACCAGCCGTAAAGACAATGGCGTCAACACCCTCCATCTCAACAACGTAAGAGCCCACGTACTGTCTCACGCGGTTGACAAAAATGGCCCGTGCCAAGTCGGCCTTCTTATCGGAGTTATTTTCCAAATCACGCATGTCGGAGGAAATTTCTGAAATGCCCAAAAGGCCGGACTTGTCATTCAGGATTTCAATCATCTGGTTGATGTCAAGGTTATCCTTGTTCATAATGTATTGCAATACGGA
Organism: Lactobacillus sp. XV13L; assembly: GCF_059900875.1. Classification (NCBI taxonomy): domain Bacteria; kingdom Bacillati; phylum Bacillota; class Bacilli; order Lactobacillales; family Lactobacillaceae; genus Lactobacillus; species Lactobacillus sp. XV13L. The sequence continues at coordinate 31,453 of NZ_JBWXGD010000004.1, read as the reverse complement.
TGGGTCAACATCACCTGAACGGGTGCCCATGGTGATACCAGCAAGGGGCGTGAAGCCCATTGACGTATCGTATGACTTACCGCCTTTAACAGCAGTCACCGAAGCACCCGAACCCAAGTGACAAACAACCAGTTTCAAGTCCTTAGCGTCCTTGCCCAGCATCTCGGCAGCACGACCAACAATGTAGCGCACCGAAGTACCATGCGCACCATACTTGCGCACACCGTATTCCTTATAGTACTTATAAGGAATCGAGTACATGTAGTGTACAGGATCCAAGGACTGATGAAAGGAAGTATCGAAAACGCCTACTTCTGGAACGTCAGGCAGCAGTTTCATGAAGGCTTCAATGCCCTTGCCCTCAGCCGGGTTATGAAGGGGTGCGTATTCCTTCAGGTCATAGATTTTTTGCAACTTGTCCCGGTCGATGATGGCCGAATCAGCAAAGTCTTCCCCACCGGCAACGATTCTGTGTCCAACACCAACAATTTCGCCCAGATCATCAATAACCTTGTATTTCTTAAGAGCTTCGAGCAATAAGTTGACCGCAGTTTCTTGGTCGGGAATGGCAATTTCTTGGGAATGCTTTTCACCGTTAGCCAGTTTGATTTCAAAAGAAGAACCATCGATGCCAACCCGGTCTGCAATCCCCTCTGCCAAGACTTTCTCTTCCGGCAAGGCAAAAAGCTTATACTTAAAAGAAGAACTCCCCGAGTTAATCGCTAAAACTTTTTTCATAAATTAGTTTCCTCCGTACACATGATTTTTATTTTTTCACAAATTAATGAATGTTTTTAGTATACCACTCATTCAGTTTAACATTAAGCTCAATTAGATCTTCTTCTTTTTTAAAAGTATCCAACTTTGTGAGCAAGACCTCACTGCTGCCGATATTCTCGCCGTGATTTTGGAATACCAAAATGGCTTTTTGATTAAACTTGTTCTGAAACAAATTATCAGGCAGCTCAACGATTGCACGGAGGAAAACTTTTTCTGATATCCAGGGCATGATGTCGCTTCCGGCTTTACCCGCAAGTATCGCCCGGGGCACGACTAAGAAGGCGTACCCAGCCGGCTGCAGGTTTTTAATTATTTGCTCAATAAACAAAAGGTGTGCAAAGGAGTGCCCCTTCACGGCCCTGGTGGCAAAGTTAGCCGCATTTTCATCGAGCGGATAGTATCCGACCGGCAAATCGGCAACCACCGCATCCGGACTGGAAAACAGCCAGGGGGTCAGTGCATCCTGGCAGTACAAGTCAACGTCCAGCCCGTTCAGGTGCGCGCCAACGTCGGCAAAATTGAGCATTTCCTCATCGTTATCAATTCCCACTAGCCGGTAGTCGCCCTTAGAGTGATTGGCCTTTTTTAGCTGGTCGACAACCGTATATAGCAAGCCGCCTGTACCAATTGCCGGATCAGCAATTGCGACCCGGTCAGTTGGGAGCAATTTCTGCATGAACATGGCAATAATGGTTGCTACAACCGACGGTGTCGGCATCTTGTTGACATCCAAGCCATCCTCAGTAACAGCCTTGAGGGTCAGGTAAGTATAAATTTGCACTTTGGTTTTTGGTGCCAGCTCAGCGTAGTTCAAGCCCGCGTATTTTTGACTTAATTTGCCAACGGTTTTCTTATCGGGGGCCCCCAACTCAACCTTTATCTGTCCCTTTTCAAGGTTATCAAACGTTTCGGTCAGCGCTTCGCCAAAGGACACGTTCAAGGCATCCTGCAGGCAAGTAACACAGTCCAGAAATTTGTTAAACAATTCTACAATTTTATCCATCGCTTATCTCCCTTATCTTCTTAGACATTTTAATAGAAGTAAGGCAGTCAACGCAAGAAAATCAGTTGTTAACCAGGTACTCAATCAGCAAAAAGTCATTCTGCATGCTGTCCCGGTAGATTGTCTGGTAAAACTGCAGAAAGATTAAGCAGGTCATCAGGACCAAAACGCTGCTTAGCAATGCACTAGCTTTCAGCCTTAACGGTTTTTTTGGCTTCATTCTTTTTCTTCTCCTTCGGTCTGGGATCCAGCTTAAAGCAAATTTCCGAGGCACGCCCGTCCTTTTCCGTTACCGCAATTTTAACCTGGCACTTTTTAGTGACAAAACTTGCCCTGGCAACATTGAGCAGAAGGGGCATGTGCCCACCCTCCGGCGTGGTTACGCGGATCATATTCTTGTAAAAATTCAAAAGGTACATCTTCTCGTTGTCATCCTTGTCAACCTTAATTATGGCCGCCTGTCTGGAATTGGATGCCTTGGGAAAAACGTAAGCCTTAGCCGCGTCATTTTTTAAGAAGCGGTTGAACTGAACGTACGCAAAGACAACGTCATCGGTTCGGTGCCCCGCCTTGTCTGCCGTAGTCAGACTCTTCAGCAGCCCCTGTAAAATCAGGACCACCAGGAGGGTAATGAAAACCGCAAACACTGCTTCGGCAATCATAAATCCGCTAGTTTTTAACGCGGTAGGCTTTTTTAGCCGTCGCATCATACACCCCCTTCTCACCTCGCGGTTGGTAAATTCGATCGTGAACCTTGACCTCGCTGAGGCTATTCTTCTTCAGCACGTGCCAGGCGTATGCACGGTCGGTCTTCAATTCAATTGTTCGTTCCGTTGCCCGACTCTCGCCGACAACCAGTGCCATCACCAGCACCCCGAATAGTGCTATGACCAGTGCGGTCAGGCTTTCCGCCATTAAAAAGCCCCTCAATTTGCTAAGTACCATCGATTGCACGCCCCCAGGTCATTTGCAGTTTAACCCTTTTAGTATTCTTATGGTTCGTAATTACGATTGTATGTGGCGGCATGGAGCCGCTGGCCGAAATTTTCAGATTTTCCAGATTGTAAATTTCTAACCCGGAATCAATCTTGAGCGTCCGTGAATAGCCGTTGCCAATGATCGTGATTCTCTTCGACACCGGATAGTACCTGACCAGTGCCGCCCTGTGACGAATCGTTGAGATTCTAGCCGCCTGTTCAAGCGAACTCTTTATTTGCTGGGTCGTGTTGTTCAGAATCAATTTTTCCTTATAAGTACCAAGCTGGACTGAACCCAACAACAACAACCCAGTCGCAATCGCCAGCGTAATTACCATCTCCAGCACGGTGAATCCGGCCACGCGCGGCCTAATTCGTGCCCTTTTCAACCACACCTTTATTTACCGTATATTTCTTAGACTTGTCCAGTTGCCGCTTGGTCAGGTAGCCGTCGTCAAACATGTTCTTAAAGTTGACCTCTTTGCCCTTTCGATCCTTGTCATCTTCGTACAGGCTGACCTGCGTCTGCAGGGTCGTCTGAAAGGCGTTATCGGTCTTTTCGCCGGCACTCTGCTTCTGCTTGGTCAGGTTAGGCGCAATAATAAGCAGCAGCATCACAACAATTGCAACAACGACAACCATCTCAATCAGGGTAAAGCCCTGTGCCTTCCTTGTCTTAGCAATTATCTTGACCAAATATCTTTTCATTCTCTTTTTCATTTAGAAATACCTCACTTAAATACTTTGACTTAAATACTTTGCATCATCGCGTACATTGGCAGCAGCAGCTTCAGGTACATCCCCACGATTCCCAGTCCAATTAAAATGAAGCAGAACGGCTGCACGTTGACGATTAACTTTTCAATTCTGCCGGCCAGGGTCGAAAACAAAGTTTTGCCTAAAAGCAGGCAGCGCGTGCTGAGGTCGGCCTTCTTTGAACCCGCTTGGAGCAAAAGCAGCAATTCATCGGGAAGAAAAGCCTCCCCCTTGATTATTGCGGTCAAGTTTTGGCCCGCGGCCAGCTTCCTACCCACCATTGCACCGATAAACTGCTGCAGCGAGCCCTCTTCCTGGCGGGAAGCATACTCGCACATCTTCTGCAGCGAGAAGCCACTGGCAAGAAGGAGGCCCACGTCATAAACCAGCAAGTACTTGACGTACAGCTTAATGAGCGGCCCCACCAAGGGATAACGGGCGAGCCTTTTGAGCGACTGGTAGTCCTGCTTCTTGAGCAGACCAAGCACGCGCACCAAGTAGTACGTGATTAAAAAGGCCAGCAGAAGCAAGCCGAGCAGCATGATATCGCCGCTGTGTTCACCCGTTCCCGCGAACTGGTTGGAGACGAAGGACTGCATAAAAAGCAGCAGCACCATCATCATAACCGCCAAAACAATTGGGTAAGACATTTCTGCCTTCAGCTTCTTGATCTGCTCGTTCTTCAGCCGAATCAAGGTGGCCAGCTGCGCCAAGCATTCGACCAAGCTGCCCTGCTCCATAGCCAGGTCAATCTGCGTGGTGATGGTCCTGGCAAAACCCAGCTTGAGCATTGCGCCACCCAGGCTCCTCCCGGTTTGAACGCCCGCACTGAGCCTTGCAATCAAGTTTCTGCGCTTGGGCCACAGGATTGGCATTAATTCCAGGCTGGCGTTGAGGGAAAAGCCGTTAGCCAGGCTGTTCTGCAGGTAGTCAAGAAAATTCAGCTGCTCCTGACTTGTAAACTTACCCTTCCTGGAACTGTTCAAATACTTGCGCACTGATTGCACCCCTCTTCCTTAAAGCAACCAAGTTATCAACCCAATCAACGTAATTGCCCCGTATTTTTTGGGCAATATTGTCCTGCAGCAGCGTGCCGCTGGCAATATCCATGAGGCAGGAAAGTTCCCCATTGGTGGGCAAGAGCCGCTGGTAGCAGATTGCGGTCAGGCAGTTACTCAGTTCATTGGCATTCACGTGCAGGCTCTCAAGCCGCGATATTGTCTGCAGCGTGCTCTTCGCGTGCACGGTTGCAAACACCAGATGGCCGCTTAGGGCAGCGTCAACGGCCAGCCGCGCAGTCGATTCATTCCTAATCTCACCGATAATCAAAATATCGGGACGATGGCGCAGCGCCGCCTCAAGCAAGCGCGAATACGTGATGTCAGCCTCCAGATTGACCTGGGTCTGCAAAAATTCCGCCTCGTGAATTTCAACCGGATCTTCAATCGTCATCACCACCTGCTTGTGGCCGACACGCTTGGCAAGCTTGTACATGGTCGTCGTCTTGCCGGAGCCGGTTGGGCCACTGGTAATGATTAATCCGCGCTTGTTCGTCAGCCGGCGCATTTTTTCTACCTGCTCGGTTAAAAAGTAGGTGCCCGTCTCCACCCGGTAAATAATCCTAATCACCAAGGACTCGCTGTCGGTAAAATCACCGATGCTGGACAGGCGCAGGTAATAATTCTCATCCTTGTAGCGGTATTCAAATGCACCCACCTGCGGCCGCCGGTGTTCCGCAATGTCCATCTGCGCCGCAAACTTCAAGTAATTGATGATTTCTTTACCTTCGTTGCTGCTAAACTCGGTCCGCTTGACAACACCGCTCAACACACGCAGGTTCACAATTACTACAGAACCCTGCATCAAAAAGAAGATATCGCTCGCACGCGCGGCAATTGCATCTTCAATTAGGGAACCAACCACATCTTTGATTCGCATAAAACCCCTCCTTTGTTTTTTTGCTGCCAATATTAAGTACGCAAAAAAGGGGCGGTTTTTTTGAAAAGTATCAGTTGGTTTCTAAAAAACGCCCCGTGTCCTCCCCGCGGTTGCCCCAAACCGGGCCTTTCACAGCAAATTTGCGCATAAAAAAATCACCCAAAATAATTTGGGTGATTCTTTTTAATTAATCTAGTCTTCGTCGGCTGCAGCCGTGTAGACGTTCTGCACGTCATCATCATCTTCAAGCGCATCCACTAAGTTGGCAAATTGCTCCTTCTTGTCTTCAGGAACCGGCGTGGTGTTCTCCGGAATCATGGTCAACTCAGCGTTTGCTAGTTTATAGCCGGCCTTTTCCAAAGCGTCGCGCACCTGCGCAAACTGCTTGGGGTCAGTATAAATTTCAAAGGCATCGTCACTGGTCTGCAAGTCATCGCCGCCTGCGTCCATGACGTCAAGCAGCATCTGATCCTCATCGGCATCGGTCGTTGCCCGGTCGATAACGATATAACCGCGCCGGTTGAACATGTAAGCAACAGAACCGGTTGCGCCCAGTGAGCCGCCGTTGCGGGTGAAAGCAACGCGCACGGCCGACGCTGTGCGGTTCTTGTTATCGGTTAAGGCCTCCACAAAAACCGCAACGCCTCCAGGTGCATAACCCTCGTAAGTAATCTCATCGTAGTGTTCTTCGGAATTGCCGTCGGCCTTTTTGATTGCCCGGTCAATGTTTGACTTCGGCATGTTGTTGGCGTGCGCCTTGTCCATTACCATTCGTAAGTTAGGATTCCCAGAGGGGTCAGGACCACCATTTTTTGCAGCCATGTATATTTCACGAGATAACTTTTGGAAAATTTTACCCCTTTTTGCGTCTTGCGCATTCTTGCGGCCTTGAATATTGTGCCATTTTGAATGTCCTGACATAAGAATCCTTCTTTCTCTAGTTTAAGATATTAACGCATTAATCTTACCGCACAGGTACAAAAAATTCAATACTCATCAACATTTAGCGCCTATGATTGTGAAACCGACCGGGCCGTTACTTAATGCACGAGCAAAACAAATTGGTCTTTCCCCTAGTCATGGACCCGGTAAATTAGTAAAATGTATATTGCAATTATTTTTTAAAGGAGAGAAATTTAGTGGAAGAATTGAATTCGAAGAAAAAGTATCTTTCGTGGCCCGTGTTGACCCTGATGGCTTTCTGCACGGTCATCGGGCTCGATGATATTATGTACAACTTCCAGAATCAGGGCATGCCCGTCGTCACGTCATGGATCATCATGTGTCTTTTCTACGTGATCCCTTATTCGTTAATGGTGGGCCAACTGGGCTCCGTCTTTAATGATGACGGCGGTGGCCTTTCATCCTGGGTGCGCGGAACCAACGGTGAGTTTCTGGGCTACTTCACCGCCTGGACGTACTGGGCGGCTTCTATTCCCTATGCAGTCGACTCGGCTAACGAAATCATCGTTGACATTGGGTGGGCCTTGACCGGTTCGGAAAAATTCCAGAGTCAGATTTCCAACACTAAGTTTGCACTCCTGACTTTTACCATGTTCATCCTTTTCATTATTATTGAACACTACTTCTCACACTCGATGGAAGTGCTGTCGACCATTGGTGGCGGCTTAATGCTGATCATGACCTTAATGTTTGTCTTCTTGGCTTTTTTGGGCCTGGCAAAATCAGGCGGGCACATGGCCACCCAGCCATTTACGTGGCACACGCTAGTGCCTGACTTCAACATGCACTACTGGACGACGATTGCCATGCTGATCTTCGCCCTGAACGGTTGTGAGCTTGTCGCGCCGTATGTAACCCAAATGAAAAAGCCCAAGTCTGACTTCCCCAAAGCAATGGTCGCACTAGCCGTAATGACCATTTTTCTGACTGTTTTTGGCTCCTTCGCACTTGGAATCTACTTTAACAGCTACCACATCCCGAATGACCTTAAGATGAACGGCGCCTACTACGTTTTTGACATGGTCGGTCACCAGTACGGCTGGGGCAAGACGCTGCTGTACGTCTGGGCCTGGACGTCGGTCTTTTACAATGCTGCGCTGCTGGCGGTCCTGCTCGATGCCATGACGAGGATGCTGATTTCTGACACGGGCGACAAGTACATGCCGCGTTTTCTGCAAAAGAAGGACAAAAACGGGCTGCCAATCAACGGCTACATTTTGACCGTTGCCCTCTCGGCGTTCATCATGCTGCTAGGAATTTTCCTGCCGGACATGAACGACATCTTCAACTGGCTGTTAAATTTGAACGGCATCATCTCACCCGGTGTAACGTGTTGGATTTTCTTCTCCTTCATGCAGATCAGAAAGAATCCCCAAAAATTCCATTCCGATTATGTTTTCCTGAAAAACGACCGCGTCGGCTACTTTGCCGGACTCGTTTTACTGCTTGTCACCGCCGCCGCAACAATTCTGGGGATTGCGCCCCAGGATATTAAGCCCTTTAGCGGCTACTGGTGGTACGAATTAATCATCAATATCGTCGCGGTGGTCGTATTGATCGGCCTTGGCGTAATTCTGCCAAGCATCAGACGGCGTGAGGAAAAATACGGCATCGCATTCAGCCGCGGACAGTGGGCCGTCATGTTTACCCTGGTGATCGGTTCGATCATCTTTGACCTGTATCTGGGCGAACAGAACCAGCTTTTCCATAACCAAATGGTTAATCTCGGTCAGGTCCACTTGGGACTGAACATCGTTTTAATTCTGCTTGAGACCCTGATTGCCGTGCTGGTCTGCTGGCTAGTCGGCAGAAAGAAGCCGGTGCAAGGGGCAAATTAGCGGCGTCATGGCAAAACAGATTCATGCTTAGCATGAGTCTGTTTTTGTTTTTGGCCCCAAGAGGTCCAGTACTATATAATGATAATAGTAGATTGCAAAGGAGAACAAAATGAAACCTATTCCTTTTAAAGCAGTCGCCATTGACATGGACGGCACGTTTGAAAATGACGACAAAAAATTTGACCACCAGCGTTTTGAGCACGTCTTAACCGCACTGCGCAGGCAGCACGTTCACTTCATCGTTTCTAGCGGGCGGCCCTTATCCCGGCTACGTCAGGACTTTTATGACTTTTTGGACCGCATCGACATCGTTGCTGACAACGGCTCCATTTTGACCAAGGACAACAAGATTATTGTGCGCCACGTCTTCACCTACAAGACCGGCATCAAGCTGATCAGCTTTATTCAGAACAATTACCCTGAAACCAGGATTGCTGCAAGCGGACTCGACCGCTCCTACGTCAGCAAGCGGGCTCCGGCACAGTTCAAGAACACCATGCACTTCTTCTACCCCGATATGGTTGAGATCGCCAACCTTGTTGACATTCCGACCAGCGATAGCCTCACGAAGCTGACGCTCAACTGCTCAGCTGACCTCGCCAAGGAAATCGAGCGCAAATTTAACCAGAACAACGGCGAAAGCATTCACTGCACAACCAGCGGCTTCGACAATATCGACGTCATGCCCGCCGGGGTCAACAAGGGCCAGGGCATCAAGTATTTCTTGCGCTACTTTGACGTTAAGCCGAAAGAGCTGATTGCCTTTGGCGACGGCATGAACGACCAGGAAATGATTGAGCTGGCCGGCTATAGCTACGCGATGAAAAACGGTGATGACCGGTTAAAAAAGATTGCCAGGTACGAAGCACCCAGCAACAATGACATGGGAGTATTGACGGTGCTGGAGCGCTATCTGGCTTAGAACAGCCATGAACAAAACAAATTGCAGGGGGACATTTATGAGTTATATTGAAGTACGGCATAATTTTAAGCGCTACCGCACGGGCGAGACCGAGGTTCTGGCCAACAATGACGTTAATTTTACGATTGAAAAAGGTGAATTAGCCATTATTCTCGGCGCTTCGGGGGCGGGAAAGTCGACTATTTTGAATATTCTGGGGGGCATGGACACCAACACTTCCGGCGATGTCATCATTGATGGCAAAAATATTGCCAAATACGACAAGCGCCAGCTGACGCGTTTCCGCCGTTATGATATCGGGTTTGTGTTCCAGTTTTACAATTTAATCCAAAATCTGACGGCAAAAGAGAACGTGGAATTGGCAGCGGAAATTGTTTCCGATGCCCTTGATCCCGAACAGACACTGATTGACGTCGGGCTGAAAAACCGCATCAATAATTTTCCCGCCGAACTATCGGGCGGTGAGCAGCAGCGGGTCGCAATTGCGCGCGCAGTTGCCAAAAATCCCAAGATCCTGCTCTGCGACGAGCCCACCGGCGCCCTCGACTACCAAACGGGCAAAAGCGTTTTGCAGACCATTGTAAACCGCAGCCGCAATAATGGTACGACCGTGGTCATTGTTACCCATAACGGCGCACTTGCCCCCATCGCCGACCGCGTAATTCATTTTCATGACGGTCAGGTAACGAAGATCGAGCACAATGACCACCCCGAAGACATCACCAGCATTAAGTGGTAAAGAAGGTCGGACAAATGAATAAGATAATTTGGAAAGACTTTTGGCAATCAATCAGGCACACTAAGGGGCAGTTCTTATCCATCCTTGGTTTGATGATGATTGGCGCGTTTGCCCTGGTCGGTTTAATGGTTACCGGACCAGATATGCGCGCCACGGGCAACCACTATGCTGAGCGGCTGAACACGGCTGACCTGACTGTCATTGGCAATTATGGCTTTGACAAGCAGGACGTTAAGCTGATCAGGCAGGCCAAGGGGCTGCAGAAGGTCGAGTTCGGCTATATGACCGACACGGTTTTCAAAAACAGCCATGAAAGCGTGCGGATCTTTTCAAAACCGAAGACTATCGGGAAGTATGAACTCAGACGGGGACGCTTGCCCCAGCGCGAAAATGAAATTGCCCTGGCTGATCATTACCATAAGCGGTATCAACTGGGCCAGCACCTTAGTTTTACCGAAAAGAAAAACGTGCTTGGCTCCACCCTGCTCAAGCGCAAGAAGTTTAGGGTGGTCGGTTTTGTCCGCTCCAGTCAGATACTGTCCAGCGTCAACTTAGGCCAAAGCAATAGCGGTACCGGTGAGCTCAAGGGCTATGCGGTCGTCGCATCCCGTGCGTTCAACCAGACGGTCTATACCGCAGCCAATTTGACCTACCGCAACTTACGCGGACTCGATTCTTATGGGTCAACGTATACCGCAAGGGTCAGCAGCCACAAAAAAGACCTGCAGGATTTGCTGAAGAAAAACGCCCGGCACCGTCAGGAGCGGATCAACCAGGCGGTCAACCGGAAATTGCACCCGCAAGAAGAAAAGCTGAGACAGGCCAAACGGAGACTGCAGCGTGGTAAGCAGGACCTGACAAAAGCCGCACGTCAACTGGCAAATAAGCAGGAAGAGCTTGCCCAAAAAGCGCAGGCTGCAGGCACGTCTCCTGAACTTAACGCTCAGCTGCAGCAGGCCCAAGCAGAACTTGCGCGCCAGGAAAAGATTTTGCAGGGTAAAAAAGAGCTTTTAGGGCAAAAAGCGGTTAAAACCGAGGCCAAAATCAGTGCCGGCGAGCGCAAGATTGCCCGGATTAAAAAGCAGGTTCAAAAAATGCCCCGCCCTTCTTACAGCGTCTATAACCGGCGCGAAGTACCCGGCGGCGAAGGCAACCTGGTTTATACCACGGTCGCGCAAGTGGTTGAAGACCTTGCCAAGGTCTTTCCCATCTTCTTGTACTTTGTTGCCGCTTTGGTTACCTTTACCACCATGAACCGCTTTATCGATGAAGAGCGGATCAATTCCGGAACGCTCAAGGCACTCGGATATGATGACTTTGTTGTTATCAACAAGTTTATTTTCTACGGTTTTCTGTCGGGCACCATCGGCACTATTATCGGCATCTTCCTGGGGCATACCTTAATGCCGCAGATTGTCTACCACGCCTATTACCAGTCCTTGACCATCCCGCCGATTGAAGAACACTTCCAGTGGCAGATTAGCCTGGCAGCCCTGGTCTTGTCTTGGGTCAGCTCCGTTCTGCCGGCCTACCTCACTGCCAAGAGCGAATTCAGGGAAAAGCCCGCGGCCCTGCTTCTGCCCAAGCCTCCAGCAGCGGGTTCAAAAATCATGCTCGAAAAAATCCCCTTTATTTGGAATCACCTGAGCTTTACCCACAAGGTTACTGCCCGCAACCTTTTCCGCTACAAGAAACGAATGCTGATGACGATCTTCGGTGTTTGCGGCGCCGCGACCCTGCTCTTTGCAGGCTTTGCCGTTAAGAACTCCATTAGCACGATGAACAACCGGCAATTTTCCGACTTGATCCACTACAACCTAATTGTTGCCCAAAAGACGCCAATTTCGGCTAAACAAAAAAAGGCGCTTGCCACTAACTTGCACCGGGATGATGTCAAGCAGACAATGCCCGTTTACTATGAATCGATGACCAAGACGGTGGGCAAAACCGGCGATACCCAAGACATTACCCTGATCGTCCCTAGTTCAAGCAAGCAGCTTGATCACTATGTTCACCTGAACGACCGCAGGACTAAGCGTGCAATTGCCCTGCACAATGACGGTGTCGTGATCTCAGAGCGGCTGGCCACGCTGTTAAACGTCCAAGCAGGCGGACAGATTACTTTGACTGACCAAAACAACCACAGGCGTTCAATGAAAGTTGCCGGCATCACCGAAATGTACATGGGACACTTCGCCTTCATGACTAGCAACCAGTACCAGCGTGTCTTTCACCGCAAATACAGGACGAACGCCCACCTGGTCAACCTAGCAGACGGCAGCGCCCAGAATACCAAGAAGGCAGCTGCGCAATACATGAAGCTGAGCGGGGTTGCGGGCGTGGTTCAAAACACGGCAATCAGCCAGGAACTTGACGTGGTTGTCCAGTCGCTCAACTTGATTATGGTTGTCTTGATTGTTGTTGCGGGCCTGCTCGCCATCGTTATTCTCTACAATCTCACCAACATCAACATTGCGGAGCGGATTCGTGAACTTTCAACAATTAAGGTGCTCGGTTTTTATGATGGGGAGGTCACAATGTATATCTACCGCGAGACAATCTTATTAACCGGACTCGGAATTCTGGTTGGTTACCTGACCGGTGATCTGCTCTACCGCTATATCCTGTACGTTGTGCCGCCGGACAACGTCATGTTCAATCCGGCCTTGTCAGCGTCCAGCTTCCTGTGGCCGCTTGGCGTAATCGGGCTCATCACCATCGTGCTCGGTTTCATCGTCAATAAGAAGCTGCGCGACTTGGACATGCTGGAGGCACTCAAGTCCGTTGATTAAAATAGCCGCTGGACAATTTCCAGCCCACGTTAAAAGGCTGCCTTGAAGAATCAATCTCCAAGGCAGCCTTTTTGATTTGCCCTGACGCCTAAAGTTGAGCTTTTGCTATTTAAGAACTTACCTTAGTGTGGCCGTGAATGCGCACAGGCCATCGTAAACGCCGTGGGCAACGTCAGAACCCTGCGGGCTTGCCAGGAAAACGGCGAACAATACGAGGACCAGACCCAGACTCAAAAGCATGCGCCTACTCTTGTTTTCATACCCCACAACCAGCAGCACGAGACCAACCAACAAACTTAAAATCATGATAACAAACCCCATGGCGTCATTTCCTCCCGCTAACGTAAATACAAGGTTAACTTATTTACCACCTAGTCTAACCTGTAGACCATTGACTAAAACTAAAGATAGCGCTTTTTTAAGCAAATTTAAACAAGTGCCTAAGAGGATTGAGACAGCAACTGGGCTTTACGGATTAAGACCTCATGCACTAAGGTTCCCCGCTTACCTATTACGGGCATTGAGACCGTGCTGAAAGCCGCTGATGAAGTCAGCAACCGAGCTTGCCAGGTCTTTCCCCAGCCCGGTAATCACGAAGAGTGCCCCAATTGCCACAATCAGACCGCCCCAGATGAGCAGGCTGTTAGTCTTAGGGGCAAAGCGCGCTTTAAAACCAAGCACCAGGCAAACCACGCCACTGATAAAAAGTACAACCATCAATGCCAAAAACAAAGTCTTCACTTCTTCCTATAATTCAAGGTCAAGTTATTCTATCCAATTAGTTTAGCCATCTTTTCAGTGCGCGTCAATCGGCTACTTTTTATTGGCAGAAGCGCCCTGGGCACGCGCCTTAATCTCCGCAACCAGCGGCCCCTTGGCGTCCGCGTAGTCCTGGACCGTGCGCCAGGATTTTGCGGCCAGCTGCTTTTTTAATTCCTGGTATTTTACCCGGTCTGGTTCATTTGCGCGCAGCCAGTCGCGAAAGAGAACCAGGTCGCAGGCCTCGCGGCTTGCGGGACCATAAACGTGGATATGCAGCTGCCGCTGACTGCCAATAAACATCCGGTGCTCTTCCTCGTCGGGCTCGCGAATCCGCAGGACGTAGCCCGCCGCCTCAAGCTGGGACACGTACGCCCGCTCGTCTGCGGGCTGCGGGACAACCAGCAGGATATCAATGATTGGCTTTGCACTGAGGCCGGGAATCGCGGTCGACCCCACGTGTTCAATTTTTAGCGCCGTTTTTCCCAGTGCCTGCTCAATCTTCGCCCGCTCTTTTTGAAAAAGCTGCGGCCACCGCGGATCATATCCAGCCAGCTTGATCGGCTGGTTTTGGCTTACAGGGCCAAGCGTCACTTTTTGCAAGTGCTCAAATGAAGTCATAATTTTTCCCTTCTCAAAATGTTCAGTAATTTACTTAAATAAATATTAACATAATAATAAAAATATGATATATTACTTTCATAGATTTAATGTCCAACGTTAACCAGATCTTCAAATTAACCTGTAATAATTTCAGCCACACCTTCCTTTTTAGTGGCACCACTTACACTTAATTTTGGAGAATTAATTTGGAAAATATTTTAGAAGTAAAACACATTAAAAAGACCTATCACAGTAAGGATACGGAATTTCACGCCCTCGATGATATCTCTTTTAGTATTAAGCAGGGGCAGATTGTCTCCCTGCTCGGCCCCAACGGTGCCGGCAAAACGACGATTGTTTCAATTATTGGCGGCTACCTCTTGCCCGACACGGGTCATGTTCTGCTCAACGGACAAGACATCGTGGGTAGCGCCAAGCACCCGCAAATGGGCGTTTCTTTTGGCGGCGACCTTGGCTTCTACCAGCGGGCAACGGCCAGGCAGAACCTGGCCTTCTTCGCTGACCTGGCCCGTGTCCCCTACCGCAAGCAGAAGGCCGAGATCGATCGCGTGCTTGATGTTGTTAGTTTGAGCAACGTCGCCGACAAACGAGTCGGCCAGTTTTCCAAGGGCATGAAGCAGCGGCTGCACATTGCACGCGCCCTGCTCGGCAAGCCCAAGCTGCTTTTACTGGATGAACCAACCAGTGGGCTTGACGTTGAGATTGCCAAGAGCATTCGCGATACCATTAAAAACCTCTCAGACCTCGGCATCAGTATTTTGCTGACCAGCCACACAATGTCCGAAGTCGAGGTCCTGGCCGACAACATCATCCTGATCGGTGCCGGTCGGGTCTATTCGTCCGGTACGGTCAAGGATATTGTCCAGAAGTCGCAAGTGACTCACATTGACCGCCCAGCCACGCTGGAGGAGTCGTACCTGGCGCTCGCCCCAGAATTGCGGAGGAAATAACCATGACCTTTCTCCGTCTCTTCTGGTTTCACTTTAAAGAATACCTCTCCGATCAGTATTTTGTCGTGCTAACGCTATCCAGCACGCTGTCCATCTTCTTGGTGCAGTACACGCTGGCCTACGCCAATCACAGTCTATCGAACCCCAGCATCTGGATTCAGAGCGCCATCTTTGGCATGTGGTCTTCGTGTACCACCGCGGCTGGCTGCATTGGCTTTGAGCGCTTAAAGGGCACCCTGCCCTACTTGATCAACAACGCCTACGACGAACGCCTATCGCTGATTGCGCTCCTATTGCCCGCCTCCACCTACGGCCTGGCCGCCTTTCCCCTGGCTTGGCTGCTGGCCAAGATTCTGGGGGGCGCCACCGGCCCCATTAGCGCTCAGTTCGTGCTGATAACCGTCCTGCTCTGGCTGGCCATGGCGACGATGGGGATCTTCATTGCGTCATTCTTCACGCTGACGCCGAACGCGATTACCTACGAGGCACTGATCGGAACGCCGATTGTCCTGCTCTCGGGACTGTTTGGCAATCCCAGCCTTTTAAGACCGCTGATTGCCGTTGCGCAGTGGCTTATTCCGATGACGACTCCGATTACCTACCTAACGGGAAGCAACCCAACGTTTCACTGGCCGGCCTACCTGTGCAGCTTATTGCTCTGGTTTTTATTAATTACCTTAATGGTCAAAAAAATCAACCAGCTGGCACGCAAGAAGGGAGAATTAAACTTAATCTGATGCTTAAAACACAATTTTCTTCACTATCGTTCTTATCCAACTGGCGTACGATCCTGGTCTACTTTTTCATTACGCCCGTGGTCGACATGGCACTGCTCGTTTTGATCGATGCCCAGTACACCGGCCGCTTCGACTGGTACGTGGTCCTCGCGTCAATCGCTATTGACGCTGCCCGTCTCTCCTTGAGCACAATGACGCAGTCGCTAATCAACGACGCTGCGCTCGGCGTTGACTACGAGCTGATCGCCAAGCGGCCCTTCAGCCCCCGCTACTGGCTCGACAAGGTCTTCGTCGCACTCCTGGCCGGACTGACCTTGGCAGCAACCAACCTGTTTCTGGCCCTGCTCTTCGGTGCACCCATTGCAATTATCGGGCGCGTGATCATCGTCCTGCCCCTGTTGTGCCTGTTCGGTCTCGTCCTGGGCTTCACCTCCTGGGCGGTTAGCTGGGAGATGAACGACCCCTACTTCCTGTCGAACATCGTCGAGGCGGTGATGAGCCTCGCAGCCGGCGTCCTGGTCGTTATCACGGCCTACCCGAGCTGGCTGGAAAAGATTGCGCTGCTCTTCCCGTTTTACGGTCCCATCAACCTGATCAAGTTCGGCCACGCCGACTTGACCAGCGGCGTTTTCGTTACCGCAGTCTGGCTGATCGTCGGGATCGCCGCTTACGTTCTGCAGATCAAGCACGTCCTGCAGACCAGGCAGCACAAGTACAACTAACTACAATTGATAAAACCGCATTTAATTTATCAAAAATGAGCTCACACAGTAGGACGTCCAAAATCGAGATCAGATTTGTCGTCAGCTTTTGCCTACTCATGTTAATAATTATTGCTAACCACTATAAGGATAAGCAGCAACTAAATTTTAGGCCACTCAAAAATTTGGCACGGGTTTAGGCAAAACAAAAAGGCAGTCGCAGTGCGGCTGTCTTTTCTTGTTGGTAACCTTTAGTTAATCTTCGCCTTGCCGAGCAGCACTGAGCTGGTTACGACCGACAGCGAACTGAAGGCCATGGCTAGGCCCGCAATCTCGGGACTTAGTATCAGACCAATGCCGGCAAAGAGGCCGGCAGCTACCGGAATGCCGAGGACATTATAGATGAACGCCCAGAACAGGTTCAGCTTTATCCGCTTGAAGGTCTTTTGACTCAGGTCCAGTGCCCGCACCACGTCTTCCAGGTTGTTTTTGATGAGGACAATACCCCCGGCATCGATGGCAACGTCGGTGCCCGAGCCCATTGCAATCCCGACGTCGGCCTGGGTCAGGGCGGGCGCATCGTTGATGCCGTCACCGACAAAGGCAACATGCTTGTCCTTCTGCAAATCCTTGATCGCGTTGGCCTTGTCAATCGGCAAGACTTCCGCAATCACCCGGTCGATGCCGACCTGCGCGGCAATTGACTGGGCAACCTGCTTGTTGTCGCCCGTCAGCATCACGGTTTCCAGTCCGCGGCGCTTAAGATCGGCCAGGGCCTTGCGTGCATCCGCTTTGGGCGCATCTTGAATGGCAATTGCGCCCGCAACCGATTGTCCAACCGTTACAAGCACAACGGTCTTGGCTTCTTTTTGCAAGGCTGCAACTTTCGCCTGCAGTTCAGAATCAGCATCATCCGCTAAATTCTGCTTAGGCTTGCCGATAAAGACCTCTTTGCCGTTAATCTTGCCCTGAATGCCCTGGCCTTCAACCGCCTTAAAGTCGGCCGCTGGCAGATTCTTAACCCCTGCCCTTTTGGCAGCAGCCAGAATGGCGGGCGCTAGCGGGTGTTCAGACAGGCTTTCCAGGCTGGCAGCCAATTGCAGAACTTGCTGCTTTTCGCCGACTACATCCGTTACCTGCGGCTTGCCTGCAGTGATTGTACCCGTTTTGTCAAAAACAATGGTATCAAGATTATTTGCGGCCTCGAGAATTTCACCGTTCTTGATCAAGATGCCCTTCTTGGCACCGAGGCCCGTCCCGACCATCAGTGCGGTCGGCGTGGCCAGGCCTAGTGCACACGGACACGCGATCACCATCACAGAAACCGCAAAAATCAGAGCGCCGGGCAGGCTCTTGCCCAGGACAATATACCACACCAGAAATGTAATAATCGCAATAATCAGGACGGTCGGCACGAAGATATCAGCAACCTTATCGGTCAGCTTCTGAATCGGGGCGTGGCTGCTCTGGGCCTTTTTGACAATCGCAATAATTTGGGAAAGCATCGTGTCGCTGCCCACCTTTTCGGCTTCAAAGACGATTGAACCCGACTGGTTGATGGTTGCGCCAATCACCTGATCGCCGGCCCGCTTCGTTGCCGGCAGGCTTTCGCCCGTGACCATCGATTCGTCGATAGCGGTAGTACCAGAGACAATCTTGCCGTCGACCGGGATTTTCTGACCGGGCCTAACTTGAATCAGATCGCCCGCGACCACCTGGTCAATTGGCACTTCGAAAAAATCGTTGCCCCGCTTGACCAGTGCATTCTTCGCGCCCAGGTTGAGCAATTTGCTCATGGCGCTCGAGGCGTTGCTGCGCATTTTTTCTTCTAATACTTGTCCCAAAAGCACGAAGGTAATGACAAAGGCCGCACTCTCAAAGAAGACCGGCTTGCCCGCAAACATTGCGTAAATGCTATATAGGTAAGCCGTCAAGGTGCCCAGGGCCACCAGGGTGTCCATGTTGGAATGGTGCTTTAAAAATGCGGACCACGAGCTGGTCAAGAAGGGACCGGCCGACGTTAGCATGATGATCGTGGTTAAAACAAACATTGTCCGTGCACCACCGGGCAGTATCCAGCCCGTAAACGGGTGAACGACCATCTCGACCAGCATCGGCAGAGATAACAGTAGTGATATCCAAAAACGCGTAGCAGTTTTCATTCTAGTCTTGTCCCCGTTCTCCCTCTGCCCAACTACTTAACAATAACCTTGCCGTGGAACATGTTCATGCCACAGGCCCAGTCGTACTCACCCGGCTTGCTGGTATCAATCTTGATTTGCTCCGTTTGGTTCAGCGGCAGCTTTTCATTGACGCCCAGGTCAGAAAAAATGACGTGGTCAAGACAGGTGGAAGAATCGACCCGCTTGAAGTTCAGCGTGGCCGGAACGCCCTTCTTTAAGACAACCTTTTCGGGCAGGTAGCCGCCCTTGACCTTGATGTCAATGGATTGGCCGCTGGACTTTACATCCGCACGCGCCGCCTGCACCTCGTGCTTAGTAAAGAACCACCAAGCAATAAAGGCAATAGCAACTACTCCAGCCAGCAAAACAATAATTTTAGTCATAACCGCAAGCTCCTTTTTAAACAAGTTCAGTCTACGTCTACATCTGTAAACTAAAGTCAGTATACCGTCTTTGTTTACTTTTGTAAACATTAAAGCTCAAAAAAAGCTGCTAAATCTGCGTACTAGACGCAAATTCAGCAGCTATGCTTTTTAAAGGTCGACCACCAATTATTTGAAATTAGTCACATAATCATCTATTTGCTCGAGGTAAGCCCGTTTGGCGTTTGCACTGATCCAGGAAGTGGCAAAAGAGTTGCGCGCGATTTGCGTCAGTTCTTTTTCACCCCAGCCACACTTCAAGGCGAACTGATAGTAAACATCATTAATGTAGGTATTTCCCTTATAAGCTGGGTCATCCGAATTAAGGCTGACCAGTGCGCCCCGGTCGAACAGCTGGGTGATTGCATCCTGCTCCATGTCCTTGCGGGTGTAGTAGTAGGCAATGGGACAGGCCGTGATGCCGATTTTTTGGTCAACCAAGTAATCCAGCAGATCATTATTATCAATGATATTCATGCCGTGGTCCAGGCGGTCAACGTCGATCACCTCAAGCGCCTGCTTGATATGCTCCACCGAATCAACCTGCTGGGGATCGCAGTGCATCGTCAGGTAGTAGCCCTGACTTCTGGCTTCTGCAAAAACCTGCATGAACTTGAGCGGGGGGTTGTGATGCTCGGCCGAATCCAAACCGACGCCCAAGATCCAGCCCTTTTCATGATAAGGCTGAGCCGCAAGCAGCGTCTTTCGGGCTGCTTCCTGGGAAAACTCACGCAAGAAGCACATAATCAGCTGCGTATCAACGCCGAGGGCGCGGGCGTCCACAATTGCGGCGTGAATGCCCGCAATTACCGTTTCAAAGGCCACCCCGCGGCTGGTGTGGGCCTGGGGATCAAAAAACAATTCCACGTGCTTGACGTTGCTTTGGGCCATTTTTTGCAAAAAAGTCCAGGTCAACTCGTAGAAGTCGCGCTCGGTCCGCAGAACCCTCATCCCCTTGTAATAGGCCTTCAAAAATTCCGTCAGGCCAAACCCGTAGCTGTGGTCAACATCCGCCGGCGAATTGGCACCAATGTCGATGTTATTTCTCTGCGCGCAGGCAAATTCCAATTCTGCTTCGAGCGTGCCCTCAACGTGCACGTGCAATTCGGCCTTGGGCAGGCCGGCGATAAATTGATGTAGGGACTTTTCTGTCATCACGTACTCCTTCACTTAATTCAGGTTTCCTCAGATCGCAAATGCTAAGTGGCACCAGAAAACCGCTTTACTATCCTTTTGGATAAACACGAACATTATGCATTGATTGCTTAACCAGTGCGCCGCTTTAGTGCTTAAATAAATAATAGCAAGTTTTATTAATCTTTACAATATTTTATTTTAAATCAAAAATAGTTCGTGTATTTTAGTTGCCGCTGCCACAGCTTTTTTATCCCCTCCAGAAAAATATGATATATTTCACCCTTGACCACCGGCCCAATCACTAGTAAAGTGGAATAAATTTATCGTCAGATGTTTTAGCAAGGAGAGTGCATTAGATGGCAAGTTGGACAACGAAGTTTTCTAAAGAAGGATTGACCTTCGATGACGTTTTGTTAATTCCCGCTGAGAGTCACGTTTTACCCAATGAGGTTGACCTGCAGACGGAGTTGGCGCCAAACCTCAAACTGAATATTCCGCTGATCAGTGCGGGCATGGACACGGTCACCGAAAGTTCGATGGCAATCGCCATGGCCCTGCAGGGGGGCCTCGGCGTGATTCACAAGAACATGTCGATTAGCGCGCAGGCCGGCGAAGTGGCCAACGTTAAGAGCGTTGTCGTGCCCACAAATATTGCCCGGGCGGCAGTCGATGACCAGAACCGCCTGTTAGTCGCAGCCGCTGTGGGCGTCACGAGCGATACCTTCGAGCGTGCGGAAGCCCTTCTTGAAAAGGGTGCCGACGCAATCGTCATCGACACGGCTCACGGCCACTCTGCGGGCGTCCTGCGCAAGATCAAGGAGATCCGCGCACACTTCCCCCACGTCACGCTAATCGCTGGCAATATTGCCACGGGCGACGCGGCCCGCGCCCTCTTTGACAGCGGCGTTGACGTGGTCAAGGTCGGCATCGGTCCCGGGTCAATCTGCACGACACGGGTGGTGGCCGGCGTGGGCGTGCCCCAGATCACAGCCATCTATGATGCCGCCACGGCTGCCCGTGAATACCACAAGCCCATCATCGCCGACGGCGGGATGAAGTACTCAGGCGACATCGTCAAGGCCCTCGGCGCCGGTGGCAACGCCGTGATGCTCGGCAGCATGCTCTCGGGTACGACCGAAGCGCCGGGTGAAATCTTCGAAAGTGCCGGTCAAAAGTACAAGACGTACCGCGGCATGGGCTCGGTGGGCGCAATGGCGCAGGCCCACGGTTCATCAGACCGCTACTTCCAGGGCGGCGTGAACGAGGCCAACAAGCTGGTACCGGAGGGTGTCGAGGCCCGGGTTGAGTACAAGGGCGATGTTTCCGATATCATTTTCCAGATTATCGGCGGCCTGCGCTCCGGCATGGGCTACGTCGGTGCAGCCACAATCGCCGAATTAATCGAAAAAGCGCAATTCGTCCGGATCACGAATGCGGGTCTGCGCGAATCCCACCCGCACGACGTTCAGATCACCAAAAAGGCACCGAACTACGAGAGATAATAATTTAATGCACAGCAAAAACGCCAGTTCCGCTAACCAAAGCGGCAACTGGCGTTTTTTATCAATCTACTTTTCGGCTAAGGCCTCGTTAAGCTTCTGCAGGTTGGCCATTAATTCGTTTTTGATCGTTTGACCCAAGATGCGGGCCGTCATTTCTTCCGAATTAACAAAATACGTAGTAATCTCTTGTTCAAGCTCCTTAGCCCTATCCGTCAGCAATATCTTCTTCAAGCGCGAGTCGCGCGCATCAACCTTCCTGACAATCAGCCCATTTTGTTCCATCAAGCGCAGGATGTTGGTTGCGGTTGACTTCCTGATGTTAAACTCGCGCTCGATGTCCTTTTGATAGATTGAACCCTTGGATGCAAACGAGTTGAAATATTCGATTATCAGCATCTGCGTCCCCGTCAAGCCGAGACTCCTTGCGTACCGGTCGACGTTGCGGTTGAACGTATTTTGCACCCGCTGCAGAACCAACCCTAACCTGTCCATTCACTAGTCCTTCTTTGCTACTGGCTTTGTTGCCCTATAGAGCAAGTATACACCAATAATCACCAAAATCAGCAAAAAAATCAATCCGCTCCGGGCACCATCAATTAGTTTGCCGGCGGCAGTAGCCCTTGTACTAATCTGCTGCGTGAACTGCATAATTGCGGACACAATTGCGGTTCCCACGGCTCCGGCAAACTGCTGGGCCATGTTGAACAGGCCATTGCCATCCGTATTTTCGCTTGGGTCGAGTTCGTTAATGGAAGCGGTCATCGTATCGCCCATGATGAGGCCAATCCCCAGCATCGTAATGATGTAGAATAAAATAATTTTCCCTGAAGTCAAGGATGAGGCAAAGCTGCAGAACAGGAAGCCTCCGCTTATTTCCAAGACCGCCCCCGTCATGATTGGCTTGCGTGCACCGTAATTATCGAGCAGCCGGCCCCCAATTGGTGATGCAATCGCACCGATTAGTCCCCCGGCAAGAAGCAGCAGACCCGCCGTCATTGCGGTCGACTTGTTAATAATCTGCACGTAGTTTGGCAAAATGAAGGACAAGCCAAGCGTGTTAATCTGGAACAAGAAGTAGGCGCACAGGCCCAAGGTAAATTTGCTAATCTTAAGCACACGGATATTAATCAGTGGGTTTTCTACTTTCAGCGAATGCTTGATGAAGAACACCAGCGCAAGCACACCAACAGCCAAGGGCATACAGAAAGCTAATGGCTTTTGCAGGACGGCGGCCAGATTGCTGAAAGCCAGAATCAGCCCAATGAAGGCAATAGCAATGCAGATAAAGCCTGTTGCATCCAATTTCATACGCTGCTTTTGGTCAGCATCTTTGGTAATTGAAACCAGCCCCATGATAAGCGAAACGATCATGACCGGAAGCATAAAAATAAAAATGTAGCGCCAGCCCAGCAGGTTGACGATCAGACCGCCAAACGTCGGTCCCAATGCGGGTGCCACCGCCGTAATCATCGTCCCAATGCCCATGAGCAAGCCAATTTTATCCAACGGCGTCCGTTCCAAGATAATATTGAACATCAGTGGAATCGCAATTCCGGCACCCGCACCCTGCACAATACGACCAATTACCAGGACCACAAATGACTTGGCCACAGCATCAATCATCAGCCCTAAGATGAAGAAGCCGGCCGCCGTAATGAATAGCTGGCGTGAGTTGAAATTCTTCTTGAGGTAGGCCGAAAGTGGCATCACGATTGATGCAATCAAGAGGTAGCCCGTGGTCATCCACTGTACCGCCGTCATGTTAACGCCGAATTCCTTCATCAACACGGGGAAAGTAATGTTGCCCGCAGTTTCAATCAAAACACCCGAAAAGGACATTAATCCGGCTGCAAAGATTGAGCATATCAGCTTTGCATCTATTTTTCTTTCCATTTTGAACCTCCAATTAGTTAGTAAGCTAACCAATTAAACATATTAAACCAATTGGTTTGAAAATGCAAAAAATATTGGCATATAAGCTTAATTTACTTAAGATCCTACATAAAAAGCATAAAAAAGCCCTCCTATCAAACTATAGATAAAAAGTGAAGCGCAACTAAAAAGTTAGATATTTTATCATTAAGCAGGACCCAATGCACAATTCCGATATTTGCTTGGAGTCGCGTATTTTAGTTTGTTTGATCGTCTGATGTGGTTGAACCAGTACACGTAATCGCGCAGTACTACTCGCATTTCTGCTAGTGAATTAATCTTAATGCGGTTGTGTTTCTCCCGATGCATTATCGTGACAGTTGCCCTTGCGCGACATGCTCTGTCTAATCTTCATCTGCCTTAATTTAGATTGATAGCCGCAATGGCAGTATTGCAAGCCTTGGTCCGAGTGCAAAATAGGTTGAGCGTCTCAGGCAGCTTGTGCTTGAGCTCTGCCAGCATGTCATAATCCAGTTTCATCGATGACCGGCGAAATATAAACTTTTTTGCCTGAAGTCAGCTTGAATTCAGGAGGATAAGTTGGCCAGGCCTGTTTAACCTTCAAAGCGATTAAGCCGTATTCGCAGGCTCGTTCTGCCCAGGCCTTGATTCAAGTATAATCAACGCCATATTCCCGGTCTAGACTAGCTAAAGTTTCTTGGTTAGATATTAGATAAGTATTTACTGCAAATTTCAATTTTGTAATCACTTGAATATTTAGTCATGAAAAAAGTGCTCCTAATAGTCAGATTAATGTCTAACTATTATGGAGCACTTCAAAGCGCTTAATTATTCTTTTTGGTCTGCTTCAAGTACAGCACCCAGGTCAGCGCCGTCAACACGCCAATCGCCAGGCCCACCCAGAGAAGCGGCGAAGTGGTTAAAACGGTACCGTGTCCGAGCTCTTCTTGCAGGTAGCGGACGTAGTTGTGCGCATAAAACTGCAGGGCGCCAAACGTGCCGATAGATCCCAGAATAAGAAAGGCCGCAGCCAGGTACTTGCCAAACAGGCCCAAGAGGGCAGCTAGGACAAAGACGACTAGTGCACCGAAACAGAAGTAGTGAAAAATATCAATGCTCTTCTTGATCTTGGCGGAATTTTGCTTCAGGGTGTCATTCATCTTCTCCAGCATCCCGGTGGCAACTGCCTTTTGAACCGCATTTTTTTCCGGTAATTTCAAGTTCTTAGCCGTTACCTCGCCGTTTTCCTGGTAGCTAGTGCTAAGGTCGTACAGACTGGCATAGGACGCATCATAGTGGTACTCCGCCGGCAGCTGGTCAACCAATTTGCTGACCAGACCCAGGCTCTGGGCCAGTTCCAGCGAAGCCTTCAGGCGCACATCCCCGCTCTTGGCAATATTCTCCTTGAGCGTTGTCCGGGCCATCTTGTGCACGTTGGGCTGGCTAATGGTTACCGGACTCTTCAGCAGCAAAAAGCCGGACAACAAGACCAGCGCAACAAAAATAAGCCGCAATAAAAAACTAGCAAACTTCTTCATCAATAATCCCCCCAATAACTATTACTTACACTCGTGTTGTTTTGCTAGCAAGCAGTTGCAGTCAACCATTGCCGGTGCATCCGCCTTCTTTTGGTCAAGCTCAGCTTCAATCGTCGTGATATCGCCCTTTGATAGGGGCATCTCCTTCAAGATTTCAATCATCACTTGGCCCTTGTGCATGTCACACATGTGGCCCATCATTTCACTGGTGACCTGAATCATCATCTGCACTTGATTGACAGTAGCCGTGTAAACAAAACGACGCCCATCCTTGCGTGTTTTTAGCAGGCCCTTCTTAACTAAGCGCCCCATCAGGGTCTTGATGGTCGATTCGGACCACCCCATCTTGGCCTGGAGCTGGTCGATCACGTCCCCCGCATGGATTTCGCCCAGCGTCCAGACAATGCGCATTACTTCCCATTCGGCGTCAGAAATATTCTGGTCCTTAACTTTATTGGTCATAATATTCAACTCATTTCCTCAGAGCACAAATTTCTTCAGTGCCTTGGCAATGCCGTCGTGATCATTGTCATCAGTCACATAGTCTGCGCTCTCTTTAATCATGCCGATGGCGTTGCCCATCGCAACTTTTTTAAAATCAGGATTGGCAAACATGGAGACGTCGTTGCCCTGGTCGCCAAAAACCATCACCTGGTTCTGTGCAATCCCGAGCCGGTCGGCTAGCTGCACGAGTGCATTGCCCTTGGAGGCGTCCATGATGTTTATTTCAATAATTTCAGGAAAACTGCGCACAATATCATACTTGGCAAAGGCCCATTCTGGAATATTGTTCCAAAACTTGTCCACTTCCTGCAGATCACGCATCACGCTGAAACCTACCTTGTTGAATGAAAAGTCCTGCGGAATCTCCTCGAACTTGCGGGCCTTAATCATGCTGTTGTTTACCGCAGCATTCACGCAAAGATTGGTTGCCAGGTCACGGTCACAGGTCCAAAAGCATTCGGGCGTCTCAAAGTGCAGGTTCACGTGTGCAAGCCGCTGTAGCCGCCTCATACTGGTAAAATCACGGTAACCCATTTCCTGGTTCATCAGGACATTGCCCGCAACGTTCTGAATCACGGCACCATTAAAAACAATATTATATTGTTTCGCGCCCGTTAAACCCAGTTGTTCATTAAACGGCATCACGCCCGACAATGGACGCCCGGTGGCTAAGACTACCTGAATGCCCTGGCTGCTGGCCTGCTTTAATAATTTTTCTGTTTCCGGCAGAATTTGGTTTGAACTGGTGAGCAAGGTTCCGTCCAGGTCAACTGCGATTAATTTGATTGCCAAAATATTTCCCCCCTAGTTTGCTACCTCACTTCTTTATTATACAAAAAGTCGTAATAAGATACGACTTTTTCACTAATTATTTTATTATAGGCAGCATAACGGTGAATTAATGCACAAGCAAACTGCTCTGCCCCAGCCTGCCTGAGGTCTCCTGCTAAAAAATCATTCAACCGTCACGCTCTTGGCCAGGTTGCGGGGCTTATCAACATCAAGGCCCTTGTTTTTAGATGCAAAATAAGCAAATAACTGGGCCACAACAACGCTAATTAGCGGCGTGAGGTAATAATCAATCTGGGGAAGGACGATATCGTCACCCTCCCAGGCCAAGTCCTTGCGTGCAATTGTAATCACGCTGGCACCACGGGCAGCCACCTCCTGGATGTTGCCGCGCAATAGGTCACTGGTTGTGGGATCATTGATTAGCGCGATAACGGGCGTGCCCTTTTCAATCAGGGAAATGGTGCCGTGCTTAAGTTCGGCTGCGGCAAAGCCCTCGGTCTGAATATAAGAAACTTCCTTTAGTTTAAGCGAGGCCTCAAGTGCCAGCGGATAGTCAAGTCCGCGGCCAATGTAAAAGGCGTTGCGCGAAGGAACCAAATATTTTTGTGTCAGTTGCGCAATTGTGTCCTGATTTGAAATCACCTGTTCAATTCCTTCGGCCGCCAGTGCCAGATTTTCCCGCAGCTTAAAGTCGCTTGCTGCTTTTCTGCCCGCTTTTTCACCCAGTGCCTTGGCCAAAATCGCTTCAAGTGCAACCTGCGCCGTGTAGGCCTTGGTTGAGGCCACCGCTATCTCCGGTCCGGCCTCAAGCGCCAGTGCATAGTCGGCCTCGCGGGCCAGCGTAGACCCGGGCACATTGGTCAGGGTCAGGCTCGGAACGCCACGCTTGATTGCCTCTTGCAAAACCACGCGGGAATCGGCGGTTTCTCCCGACTGTGACAGAAAAATAAAGAAGGGGTGGGCCGACATCATCGGAAAGTGGTAGCCGGCTTCTGACGCAAAACCCACCTCGGTTGGAATACCACTCAAGTGCTCAAACAGCACCTTGCCAACCAAGCCGGCGTGATAGCTGGTTCCGGCCGCAAAAATGTAGAGCCGGTCGGCTTGCACCAGTGCATCAATAATCTTCTGGTCAACTTGCGGCTCGCCGTTGTCATCCAAATAAAATTGGTCCAAGTGCCGCAGCACCGTTGGCTGTTCACAGATTTCTTTGAGCATGTAGAATTCATACGTCCCCTTAGACACGGCACTCGGGTCAACGTCGACCTTATGCGCCTTGCGGTCAATTTTTTCGCCGCTAAGCGTTTCAAGTTTAAAGTCATTTTTGGTGATATCGCCAACCTCACCGTCCTTGAGGTCCACGAAAAGCTTGGTCTGATCCAGAACAGAGAGTGCGTCCGAGGCGACAACGTTGAAGCCGTCGCCGATTCCAAGCATTAGCGGCGACTTATTCTTGGCCACGTAGATGTGCGCGGGCGCCGTGTTATCGACCAGCAGGAGTGCATACGACCCCCTGATCAGGGTCAGGGCCTTCTTTAAGGCGGCAAACGCATCAACATTTTCTTCCCGGGCAATCTTGCTGATTAGCTGAACGATTACTTCCGTATCGGTATCGGACTTAAAATGCGCGCCCTGCAGGTACTCATTTTTTACTTCCTGGTAGTTTTCAATCACGCCGTTGTGAACGAGGTAGAAGCGGTTCGTCTCGTCAAACTGCGGGTGCGCGTTGTTCTCAGTGGGCTTGCCGTGAGTGGCCCAGCGGGTATGCCCGATACCCACCATTCCCTGCTCGTCGGGCGTCATCTTGGCGCGCAGGTTCTGGATGCGACCCGCGGTCTTAGTCAAATATTCTTTGCCTTGCAGGTCATTCAGATAAATACCGGCAGAATCATACCCGCGGTATTCAAGGTTAGACAGGCCGCTGAGGACAATCTCCCGGGCAGATTTACCAACAATTCCAACAATTCCACACATATTTTTCTCCTTTGGTATAGCTAAATTAAATTTAACTGGGCTAAATTATTTTTACAATCATACAGGAAATAATATGCTATTAATAATAATTGGTCAAGTTAAATTGTCAAAATTGGTATATACGAATAAAAGGAATGCCTGATGCTAACCCAAGCAGCGGGGCAAAAGTTTTTTAAAAAAGCGGCTCGAATGAATTGGCCTCATTTTGAATCGACCAGCAATTGTTATGAACAAAAAGACTGGCTTCTTTGTGAAATGAGCCCCGAAAGTTGTCTAACTTTCGGGACTCATTTCAATTGCATATCTTTTTGCAAATAATTTATTTAAATAATTCACTATGCGTACCTATTCCAGTTAAAAAAACTGTTTCTTGTGTGGGCACGTAAACTAATAAATGATTACCACTGTGACCATCAAAATGAAGCTCCAGAACAATTACCGTTGCTTTGGCATCATTTAGCTGCTTTTGACTTGCTTTTTTATGCTGTTTAAACCTTCTAAAGCATGCGGGTGAAAATAATCGGGTATTTTATGATTTTCAATTAAACATTGAATAATGAATTCCCAAGGGCTTCGTTCTTGATTATCGAGTTCCTGGGGAAGTGTCCCATTAAATACTGAATGCCATTTCGGATCCTGTCTTCGCTTTTTTAGTTGTTTTTTAAATCCTTTAGTGTATTTGATTGTTTTCTTCATTTATCTTGTAGCTCCGGCTACTCATCCGAGTTGAGCATTTCTTCTAATTCCTCAAAACTATGAGCCTCCGGCAGCTTTTCTTTTCCAGACAAATCATCAGCCACTTCCTGTAAAGAGACGCTTAATTCTTGGTTAGGTAAAGAATAATATTTAGGTAAACCATTGTTAGCCACTGTAGTTATCGTCATTCGAACAAATTCTGAAATGGTCAAACCATGATTAGCAAGGATTTCTTTTGCTTTATTTTTAGTTGCTGAATCGATTCTAGCTTCAATTCTATCCATATTTTTCACCTATCCTTACTGTTATTGTACGCCGGTTGCCACACAAAATACATTATATAATGTTCTTCTTGGTGGGATAGGTATGAGCGTAATATCCTTGATTTAACAAGATATGGCCTGATGCATTTTTTTAAACGCAATCTCAATATCATCTGTATCTGTTGCATGCAGCATTTGGCTGAAATTGCCTTGAAACACACATTTTTTGTTGCCAACGAATACAATGTGTGCCTGCAATGATTTTAATTTAGTCAATTGATGCAAGGTCATAATAACTTTTTTCTTTTTTTCGACGACCAGAGACACAATTAATTCTAAAAGCAAATTTTCAATATAGCTATCAATTCCGCTAAGGGGTTCATCGAACAGATATAATTCCCGCTCCATTATGGAAGTGCAATAAACCATAACAGCCTGGTATTCGCCACCTGATAACAGCCTTAGTTTGGTATTCAGCAATTCTTTTATTATCTCATTATAAAAGCGCATTTGCGCATCAGTGCTTGCAACAGCATGATCATTCATTGATTTAAAAAAACTTATTGCTTGTTTTACCGTCAATTCAGCAAAGAAAGTCATATTTTGAAATTTATAAATAATATTAGGCATAGCAGGGAAATCAGTCATAGCTGAATCAGAGCTGGCCTTAGTAAAGCCATAAATAATATTAAGCAAGGTCGTCTTACCAGCACCATTGCTTCCAATAATTACATTTAACTGATCGTCAGCAAATTTTGCGTTAAAATCAGCAAAGATTTCCTTGTTTTTATAAGAAAAGTCCAAATGCTTAATTTCCATATTGTCTCCTTAAAACTATTTTGCAAAAATTGTCGAAATGTTTTGTTTTGCAATAAAAATCACTCCCAGCAAGACATAAAATACAATAACAATCAACAGGTTAATAAGAGTAGTCCAATCTACTTTATAAAACAGGAATTGCATTATTACTTCATACCCCGTCATTAGGTATTTAATCGGTGTACACAGCAATAATAAATTCAACAATTTATTTTTCGTTTCAACAGTTACTAACATGAATGATCCAAAAACAATTAATGTATTAACAATACTGTAAGTCTGTAACTTTAACTTTACCGTCAGCAAAAAATACAAACCCATAGTTAAAGGCAAAACTAATACAAGTGCTGCTATTGTTGTGGTCAACAGCAAATAACCTAGATAAGAAAAAGACTTGAAAAATAGTGTAACAATTAAATTGAAAAGGACCAATTCTACTATTAAAAACGTCCATTGAGACAAAAATTGACTGATTAATACCAAATACTTGGAATTAGATACCATGTAAATGATTTTATAATAGCCATAATCACGATACTCAATCATTGCCATAATCACTGAATTTAGAATGGTTGTTAAAGCAATGTAGGCAAAGTAATATGCACTTCCGCTAATTAGCTGATTCTTGCCGACAGTATAGTTATTAGTCAAGACTGGAGCATTAGACATAGCAAAATAGATGACCGGAAATATAATGTTAAACATTAATGCAACCTTGTTGCTAAAAGAGTTAATAAGGAAAATCTTGTATAGTGAATAAAACTTTTCTTTCATATGAAAATCTCCGTGAATATTGCCTAACATTTTTGAAATAGTTTAAACTTATCGCCTAAAACAGGAAACCACGAATTCCATTTATCTTTAGCTCTAGTATCACAAAGATTCATTAATGCGCCCGCAGCACCCGTAACATTCATAGAACAAGCCCAGTGTGCCCGGTACCACAAGATTCCCTAAATTATCTTTAACTATGTACATGTTAAGACTTCGCAATAATCTATTTAAATTATTAGGGGCGCTTTATGGACCTTCTATCAATAGCTATAACTTATTAGGTATGGTGTACTCAAATTCTAACTAAGAATCAAAACGCAGGTGATTTTCATTTCAATTAGATTCTCAGTTTCGCAACGTCAACCAGTTTGCTAATAGTTATCACTGCCCTATAATCATATAAGAATTATATGTTGTTTTTATATATAAATCAAACAAATTTCATATTTTTATTATTTTTAATAATAACTATTAGAT
>NZ_JBWXGD010000003.1:0-127784 GCF_059900875.1 Lactobacillus sp. XV13L | reverse complement strand
TTTGCCTGCTTTAGTTTATTAAGTCAAAGGATCTAGTTTTTTCCCAGACTCTTTTTTGGTTAAATTATTTAGCGGGTTCTAGCAGTTTAGGCCCGACATGTTCGCTATGCAAACCATGCAGCTACTTTTTTACATCTTGTTCCGCATTAACCGGCTTTAGCTGCGGGCCATAAACATACTTCGTGTTCGCCGCCTTGATAAATATGGCTACCTTATTTACCCCGTATTGGTAATCATCCAATTGATAGAACAATTCCACACGTTGGTCATCGCCAGCCCACATGTAAAGCGCCTTGTACACCTGAAGAACCTCACCCTTTTTATCCTGAGGTGCATAATCCGCCCGCTTGTTAGGATTGTTGCCAAGGATGATTTCATTAGGCAGAACGTGGCGAATAAATTTTTCACCCTTTTCAGTATACATATAGGAGTCTTGCGTCACCAGCACCTGCATAAAGTTGCTGTACGGCAGCAAGATTTGCCTAAACGTGTCGTTGTCCAAGCTAATGTATTCCTTATTGCTGCCCTTAATCAGAAAGTCGCTGCTGTCGCCATCACCATCCTCATAGTAGCCATACAGGGGATACTCGGAGGTTCTGCCGTTCAGCGTCACGGTTTGACCCTTGTTGATGGCCTTGCCGGTAGACTTGGGCTTGCCGTTAACGGCTCTTAATATTGGGTACTTTGCGTTTGCCCTGAAAGTTACCTCGTTGGTATACAGGTAGCAGCCATCAACCTTGCTGACGTTGGCCGCCTTAACGTAGCCGCCGTGACCAATGTTGTAGTATTCTTGGCCTCGAATGGTCCTGTAGGGCAGATAGAACCAGTTCCAGTCGTCATCCCTAAATGCGTAGCGCTTGGTTCGCGGATCCGTTATTGCCTTCACCTTGCCCCGATACTTAACCGTGCTGCCATACTTGAATAAGCCCCGACCGCCCCGGTAGGAGTACACCTTTTGGCCCCACTTGTTGTAGATGCGGGTTTTGTGGTTCAACTTTAACGTGCCCTGCTCAGAGTTCGGGCTTTGCTGGGTCGTTGCGGCCGCATGCACCGGGCTAATACTGGTTGCCGTGGCGCCCACGGACGCCACTACCAGCAGTCCCGCTGCCAAGTTAATGAGTAAGTTTTTTGTTTTTTTCATTGATATGCCTCAATAATCAAAAATAGTTAAAGAGTGAACTGCATCCCTCAAGTCAGACAGCTTTCGGGGCTCAGTTATATATACATGCCTTGATTTTAGTAGTTAATCAGTCCGCTGTCTATCCAAAGCGAGCGGCTAACTTGCCCTGTTCAGCGCAGGGGCTACTTCTTAAATAAACGCATCATATCATCTAGCCAGCGTTCGTTGCGCTTCCCCTGCGGATTAAGTTCAAGCACACGCTTGGTCGAATCCCAGCTGTCGTCAACCCGCCTGATCACAATCTCCAAGTAATCAGCGGGTAGTTCCGCCGCAATCACTTCAGGCCATTCAATCACGACCAGGCCGGGCTCATCCAGATAGCCGCGCAGGTCAATCGAAGACAGGTCATCATCACCAAGCCGGTAAAAATCCATGTGGAAGACCGGCAGGCGTCCCTCACGATACTCGCGCACAATCGTGAAGGTGGGACTCTTGACGGGTCGTTTGATTCCCAATGCCCGGCCGATGCCCTGGGTCAGCGTAGTCTTGCCGGCTCCCAGGTCGCCGTTAAGCAGAAGCAGGTCGTGCGGCTGGGCCGTCTCAGCAATCGCCCCGCCGATTTTTTTCATTTCTAAGGGGGAATTAACGTCTAACTTCATTGTGCTGCGTCCTCCGCAAGTGCCTGGGCGGCGGTCAGTATCGCCATGTTATAGATGTCAGTAGAACTGGCACCGCGCGAGAGGTCGTTGACGGGACGCGCCAGACCCTGCAAGATTGGCCCGATAGCGGTAAAGTTGCCCAGCCGCTGCGTAATCTTATAGGCAATGTTGCCCGACTGCAATTCCGGGAAAATGAAGACGTTCGCACGTCCCGCTACTTCCGACTCCGGCGCCTTGCTGGCGGCAACGGCCGGAACGAAGGCCGCATCAAACTGCAATTCGCCGTCGGCCTTAACCTCGGGGTGAGCCTGCTTGAATAATTTGGCAGCTTCCGTCACCTTATCGACCATCGCGCCCTGGGCCGAGCCCTTGGTGGAAAAACTCAGAAAGGCCACCCGCGGCTCAATGCCAATCATGCGGGCCGTCTGCACCGACTGGTAGGCAATTTCCGCAAGAGTTTGACTATCGGGTTCAAGGTTGATTGCACAATCGGCAAAAACGTACTTTTTACCGCCACGCTCCATGATAAAGCCGCCCGATACGCGCCGCATTCCTTCCTGAGCATGAATCAGCTGTAGTGCCGGGCGCACCGTGGCCGCAGTTGAATGGGCAGCGCCCGAGACCATGCCATCCGCCTGGCCCATTTTGACCATCATCGTGCCATAGTAATTGGGCTCACGCAAAATTGCCCGTACGTCCGCTTTTGCAATGTCTTTCCCCCGGGCCTGGATAAATGCCTGCACCATTTCGTCTGGTGGGCACTGCGTGTCTAAACCAACTGCCACGTCCCCCAGCCTAAGATTGTTCCGTTTGCCTATTGCCTTGATTTGCTGAGAATCGCCCAGCAACAACGGTTTGAGAATGCCCTCTTCTGCTAGTTTGGCGGCCGCTTCTAAAACCCTGACGTCGCCCCCCTCGGGAAAAACGATTCTAAGTTTTGAACCGGACTTCTTTACTTGCTCTTTTAATAACTCAAAAACGCTCATATTACTCCTAACTAAGCTAAATCTGTCTGATTGACATGCTCTGGCAGCTGCCAGTCAATCGGGATCTTGTTAAATTTTTTTAACGCGGCATTGCACTTGGAAAACGGCCGGGAACCAAAGAAGCCCCGATCGGCGGAAAAGGGGCTAGGATGAGGCGACTTGATCACAAAATTCCGCTCCTGGTCGATCAGGGGCATTTTGTTCTGGGCGTAACGTCCCCACAGAATAAAGACAACCTGGCCCCGCGCACTCAGCGCCTTAATAGCGCTATCCGTCACCCGTTCCCAGCCCTTGCCCTGATGACCGTTTGCATGGCCATACGGAACGGTCAAGACCGCGTTTAAAAGCAGCACGCCCTGGTCGGCCCACTTTTTTAAATAGCCGTGATTAACGGGAATGCAGCCCACATCGTCATACAGTTCCTTGTAGATGTTCTGCAAAGACGGCGGCAAGCTTATGCCCGGCATTACCGAAAAGCTCATGCCCGTGGCCTGCCCCGGATTGTGGTAGGGATCTTGCCCCAGGATTACTACCTTGGTTTTTGCAAAGGGCGTTAATTTAAAGGCCGTAAAAATATGATACATATCGGGAAAAATCTGCTTAGACGCATACTCATGCTTGAGAAACGCACGTAATTCCTGGTATTCGGGACTTTTAAAGACAGGGGCTAAAACTTCATCCCAGTCGTTGCCAATAAACTTTTTCATTATTCGAACTGCCTCGCTTTCAGTAGTTTTATGGTATCATGAAATTGATTACAGGTGAAAAGAAACTGCCAGATTTAAATGCTTTTTTGACGGGCAGTATGACCTAATTTTTACTAAAAACAAAACAATCGTACCTGAAGGGAAAGGAGCTATCTTATCCTTGATTAAATTAGTAGCATGCGATTTGGATGGAACGCTGTTCAACAGCGATATAACGGTATCGGCTGCCAACGTTGCGGCCATCCGGGCAGCCCAGAAAAGCGGGATTGAATTCCTGGTAGCAACGGGCCGGGCCCCCAGACAGTCGCGCGCAATAATCAGAAGCTGCGGTCTGAAAACCGGATTTATTAACATTAACGGTGCATTGGTCTATGATACAAATGACCAGTTGCAGGTCAAGCACGCGCTCGCAAGCAAAAAGGCGCGGGCAATAGCAGCGATTCTCAAGCGGCATCACATTTACTTTGAAATCGTGACGGAGGACCACATTTATTCGCATGACATCAGCCAGCGCGTAGTCAATCTGGCGCATTCCCTGGTGGCCCTTAACCCTGACGTTCCCTTTAAAAAAGCCGTGGCCACTTCTGCCGGCAGCAATGCCATGCTCAGCATGACCCCGGTCAAGGACTACGACGAGCTGCTGCGTGATCCGCAGCTTGAAATTATGAAGATGATTGCCTTTGATGCCCGTGGTCCTGAGGCCTTTTCCACGGCTAAAAAAGAGATTGCGGCACTCGGCGGGGTAGCCGTGACCGCGAGCGCAGCGGCCAACATTGAAATCAACGACGTCCATGCGCAAAAGGGACCGGCACTACTCGATTACGCCCGCCAAAAAGGCATTAAGAGGTCAGAAATCGCGGCAATTGGCGACAACTTAAACGACGCCAGCATGATCGAAGCAGCAGGCACTGGCGTAGCGATGGCCAATGCCGTGCCCGCGATTAAGGAACTTGCCCAAGTAGAAACCAAATCTAATAATGACGACGGCGTAGCCTATATTTTGCAAAAATTTATTGATATGAACAAAAACGAATGAGGAGGTGCTTAAATGCGCTATTTATTAGAACTAACGCAAGAACGAGAATACGGGCAGATTCCTGTGACTAATGAAAAGGGCAAGATGCAGTACATCATCCAGGGCAACTTGGACAACCCCAACCACACGCTTTACCTAAGGCAAGTGAACCAAAAAGAAATTGGGCGCCTTTATGCCGACGGCAATGGTGTGATTGCCTCATATACCATCGATGTGGTTAACCACTCCCTGGTCAAGGTCAAGCGCTTAAACAGCCCCGCCACTAACCTCTTTTACATCACGAGGTTGAACTATATCGTTACCGGCAGCATCAAAAAGGGCAGTTATAAATTTTTAGCCGGGTTCAAGAAGGTGGCCACGGTCAAGACCGACGTTAAAAAGGTCGGCGTCGTCCTCACTTGCGACATCGCGCGCCCGGAGGACGTGCCCTTTATATTGCTATGCACAACGCTCTTCACCCAGTGGCACACAACGCCCTTGCGCCTGCCGACCTTTCCGCCGATTGGCGGCAAGTACAGCGTCCAGCTCTAATTTTTTATTGAAAAGCAAAATACACCTGAATGGTGCCGCAAAGCATCGCTCAAGGTGTATTTTAGGTTGATAGGATAATGGATGAAAGATTATTAAGTTTTAAATATAATCGGCAGTTAGATTACACAACGTAAAAATATTCCGGTCTATTTTTCCAGTTCTTCTACCAGCAAATCGACAAGCAGCTTGTATCCCGCCGCCCCGAAGTGCAGGCCATCGTTAAGTTGCCCGCGGCACAGGTGCTCGGAGGTCGCCCTGGTTAATCATCGCCTGGTAAAGGTTGATGAACCGCAAATGATACTGCTTAGCCACCTTTTGCATTCTGGCGGTGTAAGTTGTGACCAACTCGTTAGTACGGTTGGTCTGCCGCGATTCGTCCACCGCCGGCGGTGAAACAAGGATGGCGTTCTGCGGGTAATACCGGCAAATTACGCTGGACGCAATGATGCTGTCACCGGTTAAGAGTAGTCTCATTACTATGCTCCTGACTCACAAAAATTCTCTCTACACAAAAAGCCGTAGCGAAATTGCTCGCTGCGACTTTATTATTTAACGCGGGTTAATCTTGCGGTAGGTCATGCCCTTGAAGTGCGTATTAGCGTACTTCTTAGCAAGATCGCGCGAGCGGAAGTACTGGTTGGTGACTTCGCCCGTATCAGTCAGCGCCTCGAAGAGAACCTGCTGCTTCTTGCCGTTTAGCTTTTCCATCTTTAAGGTATATGCAAAGCCCATTGCAGTTGATTTTTCATCTGCGGCACTCGCCACAATCCACTTATTGCCCCGCATCTTCTTCGTGGTTATGCGCATCATGTTCGTAAACACGTCACTGTTCTTTAGCTTCCAGGCACTAGACATCTGCCACGGGTACTTGTTGGTGCCCTTGACCTTGCCCACTTTGACCGCCTTGACGTGCTGGCCGGACCACGGGGTTTCCATACTCGACTTATGAATATTCAACGGGCTGGGCGTTATGTAGCTGGTGCTGTACCACTTGCCCCGCCACGACTTAGGAAGGGTGTACGCCTTGGCAAAGCTGTACTTGTTCTGCTTGCTTTTTTTGACCTTGGCAGCTTCAACCGACTGCGTGGCGTTAGCTGCAACACTGCCGGCTGATAGTGTTACGGCTGCAGCCGCAAGGAGCGTGATTATCTTTGCATGTTTCATAGTATGTTCTCCCGAATAAAATATTATAACTTCAATTATCAACTATTCACGGATTAAAGCAAGCATAAATTTATAAATAAATGAATAATTATATTATGCACAGGTATTGCCCTTGTCTTTTAATATTTATAAGCGCAACACGCCATCAAAACTAGCATAGTTCGGGTTGTAGGTCATGTCCTTGAACTGCTGGTGACCGTACTTGTCCGCGAGTGCCTTATTCCTGAAGAACTGGAGGATAACCTTGCCGGTCCCCTGGATTGCTTCAAAGAGCACCGGCTGCTTCTTGCCGTCTAAAACCTCCGTTTTCACAGTATAGGTAAAACCTACTTTGCGTGATTTTTCATCAATCGTACTCAGGACAATCCACTTCTGTCCGCGGACCCTTTCCGTCGAGCCGCGCATAAACTGGTTAACGTACTTGCCGTTCTGCTTGAACCAGTTGCCACCCATTTGCCACAGGTACTTCTTGTTGCCCTTCATCCTGCCCACCGTAGCAATCTTTACATTCTCATTGGTCCACGGCAGCACGAAGCTGGTCCGGTGAAAGTTGACTGGGTATAGCGGCAAAACACTCATGCTGTACCATTCACCGCGCCAGGACTTTGGAAAGACGAAGGACTTGAGCCATACTTGCTCATCTTGCTGCTGGTCGCGTGCACCTGGGTAGGTTGAACAGCTATAGCGCCGGCAGCGGTGGTCAACGTGGCAGCCAGCGCAAGCACCGTCAGTAATTTTCTTTTTTTCATAATTGCCTTCCCTTTTTAAGATATATTTCAATATATTATCAGTCTTTTGTATTGTAATAACAAGTTCTTTTATAGGAAAGACGCAAAAAAGCCCCTGCAGCTTGCAGGAGCTTATTCACTATAACAGTTAAAATTTAGTCTTGGTAGTTGACCAAAGCAAGATATGAATCAGGCTTCAGGCTGGCACCACCAACGAGACCGCCGTCAATATCAGGCTTAGCCATCAATTCCTTGACGTTGCCCGGATTGACTGAGCCGCCGTACTGGATGCGGACGTTGGCAGCAGTTTCCTCGTTGTACAGGTCCTTGACCGTGTCACGGATGGTCTTGCACATTTCCTGAGCCTGGTCAGAACTGGCCGTCTTGCCCGTGCCGATGGCCCAGATTGGCTCGTAGGCAATCACGGTCTTGGCAACCTGGTCGCTTGACAATCCTGCCAAAGCAGCCTTGATTTGACCAACAACCCACTCTTCCTGCTTGTTGGCTTCACGCGTTTCCAGCGATTCGCCGCAGCAGATAATTGGCGTCACGCCATTAGCAAAGAGCGCCTTGGCCTTTTTGTTAATGTCTTCATCCGTTTCATGGAAGTAGCCCCGGCGCTCGGAGTGCCCAATGATGCAGTAGTTGATGCCCATTTCCTTTAATACCTTAGGTGAGGTTTCTCCGGTGAAGGCACCCTCATCCTCGAAGTAGGCATTTTCTGCTCCAACCAGCAAGTCTGAACCAGCAGCAGCCTTCTTTAAGGCATCAAGGTCGACAGCTGGCGCACAGATTAATGATTCAACCTTGCTTGAACTTGGCAGCTTGTCCTTGACCGCAGCAACAAATTCACTTGTCTGCGCAGGGTTCATGTTCAGCTTCCAGTTTCCAGCAATAATAGGTGTACGCATAATGATTAACGTCCTTTCTTAGAACTTACTTATCTGAAATGCAGGCAATTCCTGGTAATTCCTTGCCTTCGAGGTATTGCAAGGAAGCACCGCCACCGGTTGAGATGTGGGTAATCCTCGGGGCAATGCCCAATTGCTTGGCCGCAGCAGTGGAGTCACCACCACCGATGATGGTGGTAGCATCAGTTAGATCAGCCAGTGCCTTGCCCACTTCCAGAGTACCCTCGGCAAAGTTGGACATTTCAAAAGCCCCCATCGGTCCGTTCCAAACAACCGTCTTGGCGTCCTTCAGGATTTCCTTGAACTTCTCGACGGTCTTAGGACCAATGTCCAGACCCATCATGTTTTCCGGAATATCATCACCAACTACCTTGCGGGCAGCATCGTTTGAAAATTCGGTTGCGGCTAGATTATCAACCGGAAGCACGATCTTCCCGTCAGCATCCTTGAGCAATTTTTTGGCCAAGTCAACCTTGTCGGGTTCAAACAATGATTTGCCAATCTCATGACCCTGAGCAGCTAAGAAGGTGTATGCCATGCCCCCGCCGATCAGGATATGGTCCGACTTAGGAATCAGGTTGGTGATAACGTCAATCTTGTCGGAAACCTTGGCGCCGCCCAGGATGGTAACAAAGGGGTGAACCGGGTTGGCAACGGCGTCGCCCAAGAACTTGATTTCCTTTTCCATCAGGTAGCCAGCCGCTGCGGGCTTATTCGCCTTCTTCATCGCCTCGGCAATGCCAACGTTAGAGGCGTGACTTCTGTGCGCGGTCCCGAAGGCATCGTTAACGTACATGTCGCCTAAACCTGCCCAGTATGCGCCCAAGGTTGGGTCGTTCTTGCTCTCGCGCTTGCCGAAGTCGTTGTCGATGTCCTGGAAACGGGTGTTTTCAAGGACGATAACGTCACCGTCTTGCATCTTATCAATCGCGTCTTCAACTTCCTGGCCCTCATTTTCAGGAACGAAAGTTACGGGCTTCTTGAGCAGTTCGCCCAGGCGCTTTGCAACCGGCGCAAGGGTCAATTCCTGCTTGTCGGCGTCGGACTTAACGCGGCCCAAGTGGCTGAGCAAGATTGCCTTGCCGCCGTTTTCAATAATGTACTTGATGGTTGGCAGTGCTGCAACGATTCTGTTGTCGTCGCCAATCACGCCTTCCTTGATCGGCACGTTGAAGTCGACCCGCACCAGAACTTTTTTACCCTTGACGTCAAGGTCTGAAACAATTAATTTAGCCATCTATATCCTCCGATAACTCAATTATTTTCTCTTCAGAAAAAGGCGGAAGGAAGAATTTCCCCTCCGCCTTCTCTTTTACTGCTTAATAATTAATTTTATTAAATTAAAGAGTAGCAAATTTCAACAAAGTACGAACCATTTGGCAAGTGAATGAGTATTCATTGTCGTACCAAGCAACAGTCTTAACCAATTGGTTGTCGCCGGCAGTGGTTACCATCGTTTGAGTTGGGTCAAAGATTGAGCCAGCAGTCATACCAACAACGTCGCTTGAAACGATTTCGTCGTCAACATAAGCGTATGAAGGACTCTCGTACTTCTTCATTGCTGAGTTAACTTCGTCAGCAGTAACCTTCTTGTCAAGGATTGAA
Source organism: Lactobacillus sp. XV13L (assembly GCF_059900875.1). Taxonomy (NCBI): domain Bacteria; kingdom Bacillati; phylum Bacillota; class Bacilli; order Lactobacillales; family Lactobacillaceae; genus Lactobacillus; species Lactobacillus sp. XV13L. The sequence continues at coordinate 118,337 of NZ_JBWXGD010000003.1, read as the reverse complement.
ACCAATTCAGTCAATGAACCGTCAGTAACAGGAACACGTTGTGCGTGACCGTTAACCTTACCGTTCAATTCTGGAACAACCAGACCAATGGCCTTAGCAGCACCAGTTGAGTGAGGAATAATGTTAACAGCGGCTGCACGAGCGGCACGCAGGTTACCACCGCGAACAGGTCCATCCAAAAGCATTTGGGTTGAAGTGTAGGCGTGAACAGTAGTCATAGTAGCTACCTTGATGCCAAATTCTTTTTGCAGAGCGTTAACCATTGGAGCCAATGAGTTAGTCGTACATGAACCAGCTGAAACAATCTTGTCGCTTGCGTCCAAAGTACTGTCGTTTACGCCGTAAACGATGGTCTTCAGGTCGTTGCCGGCAGGAGCTGAAATGAGGACCCTCTTGGCACCTGCGTCAAGGTGAGCTTGTGACTTAGCCTTGCTGGTGTAGAAGCCAGTACATTCAAGAACAAAGTCAACGCCGTCTTCCTTAACCCACGGAATGTTTTGTGCTTGTGGTTCAGCGTATACGCGGTACTTCTTGCCGTCAACAACGATTGAATCGTCTGTAGCTGAAACTTCGTGGTCAAAAGTGCCATGAGTTGAGTCGTACTTGAGTAGGTGAGCGAGCATTGCTGGGGTAGTCAAGTCGTTAATTGCAACAACTTCGATATCCTTTGACTTTTCGCCCAGATCCATGATCCGACGGAATGCTAAACGACCGATACGGCCAAAGCCGTTAATACCAATTTTAACTGTCATTTTCTAAAGTCCTCCTTAAGAACTATTTTAGAACTGTAAACATCAATTATTTTAAATGGGCCTTAAATCCCCTTTAAAATCTTCTTTGAGGCACCCTCATCAGTAATTAACCAGGTTTGATGAGGGGCATTAGGCATATAGGCCTTAATCGCTTTGGCCTTGCGGCCGCCGCAAGCAAAGGCAAATATGTGGGGTATTTTGTTGAGATTCTCGAACTGCAGGCCAACCTGATGCACGCGGTCGACAATCTTGCCATTGCCATCGAAAAAACACCCAAAACATTCGGTGACAACCTTCTTCTCGCGCAGTTCGGAGAGCCGAATTGAGTCGTACCCCCGTCGCCGCGCCATGTCGTGTGCCAGGCCAATGCCATGAATGACGACATCCGTCTTAGAGATGTCCTCAAGCACGTCCGCAAACGCGGATTCACGGATAAGCGACTTGTAAGCCGCCGAAGAAACCTGCTCGGGCAAATACAGTGTCTTATACTTGCCCCCAGTCTCCAGCGCCATTTCCTGGACAATCGTGTTGCTTTGGATCGCAACATTTTCACCCAGGGCACCGCGTCCCGGCACAAATTCTAGCTGCCGATTTTTACCTAAATTTTTAGACAAGTTCCGCGCAGACCTGGCTAGGGCCGCCCCACCGAGCACCGTGATGATCGAGTGCCCCAGGGGCAAAAGCAGGTCGAGGGCCGCATTCAGCTCCTCGCCCATGCGCTCGTACACAATCTCCTGCAGGTCGCTATCACCGGGAACAATAATCGTTCGTTCAATGCCCAGTTTATGCGCCAGGTCAATTTCACTTTGACGAGCGTTGAACAAGCGGTCAATGAGCGGTGCTGCGCTCTGCAAAATCTTCTTGCCCTTTTCCGTCATGAACATGCCAAAACTCTTGATTTCAATCAAACCCAAATCACGGAGATAATCCGTTTCCGTTCGCACGTTTCGTTCAGAAAGTCCCAGGGACTGCGCAATGCTTCTGCGCCCAACGGGTGCGCGAAGCGAGATTTGCTCAAGGACAAGGTATCTTTGCCGAAAAACTTTTAAGATATCAGGAACGAGAGCTTCAAGCACCGGAAATTCCGAGTTCATAATTTCGCTCCTTCCGCTGGGACATTTGTGACCCATCTTTTGTCATTTTATGTCCCGGTAGGTCTAAAAATATAAGAGAAACGTAGAATTACAACTAGTAAATCTTCATCCCTCAATCGACACCTCTAGTATAACAACCCGCCCCAAAATATTCAAGCAAAAAGAGGGCAATTTGATTTTTGCCTTTGTGCCTTTACGCTGGCACGCCATCTTGCTCTTTTTGAAAAAAAAACAATTCCACTTTGCGCTTTTTTCTGTTATACTATTTATCGTATTGATTTGGGTCCTTAGTGTAATGGATCGCACGTAAGATTCCGGTTCTTAAAATCTGAGTTCGACTCTCAGGGGACCCATCAAATATTTCACGTTAAAAAGAGTGGTCAGGTGCTGCGCGCACCCGGCCACTCTTTTGTTTTCCGCAAATTTTCTATGACTTTTTACTATTCGTCAGCGTCTTCTTCCAGCAGCGCAGCCAGCTCACTTCGGTAGCCTGCAGCTCGCTTTGCTGACGCCTTTTTCACAGTCGGGGCAAGCAGGTAGGCAAATACCGCCCTCATGGCCGTCTTCTTATTCGGTGCCTGCTGCCAGGCAATCGAATATTTGCCGTCCAGGACCTCAGCGGTAACTTCTTCGCCCCGGTTCGCCGGCAGGCAGTGCATGAACTTCACATTAGGATTGCCTGTTTTCTCAAGCATGGCCACATCTACCCTATATTTAGGGTAAAAGATTTTCATGTACTCTTTTTTGGACAGCTGCTGGTCATATAGACCGTACCAGACATCTGTATAAACGAAGTCAGCGCCTTCAAGCGCACCCTCATCCTCCGTCAGCGTGATTGACCCGCCACTTGCAGCCGCAATTTTCTTGGCCTGGCTGAATTTGTCTGTGGGCATCCATTTTTCTTGGGGACCATACTGGATAAACTGCATCCCCATAATGGCACACAGCATCATTATCGACACGGCAATCTGGGTCGCATCGCCCACAAACACCAGCTTGATCTGATCTAATTCTTTTCCAGCCGGCATGTGTTCCATAATCGTAATCAGATCGCCCACGGCCTGCAGCGGGTGGTCCCGGTCGCATAAGAAATTGACGACGGGCGCCGCCGATGCTTCCGCTAACGCGACAACCTCCTCGTGCGTGTCGGCGCGGATGCCAATGATGTCAACCAAATCGCCCAATACACGGCCGGTGTCGGTTAAATTCTCGTGGCCGCTTTTTCCCAGTTGGATTTGCCCCGGTGCCAGGTACAGGGCGTGGCCGCCCAGCTCCGTCATTGCCGTTTCCGCCGAGGTCCGCGTTCTGGTCGAGGTCTGTTCAAAAATCATACCCAGACTCCGGTTTTTTAAAAGCGGCGGGTAATAGCCGTGTCCGATGGCCTCCTTGATCTTTAGGCCCAATTGGGCCAAGTGCAGCATTTCTGCTCGTGAAAAATCAGCAGTATTGATAAAATCGCGCTTATGCATAAACATTCTCCTTATTGTTGATTATTTCTTTAACTGCCCTAATGTTACATGATTCCGTATATTTTTTGTAGTCTTGCATACCTTTTATAGAAAGTCTTAAACATTGCACGGCAATTAAATAAAAGGCGGCCCGCAATCAAAGCCGCCGCTCGTTTATGATGAAGAAATGCCGCCAAGTATTACGTGGTCCTGCCGACCGTCAATTCGCCGCGCTGGGCAAATTCAACGTAGAGTCTGCCACCCGCAACCGACAGCCCCTCGATTTCGCGCCGCACGTTCAACGGGTAGGTGGCTCGGCAGGTTCCGTCTCGAGCCACCTTGAAGATGTAGTCGTTGAAGGCAATGTAGAACTGGTTGTGGCGCGGATCGTAGGTGAAGCCCTGGACCGGCGAATGGTTGCTGATGAAGTCGCTGTTCGTGGCGCCCACTTCAACCGGCGTCCAGGTGTCGCCTGTCCTTGTCACCTTCCAGTATTCGTAGCGGTGGTGACTGCCGTTATGAAACAGGCAGTACATGGTGTGCCCATCGGCAAACGTTGCGTTGTGGATGTAGCGCCCCGTCAGCTTCTTTTTGGTCTTGTTCCAGATCCTAAAGCTCCAGATTTGGTTAACACACAGGTCCGATTTGCGAATCTGCAGGATTTCCTCAGACCTTGTAGCGTTTTTATAGGCGTTGTCATTGGCAAGGACGTAAATATACTTGCCCGCTGCACTGATTGACTGCCCGTGCCCCAATTTAATGTAGGGACTGACCTTGATGTGGGCGGCGTATTTTTTAAACGTCCCCCACTTCAGGCCGGGAAGATTCTGCGCCTTGTACTTCTTGATCCGCTTCAAGTCGTAAGAAACCAAGTGGCCCTTTTTGTCACGGCTTGAATTGAACACCGCAACGGTAAAAGTGGAGTGGCGAACCGTGATGCCTTGCGGAATGATGCCCACTTGCCCCATGCGATCCGCTGCCTTGTGGTAGTCAAGGCTAACGAACCGGGGCTGAAAGAGCTTGGTCTTCAGGGTCAGGCCGCCCCCGTAAAACGTGTTCGGCCGGGTTTCAAAGGTAAAATGGTGCTTGGCATTCCAATTGCGCGACGTGGACTTCGAGCTCCCCTTCCACGTGGGGACGGGAAAAGGGCCCCAAATAGGCTTCTTGCGGGCGCGAGCAATGCCTTCCTTAACATTGTCGCGAACCGTCACGGCGACGCTCGCCCGGGCCTTGCCGTAGCGGTAATCAACAATCGTCCTGCCGGGCATGCCGGAGTTAATGTCCGAGTGCGAGACCCGCACCCGCGATACGTCGACGGCAGTGCCGCTTGCGTTGGCAACGTAATTAATTGCATCCCGCGTATTGAAGAAGTAATCGGCATTCTGCACGAGGCTGACCTTCTTGGCAACTGCTATGCGGTTGCGCACAAAGAAGTTCTGGTTAACCCAGCCCACGGGACGCCCGTCCACGATTATTTTCCAAAACTTGCCCTTTTTGGTTTTACGCCACTGTTTAGACTGAATCTGTGCGTGTTTAAAATACTTCGTTGAGGTAAACCTGCCCGTCGGCCCCTTCTTTTTAACGTGGTGGTAAATGGCATAATTGCCCGTGCCGGCAATCTTGGTCACGGCCTTATGATAGCTTTTTGCATATGCGCAAGTAGTGCTGCCAGCAAAAAATAAGCCGATTACGGTTGCAGCCCCCACAATCAGCAGCTTGCTTCTCAATCTTCTCCCCATTAATCCGTTTCCTTTCAATATTCGTATATATTATTTTTGCACTAAGAGCAAATAGAAGCAATGGAAAGTTGGTGCTTGATACACCTTTAAGCAAAAATCTAGCACAAAAAAAGCAGCCCCGTGCTTGAAGCTGCCTTAATTCATGTATAAATTTTTTACTTAATCTTGCCCGCAGTCAGCTCGCCGCGTTGAGCAAATTCAACGTAGAGCTTGCTGCCTGAAGCCGACAGGCCCTCGATCTCACGCTTAACGTGCAGGCGGTGGGTCTTCTTGTATGTGCCGTCTTGAGCGACCTTGAAGATGTAGTCGTTGAAGCCGATGTAGAAGTTGCCGTGACTTTGGTCGTACGTGAAGCCCTGAACCGGTGAATGGTTGCTAATGAAGTTGCCCCTCGTGGCACCAACTTCAACCGGCGTCCAGGTGTCGCCTGACCTTGTGACCTTCCAGTATTCGTAGTAACCGTTGCCGCCGTTGTGGAACAGGCAGTACATGGTGTTGTCACCGGCGAACGTTGCGTTATGAATGTAGCGGTTGGTGTGGCCGGACGACGTGCCGTTCCAGATCCTGAAGCTCCAAATCTGGTTGATCTTCATGTCGGACTTGCGGATCTGCAGAATTTCTTCGGACTGACTGGAGTTGCTGGACGTATTGTTGTTGGCAATGACGTAGATGTAGCTGCCCGACGAACCGATAGCCTGGCCGTGACCCAGCTTGATGTACGGGCTGACCTTGATGTGCGAAGCATAACGCTTGAACGTCGACCAGTTAAGGTCTGCCAGGTTCTGCGCCCTAAACTTGTTAATGTGGTTCAGGTCGTACGACACCAAGTGGCCATTCTGGCTGCTGCTGGATGTGAATTCCGCAACCGTGAAGTTGGAACCATGAACGGTAATGCCTTCTGGGATGGGGCCAACCTGGCCCATCTGGTCGCCTGCCTGGTGGTAGCCTAAACTGACGAAGCGCGGCTGGAACAGCTTGGTCTTCAAGGTCAAGCCATTTGCGCGAAAGGCGTTTGCCCTGGTCTCAGCGGTATAATTGTGGGCCGCGTTCCAGTTGCGGGATGATGACTTCGAGCTGCCCTTCCAGGTGGCAACGGCCTTGGGTCCGTTTTTAGGCGTAATGCCAGCGTGCGCAATGCCCTCGTTCTTATCTCCGCGAACGGTGACGCTAACGCTTGCTTTGGCCTTGCCGTAACTGTAGTCAACCTTCGTTTCGCCCGGCGTGCCCGAGTTAATGCTTGACTTAGACACGCTAACCTTATTTGGACTGACGGCGGTACCGCTGCCGTCGGTCACGTAGTTGATGGCATCCTTGGTCCTGAACGAAAAGTCCGGATTTTGCGCCAGGCTAACCTTCTTGGCAACCGAAATCTGGTTGCGCGCAAAGAAGTTCTGGTTAACCCAACCAACGGTGCGGCCGTCAACGATAATCTTCCAGAACTTGCCCCGCTTAGTTGCAACCGAATTTTTCGATTGAATCTGAGCGTGCTTGAAATACTTAGTTGACGTAAATTTGCCGAATGGTCCCTGCTTAGAAACATGCCGATAGATTGGATACGTCTTGCTTCCCGCAATCTTCGTGACCGCCTTGCGGTAGCTTTGGGCATTTGTCACAGAATTATTGCATCCCACGAATAGGCTCGCTGCGATTACCGTACCGGCAATCAATAACTTAGACTTGACTCCTTTTTTCATTTCACTTTTCCTCTTTTTCTCTTTTTCCTTTCAAGTTTCATATATTAATTATTTTGACACTATTATATTGACGAATCAATAGTTGTTTTGTATGTAAGTACTAAAATTCGCAGATATAATAGTATTACACTCTTGTTTGGTATATAATTAGGCGGTTATCACTTTTTATTTAGGGAGAACAGATTATATGATCGAATCACAGAAACAAACAAAAAAGATGGTGTGGACGACCCTGGCGCTAATGGCCTTCTCCACCGTCTGGGGCTTTGGCAACGTTGTCAATGGCTTCGTGTACTTCAACGGGACACAGGTTGTCTTCAGCTGGATACTTATCTTCCTGCTATTCTTCATCCCGTATTCACTCATGGTCGGTGAACTTGGTTCCGTATTCAAGGAGTCCAACGGCGGCGTTTCCTCGTGGGTAAATGCCACAATGGGACCCAAGTGGGCCTATTACACCGGATGGACCTATTGGGCCGTGCACGTTGTCTATATTTCAAGCAAGGGTACCGGTGGATTAAGGGGCATGTCCTGGGGCATCTTCGGCAACACCAACTGGTACGACAGCATTCCTACTTCCTGGACGCAACTGGCAACCCTGGTCGTCTTCCTCTTCTTCTGCTGGCTCGCAAGCCGCGGCGTTTCCGTCATCAAGACACTGTCAACAATCGCCGGCTCATCAATGTTTATCATGTCGCTTTTGTTCATTATCATGATGTTTGCCGCACCGGCAATTAATCCGCACGCCAGCTTCATGAACATTGGCTGGCACTGGAAAAACTTCGTGCCCAACTTCAACATGCAGTACTTTACTTCCCTGTCCATTCTGGTCTTCGCTGTCGGCGGCGCGGAAAAGATTTCGCCTTACGTCAACAAACTGAAGGATCCTGCCCGCAACTTCCCGAAGGCAATGCTCGGATTGTCGGCAATGGTCATGGTATCGGCCATCTTAGGCACCATCGCCCTCGCAATGATGTTCGATACCAAGGCGGTTAACAACAACCTCAACGAATATATTTCTAATGGTCCTTACATGGCCTTCAACCGGCTGGGCGAATACTATGGCCTGGGCGGACTGTTCATGTATATCTATGCCTGGTGCAACGTTATCGGCCAATTTTCAACGCTTGTGCTCAGCATCGACGCACCGCTGAGAATGCTTCTCGGCAGCAAGGAAGCCAAGGATTACATCCCCAAGAAGCTCCTGAAGGTCAACAAGCACGGGGCCTACATTAACGGCATCTGGATGATCGTAGTTCTTTCCGGCGGCCTGATCGTACTGCAGGCCCTGCTGCCCGATGCTCAGGCGGTTATGGCCCAATTAATCAAGCTCAATTCGATTGTGATGCCGCTGCGCTACCTGTGGGTGTTTGCTGCTTACATCGCCTTGCGCAAGCAAAACGCTAAGTTCCACACGCCGGGCAACTACCAGATGACCAAGCACCAGGGGCTGGCATACGTCGCAGGCATCTGGTGCTTTGCCATCAACCTCGCCTGCTGCGTGCTCGGCATCTATTCGTCAGACCCGTATACGTTGGCTTTGAACATCATCACTCCAATTGTACTGGTTCTACTAGGCTTGATTCTGCCGGCTATTAAGCACCGCCAGGATGCCAAATTCGTATCATAGTATCTAAAGATTAATTAAGCCGCCTTGCAAAGGGCGGTTTTTGCTGTGTAATAATGCTAAACTATAGTTAAGCAAAGGAGATGACATTGTGGTAGATTATCTTAATGCAGCCGAAGATTTGCTGCACACCCACCATCTGAAAGTCACAAAACCCCGATTGAAGATTCTTTCTTACCTGATGACACACCACAATCACCCCACCGCTGCGACTATCCTTGAAGCAATCAGTGATGGAAAACGCCAGCCGACATACCGCGCAACCGTTTATAACACGCTTAACAAGCTGGTTGAAGCCGGTGTGGTGGTTGAAATCAAGAATGGCGATGAATCCCTGCACTACGACTACTTTGTCAAGCCTCACTTTCACATTATCTGTACTAGTTGTGGCAAGATTGCGGATGTCTTCTACCCCGACTTTAGTGCGGTTGAAGCGCGCATGCGCATGGAGGCCGAAAAGCAGACCGGTTACGTCGCATCCACAAGTCACCTGGAGATTTACGGGCTCTGTCCCGATTGCCAGAAAAAAAGCGCAGAGCAAAAAAACAAGAGCTGAGAAGCTCTTGTTTTTGCATTACTAATGCTTGATTACTTGATTTTTGCGCTGGCCAGCAGCTCTGCACGCTGGGCCAAGTTAACGTATAACTTGCCGCCACTGACCGACATGCCTTCGATCTCCCGACCGGTGTCGAATGAATAAGTATCCTTCAGCGTGCCGTCACGGCCGATCTTAAAGATCAGGTCGTTGAAGGCCAGGTAGAAGTTCTTGTTCTTGGTGTCGTAAGTGAAGCCTTGAACCGGCGCATTGTTATTGACAAAGTTGCCGTCGGTCTTGCCCACCAATTTTGGATACCAGTTGTCGCCGGTACGGGTTAGCTGCCAGTATTCGTAGCAGTTGTTATCGGTGTCGTGGTAGACGGCATACATCTCCTTATCGGAAACGATCACGCCGTTTTGGAAGTAGCGCGGGTTGGTCTCGTCGCCGACCCAGGTCTTGAACGTCCAAATCTTGTTGATCTGCAGGTCACTCTTGCGGATCTGAACCAATTCCATTGAATCAGTCGTTTGCTTCAGCGTGTTGTCGTTGTTCAAAATGTAGACGTAGTCGTCGCTGGCGCCCAGTGCCTGGCCGTGGCCAATCGGAATGTACGGGCTGACCTTGATGTTCGCAGCAAACTTGTTGAAATCCTTCTGCGACATGTCAAGCATGAGCTGGGCATCGAACGGGTTGGTAATCTTGCTCATGTCATAGCCCACAATGTGGCCGGAGGTCAGGTTCGTGTGACTGAGCAGACTCGTGTAAGCCCAGTTGTTTGATACCGTCACGCCTTCTGGAATGTGACCGACCCGGTTGATGTTGTCATCGCTAGGATCCTTTACGCTGAGCAGAACCGGCTGGTACAATCTTGTCTTCAAGGTCAAGTTGCCACTGGTTAAGGTGTGCTTTTCCGTTTCGGGAGTGTACTCGGTTGGGCTAATGTAGTTGATGGATGAACCGTAGTGGGTCTTCCACGTCTGGTGGTCGCTAGTTCCCGGTCTGGCCGTGATGGTGTTTACCGCATTCTGGTCGGCAATCCCTTCGGTCGTGCTCTTTCTTACCGTAATCTTGACCACTGCCTTGGCATCGCCATAGGTATACTTAATCTTGTAGGTCTTAGGCTTTGAGCAGTCGATATTTTCTTTTGAAACCTTGACCTGTTCATCCTGACTGTCAATCACCGTGCCCATAAAGTTGGTAACGTAAGAGATAGCATCACGGGTGGGAAAGGTGTAGTTTTCATTGCGCACCAGTGAGATGGTCTTGGGCACTGCGATTTGGTTTCTCGCAAAAAACTTCTCGTTGACGTAGCCAACCTGACGGCCATTAACGTAAATGCGCCAGTAGCGCTGCTTCTTGGTCTCAATCAGTTGGTCTGACTGGATGTGGCTGTACTGGAAGTTGATCCCATCGGCCACTTTCTTGTGCACCTTGCCGTTGGTAACGCTCTTCCACACCTTGTAGTTCTTGTTGCCAGCCACCTTGGTCATCATCGCGTAGCCGGTAACGACCTGCTTAGGCTTCTTTTTCTTAGGCATAGGCTGATCACTAGCATCATCCTGCCCCCCGTTATCAGCCGCTTCGTTGTCCGTTGCACCAGGCTTGTTTGCATCGGTCTTGCCGCTGTCACCCGTCTTGTTAGCGGGTGCCGCGTTTGCAGGCTGATTCGTGCTGTCCTGCCCCTGTGGCTGAGTGTTGTCTGAATCTGCCGCAACCGGTGTCGCCGATAGCTTGGCTGAAATCAGCAGGCCACCCAGCAGTGTCATCGAAATCGTCGCAAATTTTTTAAAACGCTTCAAAACATTTCCTCCAAATCAAAATTCTATATTGCTATTATATAATACGGATGCTGTAACAAAGAATACAAAATCAATACACTTTCATTGACAGCCTTTAGCGTAAGTGCTTTAATTAGCACTGTACTTATTAGAGTGCTAATTAAAAGAGAAACATAAATTTAGGAGGTAAAATATGCTTGTACCTACAGTTATTGAACAAACTGCCCGTGGCGAACGCGCTTATGACATTTATTCCCGGTTGTTGAAGGACCGCATTATCATGCTTAGTGGCGAAATCAACGATAATATGGCCAACTCAATCATTGCACAGCTGCTGTTCCTTGATGCTCAGGATAACACCAAGGACATTTCGCTTTACATTAATTCACCGGGTGGCGTGATCACTTCCGGTCTGGGCATAATGGACACCATGAACTTTATCAAGTCCGACGTCTCCACGATTGCTATTGGCATGGCTGCTTCAATGGCATCCATTCTTTTGACCAGTGGTGCCAAGGGCAAACGCTTTGCCCTGCCGAACTCCACCGTCTTGATTCACCAGCCGCTTGGTGGCGCGCAGGGCCAGCAAACCGACATTCAGATTGCAGCTAACGAAATCCTGAAGAACCGGGAAAAGATTAATGAAATCCTGCATGACACGACCGGTCAACCGCTGAAGAAGATTCAAAAAGACACTGAACGCGACAATTACATGACCGCCCAGGAAGCCAAGGACTACGGCCTAATTGACGAGATCATGGTCAACCAGAAGAAATAACCAAGCAGATTTAATCAGAATAAGGGTCTGGGAAATAAGTTTTTCCCAGACCCTTTTATGCGGTTAATAAAAAAAGGTGGCGTGCTATCAGCGCACCCAGCCACCTAAAAGGTTTATGCCAATCTCAGAATCTAAATACAATAAAATTTCTATCCTTTGCTTTGCCTCTTATTCTGAAAATTGGCCTGATAAATCAGGCAGTCAAACAGAATTATCAAACCGATGTTTAACAACAGGATAAAGAAGATCAGCAGCGGGTGGTTCTGCTGCTTGTCCGTCCAGTTCATTAAGCATTGCAACTCAAAACTGATTGCTGGGCCCTGCATGATCAAGCAGTAAATCAGGTCGTTGCCGATTTGTTCAAGCAGCGTATTCCCCTCTATAACGATCCAGGTTGTGGCTATTATCGATATCAGGTAGCCGTTGACTGCCCATATTAAAAAGACGTAAGGCTCTCGATTAAATAAGGATATCCATATTGGACTTATTAAGATCAGGACGGCTCTTATTATTTTGTTTTTCATTTGTTTTACCCTTTAAATTTTGCTTTTCTAACCAAGAAAGCGTAATTTCGGGGCATAACCCTTGCCGGTAGCCTGAAAAAAGCGCTTTTCCTCGGCTATACAGCACAAAAGCCGAAATACCCTTAATCTTGCCATCCTTTTCGAATGCTATCATCCGCGCTTTGAGTTAAAATGGCGCGTGGCAATATCATTGAGCATCATTTGCCGCTTTTATCACGCCCGCAGAAATCACTGCCGGCTGAATAATCGCGACTGCAAGCATTGACCACAATGAATTGCGCCCTTTTAAAACATAACTATTTCATGATAGAATAATTCAACTATTGCTAGTTAAATTAAATTATAAATTATTTATTATTAATTGTAAACATTATTTATTATTATTTTTTAATTTTTTGTTTTTATTCATCGGTAGTCGGCTTCTATTAATATCAAGCACAACAAACACGTCTTCATCAAATAGTTTTGCCAGTGCACAATTAAGCTAGGGGGAGTAATCCTGAAAAAAAGCAGTATTTTGCTAAGTCTAGTCATATTATTTTTTCCAATTAAGATCTGAAGCTTGAATCGACTACCATAATTTTTTTGTGACCCTGTGCTAATTATCTTGGCCACGTGGCGACCACTGTAGACTTCTTTAATTAGCCTAAGCGCCTGTGATTTTTGTTCGACGGTAACTTTAACCATAATAAAACCGCTAGATGGCTTGGAATCCAATCTAGCGGGTTTACTTCACCGATTGATTTAATTGTAGAACTATTATTATGACTTTGATTAAAAAGAGGCTAAACAGTGATATTATCACGAATACGTTTAGCCTCTTTTATTTTTGAATATGTAATTACTCTTGCTTTTTAATCAATCATGCCGTTAGTACTTTTCCCTCGTGATTGATACTGGTCTATAATTCCTAATTTCTTGAAAATTGTCTGTTTATAAGCAATTTCAGCATTCCATTCTACAGTCTCTAAAACTTCTGCGGCAGCATGCAAATCCGTTTCGGTAATCAAAATCCCGTGGCTATTGAGCAAAAAAATATTCTCCTTAGCATCATCGCCTAATTTAACCAGTTCATCGTGAACTAAATCTGCTAATTCTTTGCTACATGCTTCCCGATATGGTAAACATTTGATTTTTCCTAATGGAATATTAAATGATGTAATCTCTGTTAGATTAGGCATATCCTGTCCCATAGTAGCCCAAAACATGCTTTTAGGTGCATGCGAATGATAAACAACTTGAATACCACTATTTGCTTTATATGCACCTATATGCATATTTATTTCACGGGTCAATCGACCTTCTCCCGCTAACTTTTTACCGGTTTCCATATCAATAACAAGAATTTGCGAAGCACTTAATCTTGAGAACCACGCTTCTGACATAAACGTTGGCGTCATCAATAGATAATCATGATTTGCATAATATGTTTGTCCATCATAAGAAAAAGTTTCATCTGGAGTAATCTTGATTGAAATATTGCCGCCAGCAACATTAGTCATTTGGCGATTGAACATTTCTCGTGCTACTTCAGCAATGTCTTTTCTTTCATTTTCAAATGGCAATCTTTCTTTTGTAATATTATAGTTCTCTATCATTTTATTTTATCCTTTTCTATTTCTTTTTAATTGTTTACTTTTAGCACGTGCTTTTTGATATCTAATTTCCCTTTGTTGATTATACTTTGCAAAAATAACTGGATCTCCGTATTTTGCAATAAACAGACCAAATAAAGTTACACTTATACAACCCAAAATATTTTCTGTTACTATTGCTTGAATTGTCAGAATTACATTGATGAACAGCGCAAATGACCACCAAATTTTTGAATAAGCCTTAGAAAGGGAAGTTTTGTTTTTCATGTAAACACTTTCCTTCATAATCAGCCATTAAAATTGCTAAAATCTGTATTATCAATATCAGACAAATTGAATTTTCTTTTAAATTGGACATCTGACTTTCTTTTATGCACATTGGCAAAGTCTAGTCCGTCAATATTAGAAATTGTCCAACTATTATTTACCGGTTCTGCACTGTTCGATGAATCAAGCACAATACTTTCATCAACTAAATTCAGATTAGTGGCATAACGTTTACTTGGTAACGCTACTTTGTTTTGATCTTTATATAGCCAAATGAAAATTAGAAGCCAAACCAGTGCCGCAACAATGGCCCACCACTTACCATTAAAAGCCTGCGCAAAAAACAATCTAAAATCTGGTCCTTCAAAAGTTGACCAAGAGAGTTGCTGACCAGCACTCACATGAACTGCTCCCGTAGACTTCGCTAAATTAGTTATAACAGGCGCAAAATACGTAGCGCCATATAAGAACAATGGTGTAGTTATAATTCCCAAGGTAAGCATCCGCCACAAGTTAGCGCCAGTTAAGAGAAGCGCAGCAACTACGAATGATAAATTAATAATTCCTGCAAATGGCAAAACGGTATTTCCAGGTAAAAACATTGCCATAATTAACATAACGGGTACAAGAATAATAACAGTAACCCATAGCTCATTACGACCTGCAAGAATTGGCCAATCTAATCCAATGAAAACTTGACGACCCTTGAAATGCTTTTTCATCATATCGTTCATAGCACTCGCAATAGGATTCAAAGCCTCCATAAATAATTTAGAAATCATAGGAAACATTGTCATCGCTGCAGCGGCTTCGATTGCCAATTTTAATGAACCAGAAACAGAATATCCCGCTCCAAAGCCTAGCAAGACCCCAATAATTGCACCCATAACTGAATTATCTGCGAAAATACCAATTTTCTTTTGAATAGCATTAGCGTCCGCTGGCTTATTCATAATTGGAATGAAATCTAATAACTTATTCAGTGGCATTAAAACTACTGCAAATAATGTTATAAAGTGCGGAACAGTCACTCCAGGAATCCCGGTCATGTCCTCAATATGCCTTTGCCACATATCACCAGCTTTGAGCTCTAGAACAATTTGAATACCTGCAACAATAAATCCGTAAAATGCGTTATGTGTAAAATATAGCACAACAACATAGGTGAATATTTTATTCCAAACATTCCACATATCAACGTTCAATGTTTTCGTCCAGTTAAAAGTTAACATAACGAAATTAATTAATAGTAAAAATGGAAAGAATAGAAATGCGGCCTTGTATGACCACGTAATAGCTGCTACTCCTGGCCATCCCTGATCAATTGCGTTTAAACTCAAATGCAACATTTTTGACATGGCTTTAGCTGCAGGCGAAATTGAATCCGTCATGTAGTTGACAACCAACGTCATTCCACTAAAGGCAACACCCAAAGTTAAAGACGCCTTTACAGCCTTGCTTAACTTTAATCGTGCAATTATTGAAATTATGAACATAATCAAGGGTACAAAAACAGCAGCACCCAAATTTAAAACATAATTAACAATATTTTTTAGTATTTCCATTTGCATTCATCGCCTTTCTTTTAAGCCAGACTTTTCAAAGACATCATTGCATTAACAAGTTCCAAATATGTTTTGTCACCTTTGGATCCCGTTAAGATATCGACACCATTTATTTCAGGTATACCTTCTTTTTGACAAATACCATGAATTTCCGGAGTTGGTTTTGCCAGCCAAACATAGATATCGTAGTTTGATAAAACACTTGCCAATTGCTTAAAGTCTGTAGCCTCGACTTCTACCCCTCTAACTTGGTGCTCTTCCAAAAATGATTTCACAGAGCCAACGACTGTTTCACTAGTAGCAATTCCACTTCCACATGCAACGACAATTTTTAACATGATAATCTCCTTCAAAATCTATCAACTAAATACTTATATACTTTGGCTGGTTCATCTAGCCTTTTAAAGCCATCAACAAAATTTTTATCATTCATTAATTGCATAAACCGTTGCAGCAATTTAACCTGCAATTCTTGTTTTTCTTTAACAATTCCCAAAAAGAAGAAATTTCTGGTACTCATCTCCTCGTCAGTGCCCATCTGTTTCATAACAATTTCTTTTTTAGTTTTTACAACCGCAATAAAAGCTTTGTTAACATTTTCTGGATTTGCATGTGGCAAAGCTATGGGAAGATATTGCGTTTCTAATCCCGTAGGAAACTCATCCTCCCTTTTGCACAGAGCATCAAAATAGCTCGATTTCGTTACTCCAGATTCAGTAAGTTTCCGTGCAATTGTTTGATATAAATCATCTCTATCTGTAGCATCAACTCCTTCAAAAATTAATTCTTTTGTAAACAAGTCGGCATATTCACTCATCTTTTCCTCCTTTGTTCATTTGTTTGAACTTTTATGAACTTTTATTTTACACATAATATTATAAAACGCTTTCAATAGATTAGCAATAGTATTTATTTTTTATTGCAAAAATAAATAGTTCAAAAAAATTCAATCAAATAAGATATATAATATTTTTTTGCATGATAACTTGCTATTTAAATTTATTTAGTCGCTGTAAACGCTATAATTAAACATATCCAAACGAAAAAAAGAGAACCAATAAGGTTCACTCTCAGAAATTTAGGAGGAGTAATTTTGAATATATCTAAGGCCGATCGACTACAGAAAATAATTGAAATTTTAGCTCACAACAAGAGAATTAGTACTAATGTTCTACAAAAAGAACTTGGAATAAGCATTTCTACTTTACGAAGGGACCTTATTAGCCTCCAGGCCACTAATACAGTTCAGCGCACCCATGGATACGTTAGCTTGCTAGAAAATTCTAACGTTGAAATAGCATATGCAACTAGAAAAAGTGAAAATGTTACGATTAAAAACAAACTTTGTAAATATGCTGCAGAATTAATTACTGATGGTGCTGCAATTTTTCTTGACGGTTCGTCAACATTAACTTTTCTACCAAAATATTTTGCAGGAAAGAAAAATATTCATGTAATTACTAACAACATTAACATTGTTGACGAGGTTACGCAGCTTAAAAACATTGACTTATCAGTACTAGGGGGCCAAGTTTCCTACCGTTCTAACTCCATTCTAGGACCCAAAGCAATTGATGATTTAAATCATAATTATCGCCCAAATTTAACTTTTCTTTCATGTAGTTCCATTGACAGCAGAGGAATTTATATGGCTGATGAAAACCAAACTTTCATGAAAAGAGCTGCTATTAATCGTGCACAAAAAACTATTTTCTTGATTGATCACAGTAAATTTGGCAAAAACGACTATATCCTGCTTTCTGACTTTGAATCAGATAAAATTCAAACCATTATTACCGATAAAGTCCCCGCAAAAGACATAGTTAGAAGCATCGCCCATAGCGGAATTGAACTGATTGTTGCCTCAAGCCACTAAAAAAAGAACCCTTCACCAGTGAAGGATTCTTTTTTATTCGCCCAGGCTCTTGGCCAATTCATGCAGCTTCTGAAACCGGTGGTTGGCTCCCGACTTGGAAATGGGACCATCCGGCACCTGCTCGGCCACTTCTTTCAGCGACAATTCGGGGTTGGCAAGACGCAGACGGGCCAGACCCTGCAACTTTTCGGGAATATTGTCCAGGCCGATTTTGCGCTCAATCAGCTCAATGTCCTCAACCTGCTTGGCGGCCGCCGTTGCCGTCTTCTTGAGGTTGGCCGTGTCACAATTGACGAGGCGGTTGACCGAGTTGCGCATGTCGCGCATGATGCGCAGGTCTTCGAAGGCCAGCATGGCATTCAGGGCGCCGACAATGTGGAGAAAGTCGCCGATTTTTTCGGCTTCCTTAACGTAAACGATGTAGCCCCGCCGGCGCTTAGTGCTCTTGGCATTCAGGTTAAAGTAATGATTCATCAATTCAAGCAGGTCATCGTTGTGGTCTTCGTAAGCCGAATAAACCTCAAGGTGATAGCGGCTCGTTGCGGGGTTATTGACGCTGCCGCTGGCCAGAAAAGCACCGCGCAAGTACGACATCGCCCCCTCGCGTGATGCGGTAATCCGCTTGGGAATCCTGGTAATGAGACCCGCGGACGGCGACAGTATTTCCAGGTTGGCCAATACTTCGCGCACGTGCGTCTGCAAACGTACCAGGTACTGGTTGTTCTTCTTCAGCTTCATCTTGCGCGACACGATTAGGAGCGGCTCAATCCGGTACGCGCTCTTGATCAGTGAGAAGATGCGCCGCGCAATCGCCGGGTTTTCGGTCGTGATATCCAGACTGAACTGGTGATCATGGTAGTTAAGCACGCCGTTCATACGCAGAAAGGCGGCCAGTTCCGCCTTGGCGTGCTCGGAATGAATCGGCAGCGCCGTAAGTTCCTTCTTCACCCCGCTAGCATAGCTTGCCATATCCGCTATTCCTTTCTGCGTGCCATCGCGGCGAAGGCCAGGTTGATAACCTCGCGCGCCACTTTTTTGCCGTCATGGAACACTAGTCCGCTGCGCTGATCAATGAAGTCGTCGGTGATCACGCGGCAGCCCTCTGCGCGCAAACCCGCGAAATCATTCTTAACCGGCTCCATGTACGCATCGTAGTCGCTGGGGTTGAACTTCCCCATGTCAATCTTGGCACCATTGACCAGGGTCGTGTCGATGTAGTGGCCGCCAAGGTGCTTGTTGATTACCGCCACGTGGTCCCGGTCCGAAAAGTGGTCGGTCTCGCCGAGCTGGGTCATGATGTTGCAGATGTAGATCACCTCTGCCCGGGTCTTACGGACGGCTTCGCCCAGATTGGGGATCATGAGGTTCGGCAGGATGGACGTAAACAGGCTGCCCGGACCCAAAACAACGGCATCGGCCTGCATGATTGCCGCCAAAACGGGGGCAACGGCTTCGGGTGCGGAATCTGAATTGGTATTGGTAACCCAGATGCGCTTGATGCGCTTGTCCATATCGGTGATTTCCTTTTCACCAGACTGAACGGTGCCATCGATAAACTCGGCGTTCAAGGTCAGGGGTTCATTGGACGCCGGATACACATGGCCGTCCACGTTCATCATTTGGGACAGTGACTGGACGGCGTCAAAAATATTGCCGTGCATCTCATTGAGGGCCGCAATAACCAGGTTGCCAATCGCATGGCCTGAAAAAAAGGAGTCCGATGAATCAAAGCGGTACTGAAAGATGTCTTTTGCTTCTTGGGAAATATTGCTCAAGGAAACAAGGACGTTGCGAATGTCACCAGGCGGAACCACGTTAATGAAGTTGCGAATCGAGCCCGACGAGCCCCCATCATCAGATACGGCCACAATTGCTGTTATTTCGGCATCCTTGTCCTTTAGTGCATTTAGCACTACGGGCAAGCCCGTGCCGCCACCAATTACAACTACCCGTGGCCGCTTGCCGGTGGCGGCTCTGCCCGTTTTGTTATTCTTATAAACCATTTTTTCACCTTTTCTTCGTATACCGGCTAATTTCGCGGTGCGTGATATCAACTGCGTAATTCTGGGCTAGATCATGGGCTAGCTGCTGGGCGATTGCCACGCTGCGGTGCTGGCCGCCCGTGCAGCCAATGGCAATCGTCAACTTGCTCTTTCCCTCTTTGATATAGCCAGGCAGCGCACTCTGGATGAGATCAAGCAGCTTCCGGTAGAAAGTCACCGTTTCTTTTTTATCCATAACATAGTCAAAGACGCGCTTGTCCAGTCCCGTAAACGGGCGCAGTTCCGGAATATAAAAGGGGTTGGGCAAAAAGCGGACATCCATCACGATGTCGGCATCGATCGGCATCCCGTACTTAAAACCAAAAGACATCACTTCGATTGCAAACTCCTGCTTTTGCTTGCCGCTGAACTCCGCGATGAGCTTTTGCTTTAGCTCCTTGGAACTCAATTCGGAAGTGTCAATGATGTCGTTTGCCCGATTCTTAATGCCCGTCAAGATCTGCCGTTCGTTCTTAATACTGTCAAGGAGCCGGCCGCCAGAACCAAGCGGGGGCACCCGGCGCGTTTCCTTGTAACGGGCAACCAGGGTATCATCAGATGCATTTAAAAACACAATACGAGTCTGGACGCTGCCATTGTCCTCGAGCGAATTCACTTCATCGAGCAGGTCCTTATAGAAACTCTTGATTCGCAAGTCCAGCACCACGGCCACCTTCGTGAAGTCATCCGAATCAACAATTAAACTCCAGAAGCTTGGAAGCAGCGTCGGAGGCAAATTATCAACGACAAAGTAGCCCATATCTTCGAGCGCATGTGCGGCCACGGTCTTGCCTGCACCACTCATCCCCGTCACAATCAACAACTGTTTTTTATCATCAGCCATATTGCCAGCCTCCCATTACAAAAATTATAACATACCGGGCGTTTCACAACTTTTTTATGCAAAGTTTATGCAAAAAAAAAGCTCTTTACGAACTTTTATTATTGCTTTATTATCTTTGCCTAGCGGTTGACGAAGGCTGCCACAATTTCGTTTAGCCCAAAAATAAGCAGCCAAAACGACACGAGCCAGATCAGCGTCAAGGCGGACAAGGCAGGATTGAACATCAGACTGACCGCAATCAGCAATCCGAGTACATTCAATATTATGTTCATCCACGAGTAGATGCTGGAAACGTTGCGCAGGTGCCACGAAAAGATGATCCCCGAGATTGAGTCAAACAGAAACCAGAAGGCAAACAGGTACGCAATCGTGAGGCCACCAGCATCGTATGAATAAAGAAACATGATGCCGATGAGAATATCCAAAACCCCCGAAACAATTGACAACCAGCTGTTCGGTATCAAGTAGCGGAAGCGGCTGTAAATCGCCAGCCAAACAAATCCCTGCACAATCGACAGAATGGCAAACAGCAGCACAAACGCGTGCAGAGCCGTACCGGGATGACGGATTAAGAATAAGCCGGCAACTATCATTAATACACCGGAAATGAAGGCGGCCCAGTTAAAGCCCCGCTTCTCCCCGAAACTAAAATTATCCATCTTTTTTCCTCCTTGTGGACTATTTTACTCTTTATCCAAATTAAATGAATACTATTGGATTGAATTCTTAGTTGCACGCCTGGTGAGAGCCGTATCCCGCTCGAGAATCGGCTTAAGGTACTGCCCGGTGTAGCTCTTTTTGACGGTAGCGAGCTGCTCCGGGGTACCCGTGGCAACAACTTCGCCGCCTCCTTCACCGCCTTCAGGTCCCATGTCGATGAGCCAGTCTGCATTTTTAATCACGTCCAGGTTGTGCTCAATCACCAAAACGGTATTGCCCTGGTCAACAAGCCGCTGCAGAACCTCAAGCAAGCGCTTGATGTCATCCGTATGCAGACCAGTGGTCGGCTCGTCCAGGATGTAAAAATTCTTGCCCGTTGACAGCTTTTGCAGTTCCGCAGCCAGCTTCATTCGTTGGGCCTCGCCGCCGGACAGCGTCGTGGCCGACTGGCCCAGCTTGACGTAGCCCAGGCCAACGTCAACAATCGTCTGCAGCTTGCGGGCAATCTTGGGGATGTTCTTGAAAAAGTCGCAGGATTCGCTAATGGTCATATCCAGGACCTGCGCAATATTTTTCTTGCGGTAAGTGACTTCCATCGTTTCCGAGTTGTAGCGGCTGCCGTGGCAGACCTCGCATGGCACATAAACGTCGGGCAAAAAGTTCATTTCGATCTTGATGATGCCATCGCCGTGGCAGGCCTCGCAGCGGCCGCCCTTGACATTGAAGGAGAAGCGGGCCTTAGTGTAGCCCCGCAGCTTGGCCTCGTTGGTCTGGGCAAAGAGCGCCCTGATATCGTCAAAAACGCCGGTGTAGGTGGCGGGGTTGCTGCGCGGCGTCCTGCCAATCGGGCTCTGGTCGATGTCGATGATCTTTTCGATATTCTTGTAGCCCGTAATCGACTTGTACTTGCCCGGCTTCGTCTGGTTGCGGTTTAATTTTTGGGCCAGTGCCCGCTTCAGGATTGTGTTGACCAGCGTCGACTTGCCGGAGCCAGAAACGCCCGACACCACTACAAACTTGCCGAGCGGAAAGTCCACCTTGAGGTTCTTCAGGTTATTTTCGGCTGCACCCTTCACGGTAATTTTCTTGCCGCTGCCCTTGCGCCGCTTCAGCGGCACCGGCACAAACTTTTTACCGGCCAGGTACTGCCCCGTCAGTGACTGAGCACTTTTTTCAACTTCCTGCGGACTGCCAGCTGCCATCACCTCGCCGCCATTCGCGCCCGCACCGGGACCCATGTCAATCAGGTAATCAGCCTGCCTCATGGTCTCGTCATCGTGCTCAACCACAATCAGGGAGTTGCCCAGATCGCGCATCCGCTTAAGGGCCGCAATCAGGCGGTCATTATCGCGCTGGTGCAGCCCGATGGACGGTTCATCAAGCACGTACATAACGCCCGACAAGTTGGAACCAATCTGCGTAGCTAGCCGTATCCGCTGGGCCTCGCCGCCCGACAGGGTATTGGCCGACCGCGACAGCGTCAGGTAATCGAGTCCGACGCTGTTTAAAAAGTTTAAGCGGTCCCGCACTTCCTTTAAGATCGGCTTGGCAATAGCGGTCTCCTGTTCATTGAGGTCAATCTTGCCAAAGAAGTCGAGTGCACGGTTGATGGGCAATTCCGATGCTTCCGCAATGTCTCTGCCCATCACCTTGACGGCTAGCGCCTTGCGGTTCAGCCTTTTACCGTGGCACGTGGCACACGTGAGCTCCGTCATGTACTTGCCCATTGCATCCCGCATGAACTTCGACATCGGGTGCAAGTAGCGCCGCTCCACGTTGTCCATCACGCCTTCGAAGGGCGCAGTGGCATCGTTCACGCCAAAGTCGCCGGTAACGTGGAACTTGATTTTCTTGTCAGAGCCGTGCAAAATCGTCATCTGCTGCTTGGCTGTCAGCTTGTTAAAGGGCTTGTCGAGTGGGATCTTGAGTGCCTCACAGGCCTGCTCTAGCATCGCAGTGTAATATTTGGAGTTTTTCCAGGGGACAAGCGCACCTGCAGCCAGCGTTTTGGCACGGTCAGGAACCACCAGGTCCTCGTCAACGGCCAGCTTGACGCCCAGTCCATCGCAGTCCGGACAGGCACCAAAGGGGGCATTGAAGGAAAAGAGCCGGGGCTCCATCTCGCCCACCGTGAACCCGCACTGGGGACAGGCGTAGTATTCCGAAAAGTTCAGCGTCTCACCGCCAATGACGTCAACGTTCATGTAGCCGTCCGACAGACGCAATGCGGCTTCGACCGAATCGAACAGCCGCGACCGGATACCATCCTTGACAATCAACCGGTCGACCACGATGTCGATTGTGTGCCGCTTGTTCTTATCGAGGTCAAAATCCTCGCCAATCTCGTGCATCTCGCCGTCAACAATCACGCGCACGTAACCGGCCCGCTGCACCCGCTTGAACACCTCCTTGTGCGCACCCCGCTTTGCCCTAATCACGGGGGCCAAGAGCTGAATCCGGCTGCGTTCTGGCAGGGCCAAGATGCGGTTAACCATCTGTTCAACCGACTGGCGTTCGATTGGCGTCCCGTCATTGGGACACAGCGGGTGCCCTACCCGGGCCCAGAGCAGACGCAGGTAGTCGTTGATTTCCGTGACCGTTCCAACCGTAGAGCGCGGATTGTGCGAGGTCGTCTTCTGGTCAATTGAAATGGCCGGATTCAGCCCGTCGATTGAATCGACGTCCGGCTTGTCCATCTGCCCCAAAAACTGCCGGGCATAACTCGACAGCGACTGCACATACCGCCTGCGTCCTTCCGCGTACAGCGTATCGAAGGCCAGCGAGCTCTTGCCCGAACCCGACAGGCCCGTAATTACAACTAACTTGTCCTTGGGAATCGACAGGCTAATATTCTTCAGGTTATGTTCCCGTGCACCACGGATAACAATTTTATCATTTACCATTTAGTGTTTTTCCCTTTTTCTTAATCGGTTTGCGCGTTGAACTTTCAAGTTCCATGATTGCGTCGCGCAGAGTGGCAGCACCTTCGAAGTCCAGCTTCTTGGCCGCATCCTGCATCTGCTTGCGCAGGTCTTTGATCATGTCTTTCTTCTGCTTGGCGGTTAATTCGTCGAAGTTCAGGTCGGCAAAACTGTCGCTATCAGCCACTTCCGCTACCTTGGTGGCAGAGATGACGTCCCGGATCGGTTTGACAATCGTCTGCGGCGTCATGCCGTGTTCCTCATTAAACTTAATTTGCAGCTTGCGCCTTCTCCTGGTTGCCTCAATGGCTTGGCGCATCGAGTCCGTGATCGTATCGGCGTACATGATGACCTCGCCGTGGGCGTTGCGCGCGGTCCGACCCATCGTTTGTACGAGCGGCCGGTAGGCACGCAAAAAGCCTTCCTTGTCCGCGTCGAGGATTGCGACCAGGGAAACCTCCGGGACGTCGATGCCCTCACGCAAGAGGTTGATCCCAATCAGGACATCATACTTGCCCAGGCGCAAATCCCGCAGGATCTGCATCCGTTCCAGCGTCTTAACGTCGGAGTGCAGGTACTGCACCTTGATGCCAAGGTCCTTGAGGTAGTCGGTCAGGTCTTCCGACATCTTTTTGGTTAAGGTCGTGACGAAAACACGCTCGTTGTTCTCAATGCGCTGGTTGATCTCGCCCACCAGGTCGTCAATCTGGCCCTCGACCGGCCGAACCTCTATTTGGGGGTCGAGCAGTCCGGTCGGCCTGATAATCTGCTCCACCTTGTGGTCGGTGCGGGCCAACTCGTAGTCGCCCGGCGTTGCCGACACGTACATAATCTGCCGGACGTGCTTTTCAAATTCCTCTAATTTAAGCGGCCGGTTATCAAGCGCAGAGGGCAAACGAAAGCCATAGTCGATCAACGTCTTCTTCCGGTTGCGGTCACCGTTGTACATTGCGCGAATCTCTGGCATCGTGGCGTGCGACTCGTCAATCAGAATCAAAAAGTCATCGGGGAAGAAGTCGAGCAGGGTATACGGCGGCTCGCCCTCCTTGCGCCCCTCCATGTGCCGTGAGTAATTTTCAATCCCGTTGGTGTAGCCGACCTCACCCATCATTTCCATGTCAAACGTGGTCCGCTGCTTGATCCGTTCGGCCTCAAGCAGCTTGCCCTGCCCCTCAAAATCCTTTACCTGGATTTTCATTTCCTGCGAAATAGCCTTGAGTGCCCGGCGCAGTTGCTCATCGTTGGTCATGAAGTGCGTTGCGGGAAACAGCGAGATGCTTTCCCGCTCCCCAATCACCTCGCCGGTCAGTGAGTCCACTTCAACGATACGGTCGATTTCATCGCCAAAAAACTCAATCCGGTAGGCGTGGTTGGAGTTGCCCGCCGGAAAGACTTCGACAACGTCTCCGCGTACGCGAAAACGTCCACGCTGGAAGTCAATATCGTTGCGGTCGTACTGGATGTTGACCAGGTTGCGCAATAAAACGTTCCTGCCGTAATCGTCGCCCTCATGGATGGTAATCACGCTGGCCGCATACTCATGCGGGTCCCCTAGCCCATAGATGCAGGACACGGACGCCACCACAATGACGTCGTTGCGCTCCATGAGGTCGCTAGTCGCCTGGTGGCGCAGCTGGTCAATCTCATCGTTGATCGCCGAGTCCTTTTCGATGTACGTGTCGGACTGGGGCACGTAGGCCTCGGGCTGGTAGTAGTCGTAGTATGAGACGAAGTAGTCAACCGCATTGTGCGGGAAAAACTCCTTGAATTCACCGTAGAGCTGCCCCACGAGGGTCTTGTTATGCGAAATCACCAGCGTCGGCTTGTTCAGCCGGGCAATAACGTTGGCCATCGTGAAGGTCTTGCCCGTCCCCGTGGCCCCCTCAAGGATCTGTTCCTTATAACCCTTTTTAAAACCAGCCGTCAGTTGATCGATTGCCTGTTCCTGGTCGCCCGCCGGCTTAAACTTGGACACAAGTTCAAATTTGCGTTTATCTTGTCTTTTAATCATAGATTCGCTCCTCGTAAAAAAGTTGGACGAAAAGTCCAACTTTTAATTCACAGGTATATTTTACTCTACCGAACGTATTTTCGCACATTATTTGCTTTACCTGAGCAGCTGCGCCAGAGCATCCTGGTAGCCGGCCGCGGCCGCCATCGCGGTTTTGATGTCGGGCTTGTTGACGCCAACGTAAACCTTAATAACCGGTTCGGTGCCAGACGGGCGCAGCGCAAGCCAGGTTTCGTCTTCGAGGTAATACTTCAGGACATTCGACTTCGGCAAGCCAGCAAGGGGCGTTTCCTGCCCCGCCGCCGTTTCCACTTGGGTCCAAAAGTCCTGCGTCTTGACTACCTTGACGCCGGCAACCGCGTCTAAGTGCCTGCTGCGCAAGTTGGCCATGAGTGCCACCATCTTCTTCTGGCCGCCGATGCCGGGCATCTCAACCGCCCGCGTAATTTCGTAGGACGTGCCGTACTTTTGCCAAATTTCCTGGAGGCCGTCAAGAACGGTCATGCCACGGGATGCATAGTAAGCTGCCACCTCGGCAAACATAAGCGCGCCCTGCATCGCATCCTTGTCGCGCGCGAAGGGCTTGAAGAGGTAGCCGTAGCTTTCCTCGAACCCCATCAAAAATTTGCCGTCGTGCTCCTTGTTCATGCGGTCGATTTCCTCGCCGATAAACTTGAATCCGGTAAGAACGGACTTGGTTTTGATGCCGAAAGCGCGTGCGATCTTAAGCGGCATGTTGCTGGAAACAACCGAGGTAACGAGCTCAAAGTCAGCACTCAGCCGGCCGCTATTTTTCAGGTTAACCAGCAGGTAGTAAATCATGAGGGTCGCAATCTGGTTCCCCGTCAAGACCTGAAAACTGCCGTCCTTCGTCCTGACGCACGCGCCCATGCGGTCGGCATCGGGATCCGTTGCGATAATCAGATCTGCCCCCTTGGCATCGGCGAGTTCAATGCCCGGGTCAAAGACGTCGCGGTATTCCGGGTTTGGCTTTTTGGTCGTCGGAAATTCGGGATCAACGATGGACTGGCTCGGTACGGGGATGACGTTGGTAAAACCGTCCCGTCTAAACGCGCGCTCATAGAGCATCTTGCCCGTGCCGTGGAGTGGCGTGTAGATTAGCGTTAGGCGGTCCGCGTTTTCCCTGATTAACTGGTGGTTGACATTGACGGTTTTTAATTCGTCCAGGTAGGCCTCATCAAGATCCTCGCCGATCAGCTGCAGAATTCCCTGCGCGCGGAGGCGCTCAACGGGAGCAGCCTCAACGCCAAAGATGTCGTCCACCTTTTGCATGTAGTCAAAAACCCGGTCCGCATTTTCCGGTCCCATCTGGGCCCCATCCGCGCCGTAAACCTTGTAGCCGTTATACTGCTTGGCGTTATGGGAAGCGGTGATATTGATGCCGGCGTAAGTGTGCAGGTGGCGGACCGCGTAAGACAATTCTGGGGTTGGGCGCAAGTCATCGAAGAGGTAAACGTGAATGCCGTGTGCACCCAGAACCCGGGCTGCATGCTCGGCAAAGTCGCGCGAATGGTAACGGGAATCAAAAGAAATCACCACGCCGCGCCTTTGCGCCTGGGCGCCTTCTTCATCGATCAGACGGGCGAGACCCTCGGTAACGCGGCCAACCGTAAACAGGTTAATCCGGTTGGTGCCCGGTTCAAGCCTTCCCCGCATTCCCGCGGTGCCAAAGTTGATGTCCTGCCCGAACGCATCCTCAATCCACTGATGGTCTTGCCCTAATTCAGCCAGCTGGTCCCGCAGGTAATCGGGCATGTGCGGTGCTTGCTGCCATTTTCGAAAAATTTCTTCTGCGCTCATGGAGCTTAGTCCTCGATTCTATCGTAAAATTATTGTGCTATTTCATTTTGATAACTCTTATTCTAGCATTTATCGATCGCGCTATCTGCAAAATAAAAAAGAATTCAGCCTTCAAACTGAGTTCTTTAATTATTCTTTATTAATCATTTAGTTCCTGCAGGTAGTTGTAAGCCTCCTGGCCAGCAATGCTGCCATCACCGACGGCATTGGCAATCTGGCGCAGGTCCTTGGCCCGAACGTCACCGAGTGCAAAAATGCCGCTGACCTTCGTCTTCATGTGCTCATCGGTCGGTATCCAGCCCTTTTCATCGGTGATGCCTAACTCCTTGAAAGGAGCGGTCTGCGGGATCACGCCGACGTAGATAAAGACGCCGTGCGTTGCCAGCTTCTTCTCTTCGCCTGTTTCCTTATCCTTGTAGGTAACACCGGTCACCCGCTTGCCGTCGCCGTCAATTGACTCGGTCAGGCCGTTCCAAATGAAGTGCATCTTCTCGTTCGCAAAGGCGCGCTTCTGCAGTGTCGGCTGGGCACGCAGCTGGTCGCGCCGGTGGATCACCGTCACTGACTTCGCACTCTGGGCGAGGTAAATCCCCTCTTCAATTGCGGAGTCGCCCCCGCCGATAACCGTGATGTCCTCATCCTTGAAGAAAGCAGCGTCACAGACGGCACAGTAGGAAACGCCCTTGCCCGAATATTCCTCCTCGCCGGGAACGCCCAGGTGACTGTGGTCAGCACCGGTGGCAATGATCAGTGCCGGCGCACTATATTCACCCGTATCGGTCTTGACAATCTTATCGGTGCCGTCTACCGTCACCGACTGCACGTCACCGTACTCAAACTCGGTGCCGAAGCGCATGATTGAGTTATACATCTTTTCGCCGAGTTCCGGCCCCTTAATCTCGCTGAACCCCGGGTAGTTGTCAATTGCATCCGTATTATTCATCTGACCGCCGTAAAGACCACGGTCAAGGAGCAAAACTGCCAAGTTGGCCCGGGAAGCATATAAGGCCGCGGTTAATCCACCGGGTCCTGCACCAATGATGATTACGTCATATTTTTTTGTCATGTTTTTCTCCCCGTAACATTCTTATTTTTAGTAAGTAAATAATACTATAACACCGGACTAAAGTCTAATTTCCTGTTTGGGACTTCTGCCCATCATCCGCGTAATCTCGTCATCAACGTTGGCACCTTCATACATGACGCGGTAAATCGCTTCGCTGATTGGCATGTCAATCTGCTTTTCCTGACACAACTCGTGAACCGCCTTGACGGTCGTAGCGCCTTCGACCACCTGCCCCATGTTCTTGAGCACGTAGTCCAGGCTCTTGCCCTCGCCGAGCTGCTTGCCACAGCGCCAATTGCGCGAGTTGACCGAGGTGCAGGTCACAATCAAATCGCCGATGCCCGCAAGACCGCTGAAGGTCAGCGGCTCGGCTCCAAAATAATTGACGCCCAGGCGCGTTATTTCGGCTAGGCCCCGGGTCATCAGTGCAGCCTTGGCGTCATCGCCGTAGTGCTTGCCCACCAGGATGCCGGCCGCAATCGCAATCACGTTTTTGACCGCACCGGCCACCTCGACTCCCACCAGGTCGTTGTTGGTGTACAGGCGGAAGTAGTCATTGCAAAAAAGCTCCTGCACCCGCCGCGCGTTTTCCATGCTGGTTGAAGCACAGGAAATGGCGGTAAGGTCTTTTTCGGCAACGCTTTCCGCGTGACTTGGACCAGAAATTGCCACAATCTGGTCCGGATTGGCGGGATAGAGCTCTTCTTCCAGGATCTCCGAGATTAGTTTCTTAGAGCCCGGTTCAATTCCCTTCGTGGCTGTCACGATCAGCGGCTTTTGCCCGCTTTTTGCCATGACCGCAGCCACATTCTGGGCAACGCTGCGAATGGCCTGCGTAGGCAAAACGAAGAGGACAATTGCTGCCCCATCCAGTGCCTGACTCAGGTCGCTTGTCGCCCAGGCCGCCGTATTGATGCTCCAATTCTTCATGTAGTGGGTGTTTGTGTGCTGCTCGTTAATTTCACGGACAACCTTTTCATTGTTGCCAAAAAGCACAACCTCGTTACCGTTGTCGGCAAGCATCGAACCCAAAACAGTGCCCCATGAGCCGGCTCCTAAAACTGCAATTTTTACCATTTTCTTCCAGTCTCTCTTTCAAATAATACTGTGCTAATCCCGCGTGTACGGAAACTTCAGGCCGCTGCCATCGAGGTACCACTTCGGCTTGACCACCATGCGGCGGTAGCAAAACAGACCGAGAACCACAATAAACAAAATCAGGCTCAACAATTGCGAGACCCGGATGACGCCGCCCAAGTATAAGCTATCGGTCCGCAGCCCCTCAACGAAAAAGCGCACAACCGCATACCAGCCGACATAAAGCATGCAGACCTCACCCTGTTTGAACAGGTGCTTGCGGTGGCGCAGAGCCAGAATGAGGAGCAGCCCCAGAAGGTTGAAGAGCGACTCATACAAAAAAGTGGGCTGGTAGTAAACGCCGCCGATTTTCATTTGGCTGATGATAAACTCCGGCAGGTGCAGCAACTGCAGAAAATGCAGCGTGGTAGGACCACCGTGTGCTTCCTGGTTGATGAAGTTGCCCCAACGGCCCAAGATCTGGGCGGCCATGACGCCCGGCGTAATCACATCGAGCATTAAAAAGGGCGGCAGCATGCGCCGGTAGCAAAATACTAAGAGAACAACCAGGCCGGCAAGCAGGCCGCCGTAAATAGCGACCCCTCCGTTCCAGATTGCAATAATCTGGTCGGGGTGCTGGGCGTAGTAGCCCCACTCAAAAACTACGTAATAGGCGCGGGCGCCTACGTATCCCAGCGGGACGCCCCACAATAGCAGGTCGAGGAAATCATCGCTTGCAATTTGCCGCCTGCGGCCCTCTACGATTGCCATCGAGACGGCCAGGATAATTGCAACCGCCATGATGACGCCATACCACTTGACGCTCAGGCCGCCCAGGGTAAAAGCAACCGGATTGATTGTGAGAATCATTTATCATTATCCTTTTCTGCATCTTTCCGGGAATTTTGGGCAATCAGCTTGCTCAGGTTGCGGTCAAAAGTCTCGGTTGCATTATAGCCAATCTGCTTTGCCCGGAAATTCATCACCGCGATCTCGATGATGTCCTCCATGTTACGTCCCACCTTGACCGGAATGGTCACCTGGGGAACCTCGACGTTGCAGATGTCACGCTTGCTCTCTTCAAAGCCCAGGCGATCATAGTTGGCGCTATTGTCCCAGTTAACCAGCTTGATCACCAGCTTGATGCTCTCACGGTTCTTCACGGCGCCCACACCGAACAGGTCCATGACGTCGATGATTCCGATGCCCCGGATCTCCATCAGGTGCTTCAGAATCTGCGGCGACTCGCCCATCACGGTTTCCACGTCCTTCTGGTAGACGTCAACCCGGTCGTCCGCGATCAGCCGGTGCCCGCGGTGGATTAGCCCCAGTGCCGTTTCAGACTTGCCGACCCCGGAATCACCGGTGAGCAGAACGCCTAAGCCCTTGACCTCAATCAGCACGCCATGGATCGTATCCCGAACCGCCAGGCGCTCACGCAGGTATTCGGTCAGAATGCTCAAAACGTAGGTGGTCGACTCGTGGGAAGACAAGATGGGAATGTGTGCTTCATCCGCAGCAACCAGCAGTTCCGGCGGCACACGCAAAGAACGCGACACAAAGAAGCAGGGCGTGGCCTCCGTGCACAGCTTGCCAAAAACGTGCACCAGGCTCTCGTGGTCCAACCGGGCGGCGTATGAGATCTCCGTGCGCCCCAGCAGCTGGATCCGCTTTTTGGGGTAAAAATCAAAGTAGCCCGTCAGTTCCAGCCCGGGCCGGTAAATATCGGAAACCACTATTTCTTTATCCGCAATGTACTGCTTGCCCTGGACGACGTGCACAATCTTGTTGTCACGTATTAAATTTTTCAGTTTGACTGCTTTCGCCATTTCAATTGCCCCCTTAGATTATTTATCCACATCCTTGGTTTCGGCATCACGGACCTTCTTGCGCCGCAATTGGGACCCATTTTCACCCCACGGTTCGGACCAATTCTGCTGGTCAAACCGTGAACCAGTTGGCGCATTATCGTCGTCTTTTTTGGTAAAGCGGTTGATCAGCCAAATAAGCGCCGCAATCACGACAACCGCGGGCAACAGCATAATCAAAATGTGAAACACCGCAAACAAAATACTTAAGATGACCACCGCCAGCAAAACGAGGCCAACAATTCCCCAAAAACTCATTTTATCACCTATTCCGGATTATCCTGACCGAGCAGCCATTGCAGGTACGCGTAAACAAACGGCTGCAACTTTCCATCCATTACACCACTTGTATCGGCCGTTTCATAGCCCGTGCGCATATCTTTAACCAAATTATAAGGGTGGAAAACGTAGGACCTGATTTGCGAACCCCAGCCGATCTCCTTCTGGTCGCCCTTCAGTTCCTGCTTGTGCTGGCGCTTTTTCTCCTCTTCCTGGTGAAAAAGCTTGGCCCGCAATTCGTTCATCGCCGTCTCCCGGTTCTGCAGCTGCGAGCGCTGCGCCTGTGAGGTGGTGACAAAACCCGTTGGCAGGTGCGTGATCCGCACCGCGCTAGAAGTCTTGTTAATATGCTGACCACCGGCACCGCTTGAACGGTAGACGTCAATGCGCAGGTCCTTCGGATTAATATCAATCTTAATGCTGTCGTCAACCTCGGGAATCACTTCGACCGATGCAAAGGAAGTGTGCCTCCTCTTGGCCGCGTCAAACGGCGAAATCCG
This sequence comes from Lactobacillus sp. XV13L, assembly GCF_059900875.1. NCBI lineage: Bacteria > Bacillati > Bacillota > Bacilli > Lactobacillales > Lactobacillaceae > Lactobacillus > Lactobacillus sp. XV13L. The sequence continues at coordinate 85,973 of NZ_JBWXGD010000003.1, read as the reverse complement.
CACCAGGCGGTGAACGCCGTTTTCGGACTTGAGCAGTCCGTATGCGTTTTTGCCGCTGATCCGGGCACTGACGCTTTTGAGCCCGGCCTCTTCACCGGGCTCGTAGTTGCTGATTTCAAACGCAAAGCCGCGACTATCAGCATAGCGCTGGTACATCCGCAGCAGCATCTGGGCCCAGTCCATCGCTTCCGTGCCCCCGGCCCCGGGGTGGATTTCAAGCAGCGCATTGTGGTTGTCATACTTGCCCGCCAGCAGCAGGTCCATCTCATATTCATGAAATTCGTCCTGCAGCTTTTGCAGGTCGCGTTCAACCTCTTCTTGCAGGTCCGCATCCGGCTCCTCGCGGAGCAGTTCGACCGCCGTGACCTCATTTTGGTAGTTTTCCTGCAGGCTTAAAAAGGAATCCCTCTTCTCCTTCAGCACGTTGTTTTCACTGATTAATTTTTGTGCCTTCTCCTGGCTATTCCAAAAAGAGGGCTCCTGCATCTTGTTCTCATTGACCAGAATGCTCTCGTTAATCGCTTCGAGGTCAAAGAGACCCCCTAAAGTGATCAAGACGCTTCTTTAAGTTGTCCAGTTCACTTTGAATTTCGCTTAGTTCCATCACTAATATTCTCCTTAATCAATTTACAGCAAAAGGGGAAAGCAGCCGCTTTCCCCTCAACCTTAACTTTTAACGGGTAAGATTTTGCCTGATCTCAGCCTTCATGAATAGACGGGTCACGTCAAACTCAATATTTGAAATCATTTCCTCAAACATGTTGTAGCCTGAATCCTGGTACTCGACCAGCGGGTTGAGCTGGCCGTAACCCCGCAGGCTGATTGACTGGCGCAGCTGGTCCATGGCATCGATGTGGTCGGTCCAGCGGTCGTCAACCACCCTCAAAATAACCACTTTCTCAAATTCGAGCATCTCGGACGGATCGGCTAGAATCTGCTCCTTCTCCTTGTAATTCTTCTCTACCAGATTGTACAGTTTTTGCTTTAACTCCGACACCGTAATGGTCTTGAAGTCGATTTCAGCCGCTTTTTCCTCGGTTGTCAGACTCGAGCTGATGAAGTCGCGCAGCGAATCGAGCCGCCACTTGCTACGGTCGCCCTGCGTGAACATGTCGACCTGGCTGTTAATGGTACGCCGGATCATCGGAAGCAGAACGTCCTTCAGTGAGTTCTCCTCATTAATGACCTGCATCCGTTCACCGTAAATGATTTCACGCTGAATACGCATAACATCGTCGTACTGCAGGGTTTGCTTACGGGTGTCATAGTTGTTGCCCTCTACCCGCTTCTGGGCAGATTCAACCTGCCGGGTGATCAAACGACTCTCGATTACCTTGTCGTCATCATTATCGGACAAGCGGTCCAGGAAGTTCTTGACCCGATCGCCCCCAAACCTTTTCATTAAATCATCTTCCAGCGAGAGGTAGAAGCGGGTTACGCCCGGGTCGCCCTGACGGCCAGACCGGCCCCGCAGCTGGTTGTCGATTCTGCGGGATTCGTGCCGTTCGGTACCGATAACAGCCAGACCGCCCAATTCCTTGACGCCGGGCCCCAACTTGATATCGGTACCACGACCGGCCATGTTAGTGGCAATCGTAACGGCACCGCGCTGACCCGCATTCATGATAATCTGTGCTTCCTTAGCGTGGTTCTTAGCGTTCAAGACGGCGTGCGGAATGCCCTCCTGGTTAAGCAGCATGCTCAATCGTTCGGAGCTTTCAACCGCAACGGTACCAACCAAAACCGGCTGCCCCTTAGAGTGGCGCTCCTTAATCTCATCAACAACTGCGGCAAACTTGGAGTCCAGGGTAGGATACAGAATGTCGGAACGGTCCTTCCTGATCTTCGGGCGGTTCGTCGGAATCGTGATGACCTGCATGTTATAGATTTCACGGAACTCCTCTTCCTCCGTCTTGGCCGTACCGGTCATGCCGGATAATTTTTTGTACATTCTAAAGAAATTCTGGTAGGTAATCGTGGCCTGCGTCTTGGATTCTTCCTGGATCCGAACGCCCTCCTTGGCCTCGATTGCCTGGTGCAGGCCGTCGGAATAGCGCCGACCCTGCATTACACGCCCGGTGAACGAGTCGACAATCAGAACTTCGCCGTCCTGGACCACGTAGTCAATGTCCTTGAGCATAATGTAATTGGCCCGCAGAGCCTGGTCCAGGTGGTGGACCAGCTTTTGGTTTTCAACGTCGTACAGGTTTTTCAGCCCAAAGTGCTCACAGGCCTTCTCGATACCCGTCCTGGTTAGCGAGATTGTCTTAGTGGGCCAGTCAATCTTGTAGTCACCGTGATCCTCATTGTCATCGGCATCCTCGTCGCTCTTGTCTTCATGCAGCGTCTTAACAAACCGGTCGGCACGGATATAGTCGCCGTTGGCCTGCTCCGCTTCGCCAGAAATAATCAACGGGGTACGTGCCTCATCAATCAAGATTGAGTCAACCTCATCGATGATTGCGTAGTTAAGTTCACGCTGAACCATCTGCTCCTTGTAGACAACCATGTTGTCCCGCAGATAATCGAAGCCGAGTTCAGAGTTGGTTGAATAGGTCACGTCCGCGGCGTACGCTTCCCGCTTTTCATCCGGCGACATTGAATTGAGGTTCAGGCCGACCGTTAGGCCGAGCCACCTGTACAGTTGGCCCATTTCCTCGGCGTCACGGCTGGACAGGTATTCGTTGACCGTAACAACGTGCACGCCCTTGCCTGTCAAGGCGTTTAGGTATACCGGCATGGTTGCGGTCAGCGTCTTGCCTTCACCGGTCATCATTTCGGCGATGTTGCCAAAGTGCAGGGCGATGCCACCCAGGATTTGTACGTGGAACGGAAATAAGCCGAGCACGCGTTTGGCTCCTTCACGCGCAACCGCAAATGCTTCAGGCATAAGACTGTCTAAGCTTTCACCATTCTGCAGCCGTTCCCTGAATGCGGGCGTCTTGGCCTTTAGCTCCTCGTCCGAGAGCTTGCTGTATTCATCGGCATGGCTCTCAACTCGAGCCGCAATCTTTTCGAATTTCTTTAGTTCCCTTTTATCGTTGTTGTATAGCTTCTTTAAAATGTTTGCCATTTAATCGATCCTTATATGTAGTAAAGTATAAAAACACATGATAATTCTAACATGATTGGCCCTAAATGAAAAATAAACAAAACAAAGACCTCACACAAGAGGTGAGGCCCCGCCTAAATAACATTATTATTTTGTTTCAATCAAACCGTAGCGGCCATCATTTCTCCGGTAAACAATGCTGGTGCCGTCGGTCTCAGCGTCCTGGAAAACAAAGAAATCGTGTTCCAGCATGTTCATTTGTAAAACTGCCTCTTCTGGACTCATCGGTTTCAGGCCAATATGCTTGTTGCGGACAATAGCAAATTCGCTGTTGTCCTTTGTATCGTCATCCTGTTCTTCCGCTGCTGCTTCGACGAAAAAGTCGTTCATGCCCTTCTCCCGGCTCTTGCGGTTGACGCGCGTCTTGAACTTCCTGATCTGTCTCTCCAGCTTCTCGGAAACAAAGTCGATACTGCGGTACATGTCATCAGTTGTCTCTTCTGCTCGCAATACCAAGTATGGCAGTGGGATGGTAACTTCAACTTTAGCCGTGTGATCACGATATACTTTCAGGTTAACATGGGCAAGCATGTCCTGATTCAACTCGAAATACTTTTCTAATTTCTTCAGTCGCTTCTCAACGTAACTTCTTAGAGCATCGGTTACCTCAATATTTTCACCACGAATATTATACTTTAACATATGAGACTCTCCTTTCAACTGCTCGTGCAGTTTTACGTTATCTATATTATAGCAAAACTTAAAAGCACAGAACAAGATAATTCTACCTGCAAATTGAGAAGCTCATGATGCGGGCTTTTGGAAAAACCGCTGCAAGCGCGTCCCGAGCGTGATACAGCGTTCGACCAGTAGTATAAATATCATCCAGCAGTAGAACTTTATGATTATTTAAATTAAACTTAAGCCTTTCTTTAACAAAAAAATTCTGCTGGCTCTCGAGGCGTTCTCGGCGTGTTTTTTCCCCCTGCGCGCCCCCACCCGGCTTTTTGCCCAAGATCGGCGTCAGGTGGACCAGATCGCCAAAAATGGCACTGACCGTATCAAACTGGCGCTTAGCGCTGTGTTCGGGCGACGTCGGCACGGGCACATAAAAATCGGCATGACGCTTGTGCAGTTCACGGTAGCACAATTCCTGCAAAACGTGGCGCAGGACGTAGTCCCCGTAGCGCTTGTATCTGACCATCAGGTCGTGAAAGGCCTCGTTATAGCGGTAGAGGGCCTGGTTGTGCAACAGGTTGGAGCCGTAAATATTTTGCCACCTCACGCAATCCGCACACATCCCTGCTTGTCCGTCTTCGAGCTGCCCGGAGCACACCCGGCAGCGCTTCTGGGGAAGGCGGCGAAAACGGGCCAGGCAGCGTCCGCAAATACAGGACGCACGAGCCCCGTGCCGGGAAAAAAGGCGCAGGAGCGGGACAGGCAAAACGAAGTCCTGGCCGCACAGAAGGCACTTTTTCATTCGTTCATCTCCCTGATCTGCCGCACCGCCCGGCGAATACTAGCCGTGTATTTGCGATAGCAAAACTCCACAAGTCCCGTTGGGTCGTCTGCCGCACGGCCAACCCGCCCGGCAATCTGAACGAGACTCGATGCGGTGTAAATCTGGTCGTCGGCCTGGACGATGATCACCCACACGTTCTTAAAGGTGACGCCGCGTTCCAGGATGGTCGTGGTAACGAGCAGCTGCAGCTTTCCAGACCGGAACTCGTCCACCTTTTCCAAGCGGTCCTTGTCCCGGGCGTGCACCCCGGCAAGCGCAACGCCCTGTAGGCGGTCTTCCCTTCTGAGGGCAGCCAAATAGAGCGGAATCTGATCAATCCGCGGAACAAAGAGCAGCAAGGGGTGGCCGGCCGCAATTGCGTTCACAATCTCTCGCAGCAGGTGGGCGTTGATCCGGCCCCTTTGTAAAAACGGCCGCAGAAAAAAGCGCTCACGGGGAACCGGCAGCAGACCACCGTGAAAGCGGCGGTTGAGCCGCAGGACTTGCATCCGGCCCGCTGCGACTTCTTGGAGCAGGTCTTTAGTCGGCGTGGCCGTGAGGTAAACGCGCATGCCGCCGGCCCTGACCGCGCTGCGTGCCCCAAAGTGCAGCTGCTCGTCCCCGGCATAGGGAAAGGCATCTGCTTCATCGATGACCAGCAGGTCAAACGCACTGAAAAACTTGAGCAGCTGGTGCGTCGTGCAAATCGTCAGCTGCTCTAGTCCCGGCTCCTTAAATTCGCGGCCGTGGTACTTGCCGATGGCGACTGCGCCAAACGCCGCCTGAAAACGGGGGTACAGTTCATTGACCACGTCGATGCGCGGCGTCGCAATGCAGCAGCGGCCCCCGCGGGCCAAACACGCGGCAACCAGGGGGAAGAGCATCTCTGTCTTGCCGGCACCGGTAACGGCATGCACAAGCACGCTCTCCTTTTTATCCAGGCTAGCCACCAGGCTGCGGGCAATTTTTTCCTGCCCCGCGGTCAGCCGGCCCTTCCACGTCAGACCGCCGTTTTTAAGGTGGGGAAACGCACCGTTGCCTGTGTAGCGCACCAGCCAGTCGCCCTCAACAACGCGGCCGATTCCGATGCAGGCCCGGCAGTAGAAGCGTCCGCCGGGCAGCTTGGCGGTGACCGTGGCGCCACAGCGGCTGCAGCGGCCATTTTCAATCGCCCTGACTTTGGTTAGTCCCGCTCTTATGCTAAAATCCTCTTGACGGCTAATCCACTGGCGGCCGGCGAGGCGTGTTAAATTTTCCATACTCTCACCCTCCACCATTAACTACGCAAAAAGGAGGCAGATCTTTTGCCAGAGACGCAAAATTACTTAACGATTAAAGAAAACGGCAGCCACGAGCTGACCATCAAAAAGAGCCGCTTCATCGCAACCCTGGTGCGAACCACGACAGTTGCCGAAGCCGAAGCGGCGATTGAAGGAGCCACACAAAAATACCGCGATGCAACCCATAACACTTACGCCTACACGATTGGGCCCAACGACGAGCACGTCAAGGCCAGCGATAACGGCGAACCGTCCGGGACCGCGGGCGTGCCCGAACTGAAGGCCCTTCAGCTGATGAACCTAAAAAACGTGACCGTTATTGTCACGCGCTACTTCGGCGGGATCAAGCTCGGCGCGGGCGGCCTGATTCGGGCCTATTCAAACAGCGTCACCAAGGGCGTCGAGGCCATCGGAGTGGTCAAGCGCGTCCTGCAGCAGGAGCTCATTTTTCACGTTCCCTACAACCGCTTTGACGAGGTCCAGCATTTTTTAACCCAAGAGCAGATTTTCGTTGCCCACATCGACTACGGCGTTGACGTCGCCATCCACCTCTTTATCGATGAAGACGCCCAGCAGGACCTTGAGGACAAGCTGACCAACCTCCTGGCCTGCAAGATTGAATTTGCCTTGGGCGACCGGCGCTACAATGAGCTCCCGGTCAGCGCCACCAACTACCACGAACAGTAAGGGTGTGGTCACCGTCCCGCAATAATTTGCCCTAACAAAAAAAGACTGGCAGCTACCGCTTTAAAAAACGGTATTGCCAGTCTTTTTTACTTGTCCGCCCCGGGCTTGTTTTTGCTTTTCAATTGATCCGGCTTGTCCTGCCCGAGGTGCCACACCTCAACGGTGGGATCCTTTTTGCTGCGCGAGTTGATTATTTTTTGCGTTAACTGCAAGAGGGGCTTGTACTTTTCGCCCAATAAGCCAATCGACTCAACAAAAAGCTCCAAAGCAAGAACTAAACCGGCAATCAGCAGCCACATCCCCCAAACCGGCGAAAGCAAAAACAGCAGCGATATAAACGAAAAGACGAGCGACAGTGCGTAAATTGCAAGCACTGACTGCCGGTGCGTCAGCCCCATTTTCATCAATTGGTGGTGCAAGTGGTGCTTGTCAGCCTCCGAAACCGGCCGGTTATTGAGCTTGCGCCGAATCATTGCGTAGATTGTGTCCGTGATTGGCACTCCAAGAATCGTGACCGGGACGAGCAGCGAAATAAATGTAACGTTCTTGAGCCCCTTGAGCGAAAAAATGGCAATCATAAAGCCGATGTAAAGTGCACCCGTGTCACCGAGAAACATTTTAGCGGGGTGAAAATTGTACGGCAAAAAGCCCAGCAGACATGCCGCGAGCATGAAGCAGCCGATGGGGATATACAGTTGCCCCGTGTGCAGGAAAAAGTAGCCCACAATCCCCATCGTGATGAGCGAGATCATTGACACCCCATCAGCCAAGCCGTCGAGTCCATCAATCAGGTCAACCGCATTGGTCAAGGCAAGGATCCAAAAAATTGTAACGGGCAGGCTCCACCAGCCCAAATTGATCTGCTTATTCACAAAGGGCAGGTTGAGCACGTTCATCTTGATGCCACCCAAAAAGTAGATGACCATGGCGCCCGTAAATATGCCGAGCATCTTTTGCCTCGGCTTTAGTTCCATAATATCGTCAATGATGCCCGTGAGCACAATTACGCTGGACGCCAAGAGGATGCTAAACGCCTCGTGGGTGGGAAACTGCTCCCGCATGAGGACAAAGACACCGATGTTAAAAGTGACAAAAATGCCCAATCCGCCCAAGGTTGGCATCGGCTTTTTGTTAATCCGCCGCTTATTGGGATTATCGACGGCGCCCAGAACAAAGGCCAGCCGCCTGATAAAGGGAGTAATGGCAGCCTGGATGATCACCAAAAAGAATATTTCAACAATAATTTTAAACATAGTTAGCTACTTTCATCGTTAAGTTGCCTTAATTATACAAGGTTGCCCAAAAATGCACAAATCGCTGCACAGCTTAATGGTCGTACTTAATTACCGGTGCAGCCAATTTGTATCGCTAAATAAGATTTTGAGCCGTTTATAAGTGTACACACTGGCTAAATGCGTCGACCAAAAAAGGTCAAACCTTTCAGTTTGACCTTTTCATTATGCTAGTGATGCACCTGAACTAGTATCAGACTTTTTTTGTGCATTGTCAGCAGCGTTTGTACCGGCAATCCTACCGAAGACGACCGCGTTGGTAATGCCCATGCCACAACCCGGATAAATCATCCCGCGCCAGCCACCAGTTGTACTACCGGCGGCGTAGAGGTTGGCAATAGGCTGATTGCGATTATCTAAGACTTCAGACTTGATATTGATGCTTAAACCACCAGCCATGTCCGGGGTCGACGGTGCAAGCTTGGCCGCATAATACGGCGCTTTAAAGGCCGTCAGGTCCTTCTCACGTCCAAATTCTGTATCCCGGCCCTGGGCCACATCTTTGTTCCACCGTGCAAGTGTTTCATGCAGAACTTTAGGATTAAGGCCAATCTGTCGGGCCAATTCTTCAATAGTGTCTGCCTTTTTGAAGTACCCGTCCTCGACTTCACGTTTAAGGTGCGGTGAAGGAGCGGGAGCGGAAAATGCAGTGGGCATCTCATTAGCCATGCCCCCATCAAAGAGTAGCCAGACAAAGCCCTGATTTAAACCTGCAATTTTCTTTGACGCAAACTCAAAGTACATATCTTCTCTGAAGTGCCGCTTGGCATCAGTTCCAACCCAAATGTAAGGCTTGGTCCAAGCAGTGCAGAGGGGCCCAATGCAGACATTATCACCCGACTGCGTACCAATTGACTGGGCAATTGGCATCCACATGTCTTTTAATTTAGCTCCAATTTCTGCTCCCATGGTAATACCATCGCCCATCTGGCGAATTGAACCATAGGATTTACCAACAGCAAAATCAGGTGCAAAATTCTTCAACATCTCCTTGTTACGTGAGAAACCGGCGGTGGCAACAATTACGCCTTTGCCACGGTAATTGCCCTTATTAGTGTGCACGCCAATCACACGATTCTGCCGGTCAGTGATTAAATTCTCTGCGGTAATATTAAAGATAAACTTGACGCCAACCTCCTTGGCCTTGTTAAACAATGGCTTGGAGAGACCGTAGCCGCTTTTCTCTACCGTGAGGTGTGACCGGGCCGCTGGAACAGCGTACTTCTTCATGGCGTCCTCATTGCCAATCTGCTGGACCTCTTCAAAGTGAACACCAACGTCGTTTGCAAGCCACTCATAGTCTTCGGCACCGTGTTCAACGATTGTCATGCGCATGTCCGGATCCTCGTAGCCCTGGCCAACGGCCTTGAGATAATTATTCCAGTTTGCTTTTGAGTCTGCAACGCCCTGTGCCTCCTGCAGGCTGGTGCCACCGCCAGCGTTATAGTAGCCACCCGACAGAGTCATGTCGGAGAGCATGTAGCTGGACGTATATTCAAGGCAGAGAACAGAGACGCCCTTCTGGCTGGCTGCAATCGAGGCCGACAGGCCAGCTGCACCCGAGCCAATAACTAGGACGTCCGCTTCATCAGTAAAATCTAGACTAGCAGGATCAACGTAACGGTAATCTCGGTGCTCTCTTTCTTGCGTCGTATTCCTCAAATCAACCTTCTTATCCAAGCCCTTCGGATTGCCGGCCTTAGCAACAGCGACCTTTACGGCCTTTTGCACCGCCTGGAAGCTGATGGTCGCACCCGTGACCGCATCAATATTATACGACTGGTGCTCAACAATTAATTCGGGGGCTATTTTCAGGGCAGCGTTACTAATGCCTCTTGTTTCATCCTGCTGGTCGATTTTAACCGCCTTAATTGCATTATCCTTAACCGTGACTGACACCTGAATCTGACCACGGTTGCCGGATCCAGTTCCTTGGTAAATCCCATCCCTTAAATTAGCCATAATAAACTCTCACCCTTCTTCTTATTTAGCTTGCATCGTCGCAGATGAAACGGCTTCTTTGAAGGCACGGCTTGTGGCAGACGCACCTGACACCGCATCAACGTCGGTCGTCTTTTCTCTAACCATTCTTTCCTGCAACTGCTTGATGGCCTTGCCGCCATAATCAGGAGACTCGCTCTCCTTTAAGACTTCAATTTTACGCAGCTGCTTTTGGTCATCAACAGTCACGCGCACAACGATTTCATTACCTATTCCGCTTGTCGACTTGCCAATGTACTGATTTTTATCAGTTTCATAAGTCTTGGCCCTGAGCGCAGATGTCGGAAAGGCTGCGTCAATAACGGTTGAACTCGCATTGGTAGCCATAACTGAGCCCTTTTCCTTAACTTTAGCCGCATTTTCGCCAGCAATCTTGCCAAAAATCAGACAATCAGCAATATCACCGCCACCGTTGTACTGGTTAGCACCAACATGCCCCAATTCACCAGCAGCGTATAAGTGTGGCAAAACTTCATGATTTGTGTCCAGTACCTCAGCTTTTTCATTGCGCCGCGGTCCACCCTGGGTATTGAGCATCGTATGCTGCTGGGGCAAAGAATAAAACGGACCCGTCAGCGAAATCTTGACCATCGATTCTGGCTTACGGCCGTATTGGTAATCCACGCCCTGGTCAACAAAGAAATTATAGGTTTCGATGGTATTTTCCAAGACGGCTGAATCCACGTTGATTTCTCTGGCGAGCTCAGCAATTGTATCCGACTTTACAACCTTGGCTAGAGTTTCCTTTTGGAAGTTGTCATTAACACTTGCCATAAACTCATCGTACTTCTTCTGGTCAAAAACCAGGTGCGGATGCACTTGAGCTAGCGGAATCCGCCAAATGCCGTGATTGTAGCGGTGACCGTGCCGGGTAGGATCGTCTTCCGCAATATAACGGGTGCCGTCATCGCCAACTGTAATGAGGGAGCCCTTAAAGAGTTCCGTCCACGCCATCGTGCTATGCGCCCGCTGGCCCTTAGGAGCCGCAATGTTGACCGGGCCGCCCGGTTCATAATTGTTCATGTGCCATAAGTCTGCGCCAACCTCGATTGCCATCTTGATGCCATCCCCATTGTTGTACAGTGACCCGTATGGCAATAGTCTTGTTTCACCAAGATAGTCCTGAATCATCTGCTCATTGTTTTCAAAACCACCCAGAGTCAAGATAACACCATTTCTAGCCTTGATGTTGAACCGCCTACCTCCATTTTCTATTTGAACGCCAATGATTGTCTTGTCGCTATTCTGAAGCAGATGTTGGGCCGGACTTGAGTAGAGCACATCAATTTTATCACTTCGATTAAGAACATTTTGACGCAGCCTTTTCCATAAAGCTGCATCAAAAATATGGTCGTGAATGAGTAAATCGTCATTCGTTTCGGCTCCCTCAAATTCCGGATACTCGGCAATCATGTAAGCCAGGAGCGCCACGTTTTTATTCCCCGGATTTTTTCTGACGCTGAAGGCTGGGCCACCCAAGTACTTGGTGAAGTAAGCTGGCAAGTTAACCATCCCTTTAACAAAGGTGTCCAAGACTTGCTCATCGAGATCAAGTGGTGCCGTCATCTGCAAGAAATAATTCTTCAGCTTGTTAAAATCATAGCCGGCTTGGACAATCTGACCACAATAACGAGTGTTGCCACCCTCATGACCTTCGGGTGCGCTATCCACCAGCAGCACCTTAGCTCCATTATCCGCCGCAAAACGGGCAGCCGTCGCACCAGCACCGCCAACCCCAACTACAACAACGTCATAGCTTGCATTCCACGTTTCATTATCTTTTAAAATCATTTTAGATTCCTTTCATTTTAGATTTCTTTATAGTATTACATTTCTTGGTTATCCTTATTTTTCTTTATAATAACCTGGTGCCGGTACGTAAGCACAGTCTTGCCCGTCCACTTTTTAAAGGCCTTATAAAAAGTTGTTACATTGCTAAAACCGACTAAGAAACTGACCTCAGCTGTATCTATGTTCACGTCCTGAAGCAAGTTCAGTGCTAGGAATTTTTGAACTGTGACTAGCTGCTTTTCAAAGGTCGTTCCCTCTTTTTCCAACCAGCGTTGGAGAGTGCGTGGCGAGATACCGATTGAGTTTGCTACGTCCTTCAACTGAAAGTTACCCCCGGCAATCAGCCGGAACAGCGTGTTCTGCACTACGGCTGCAAAGGGTGGATCAACGTTCAGTTCGCCAATGTATTTCTTTAAACCCGGCTCCATGAAATTCCAGAGTATATCGTTTTGGGTAATAAAGGACTGAAGCAAATCCTGCTCTTTGAACACCAGATAATTGTCCACGCTCTTCTGCGGGGCAATCCCCAGATACGCGGATATATCCGGACCATAAGTGAACATGCTGCCGATTGAAACCGGCTCAACCCGTTTATTCGTACCAAACCGCAACATGCTAACCAACGACAACTGATCAACCAGAAGACTAAAGCGAGACCTTTTGCGGTACTGGTCAAGGTAACTGATATGAATTCGTAAATTCTCACCCTCCTTAAATGTGCCTAATTTCAGTGGACCAATCAACTGCTCATAAGACGCTAAGCGGAAAATTGCCTGCTTGCCATTCTTACTTGACAGTGCAGCAAAATACGGTGGCATAAACTGGTAAAAATTGCGGACGTCGCTGCATTTCAGTAATTGCTTGTCGCTTGCTTTTTTATCCAGGATTTCAAACACATGTGAATTCTTGATCCACTTTGAGTTTAAATACTTGCTTATTGCACCGGCATCCAGCAAACCAGAAATCGAGTCAAACGGATAACCCAACTCCTGCAAAAAGTCCTTACACTCGCGTGTTTCTTCTTGGCCCACAGCTTATCTCCCTCCACTTAATTATTATTGTATACCCTTTCATTTTAGCAAAATATAATTAATTGCGATATTTTATGTCTAACTACGCCACAGCTCTTTGCGAATTAGTGATATAAGTCACAGTAAAAATAGGCAAACAAAAAACCGGATCCAAAGATCCAGTTTTTTGCCTATTTTGCAACTGTAACGACGCGTTTTTCGCGGATAACGGTAATTTTAATGTTACCGGGGTAATCCAGTTCTTTTTCAACCTGGTTACGAATGTCACGTGCCAAAACGGTGATGCGGTCGTCCGAAATCTTCTCCGGCTCCACCATCACCCGGACCTCACGTCCGGCCTGAATGGCGTATGCCTGCTTGACCCCGTCATACCGCTTGGCAATCTGCTCAAGCTCGGTCAACCGTCTAATATAGTTTTCCAAGCTTTCGCTCCTGGCGCCCGGCCGGGCCGAGGAAATCGTGTCTGCCGCAACAACCAGTTCGGCAATAAACGATAACTTCGGCACATCCCCGTGGTGCGCCGCAATTGCGTTAACAACTACATCTGATTCATGGTACTTCCTGGTTAACTCAACGCCAATTTCGACGTGTGAACCTTCAATATCATGATCGATGGCTTTTCCAATATCGTGTAATAATCCCGCGCGAACCGCTAATTTTTCATTTAAACCAAGTTCAGCAGCCATTGTTCCGGCTAATTTGGCAACTTCAATTGAGTGCCCCAAAACATTTTGCCCGTAAGAGGTCCGATATTTAAGCCGGCCGAGTATCTTGACTAGTTCCGGGTTCATCTTGTGAATCCCCAGCTCCATCAAGGCGCTCTCACCCGCTTCATAAATATCGTCGTTTACTTCTTTGCGTGCCTTGTCCACCATCTCTTCAATGCGAGCTGGGTGAATCCGACCGTCTTTAACCAGACGCTCCATTGCCCGTTTGGCAATCTCCCGCCTGATCGCATCAAACCCGCTGAGGGTAACAACCTTAGGCGTATCATCAATGATCAGATCCACACCAGTGAGGGCTTCAAATGAACGGATGTTGCGGCCTTCACGGCCGATAATCCGTCCCTTCATCTCTTCATTGGGCAAGTCAACCACCGAAACCGTGGTTTCGGCAACGGTATCGGCAGAACTGCTCTGAATTGCATCAATAATTACCTTGCGCGCATAATGATCGGCCTTGGCATGAACTTCTTCATTGCTGTTCCTAATCATTTCTGCCCGCTCCTTGAACAATTGCTCAGATAATTGATTCAGAACAAGCTTCTTCGCCTGTTCCTGGTCTAAGTGGGCAACTTCGTAAAGCTTTTGCTGGCTTTGTTCAATTAAATCATTTGCATCCTGAACTTTCTTGCTCAGTTCAGTTTGGTCCTTCTTTAATTGTTCCTCCTTCTTGGCTAGTCCATTTTCACGTTCCACCAGCAGCTCGTTCTTGTGGTCAAGCGTATCCTCACGCTGTTTTAGACGATTGTTGTCACGTGCAATTTCGGCACGCTTGACGTTCAGGTCGTCTTCAACTTTTTGCCGGTAGCCCTGAATCTTTTCCTGCGCCTCAAGAATTTTTTCCTTCTTGGTGTTTTGCGCACTCTGCTCTACTAGCACCTTCTGTCGCAAAGCTTCAGAGTTAGTTAAAGCTGCCTGTTTTTTTGCTTCAGTTAGAATATGGTCGGCATCGTTTTGCGCATTCTGCGCCTTCTTTTCCCAGATATCCCTGCGGATAAGGTATCCAATATCTGCACCCATTAAAATTGAAATAATAACAATCGCGACGGGAATCAAAATTATTTTTGTCATGATTACTATCGCCTTTTTTATTTTTAAGATTATTCACACAGTATTAATGATAAAGAACCGCAAGGGTTATGTCAATTAATAGAAAAAACCTTGACCACTTTACAGGTCAAGGTTAATCTCTTCAACTCTAATTGCTTTTGCTATCGGCTTCCTTATCTGCGGAAGCCTCCTTTTCTGCAGGCTTGACTTCTTGGGCCTTCTTCGCCTTGACCTTCTCCGGGTCCTCGCGGTCGGCAATCGAGTCCTCATCGATGCCAAAGGCATGGCGCACCTGCTGTTCAACGTCTGCGTAAATATCCGGGTGCTCTTCCAGGTACTTCTTCGCGTTCTCACGGCCCTGGCCAATCCGCTCGTCATTATATGAATACCACGAGCCGGCCTTGTTGACAATATCTTTTTCGGCCGCCATGTCAAGCAGTTCACCGCTCTGCGAGATCCCCTGGCCGTACATCATGTCAACCTCGGCAACCTTGAACGGCGGGGCAACCTTATTCTTGACCACCTTGATTTTGACACGGTTACCGGTAATCTCACCGCCGGTCTGCTTAATCTTCTCCGCCCGCCTGATTTCAAGCCGAACGGTCGCGTAAAACTTGAGCGCACGACCACCAGGCGTGGTCTCCGGGTTGCCAAACATGATGCCAACCTTTTCACGAATCTGGTTGATAAAAATCGCAATTGTTTTGGTCTTATTGATGTTGCCGGAGAGCTTGCGCAGGGCTTGACTCATTAAACGGGCCTGCAGCCCGACGTGGCTATCGCCCATGTCGCCGTCTATTTCAGCCTGCGGAACAAGCGCCGCAACGGAGTCAACAATTAGGATGTCGATGGCACCGCTGCTAATCAGGGTATCAGCAATCTGGAGGCCCTCTTCACCCGTGTTGGGCTGGGACAGAATCAGCGCGTCCACGTCAACGCCCAGTGCCTCGGCATAGGCCGGATCCATTGCGTTTTCGGCATCGATATAGGCCGCCGTGCCGCCGCGTTTCTGGACCTCAGCAACCGCATGCAGTGCAACGGTGGTTTTACCGGAAGATTCTGGTCCGTAAATTTCAACTATTCGTCCCCGGGGGTAGCCACCCACGCCGAGGGCGGCGTCTAGCGCAAGCGAACCGGACGGAACGGTTGAAATCTTGGTGTTTGCCTTATCGCCCATCCGCATAACGGCACCCTTGCCAAAATTTTTCTCAATTTTCTTCAGTGCCGCGTCCAGCGCAGCCTTCTTTTCATCTTTGGCCAAGACTTGTTTTCCTCCTCTAATAATCGTTAATTAATCCTCGTTAATTATACTTTGATTCACTTGTTATTTGCAAGAAAAAGCGAACAAGCGTTTTGATTTTTTTGCCTTGCATTATTAATTACGCCAAAAAAGCCACATTTCTCCTAAAATTTTACCGTCTGAGTCCCCGGGGCTGCAGCCATTTTTGCATAAAATTCAGAAGCAGGTCGACCATGATGGCCATCAAGGCCGTCGGGAGTGCACCCGCCAAAATTATTGCGCTGCCGCTCGTGGCGTTGGTTCCGCGGATGATAATGTCGCCCAGACCGCCCGCGCCAACGAACGAACCGATTGAGGTTATCCCGATCGCGATGACCAGCGCGTTTTTTAGGCCGGCAATTATTACGGACAGCGACAGCGGCAGGCGCACCATGTAGAGCAGCTGCAGCTTCGTCATGCCCATGCCCTTGCCGGAGTCGATGATGTCCTTGTTGACGTTCCGCATGCCCGTGTACGTGTTCTTGATGATCGGCAAGAGCGAATACAGCGTGACGGTAACGATGACCGTCATGACGCCAAGGCCCAGCCCGATCATGATGATTGACAAGAGGGCAAGCGAGGGAATGGTCTGGATGAAGTTGGCAATTTCCACTACAAAGTCGCCCAGGTGGGCATTGCGCGAAATGAAAATACCGATTGGAATTCCGATGATTGCGGCAAACAGGACCCCGTATATTGAAATCAGAAACGTGCGGTTGAATTGCTCAAGCACGTAGCCGCCATTATGCTGATAATAATAGATAAACTGCCGCCATAAAGATAACTTAGCCATTATTTTGCCCCCTAAAGTAATTGTGCTTCACTAAAAACTGGCGGGCAACGGTTGCTGGTTCCAGCAGCTTGTCATCCACCTGGAAGTTCATTTTGCGAATCTCATGCACGTTAATATTGCCGACAAGACGCCGCAAAAGCGGCTTTAGTTCCGGGTGCTCGCGCAGCAGGTAATTATTGATCAGCATGCCGCAGTTGTAGGGTGGGAAAAAGTGCTTATCGTCTTGGAGCAGATGCAGGTGGTAGGAATCAATGCGGCCATCGGTCGAGTAGCCCAGGATGACGTTCATCTTGCCGCTCTTCAGGGCCGAATAAACCAGCCCGATGTTCATCGGGTGCGCCTTGCTAAAGGTCATGCCATACGCCGTTTGAAAGGCCGGATAGCCCACGCCGGGCGCATTGACCCACTCGGACGCAACGCCGAAGGAAAACTTGTTTTCCACCTTCTTCAGGTCCGAAATTTTGTACAAACGATATTTTTGCTGGTCCTTCTTCCGTACCATGAACGCATAATTATTGGCAAAGCCATAGGTGTGCAGGTAGGTTTGGTCCCAGCGCTTCTTGACCTCGCGGCGCACCGTGGCGTTTGCCCGGCGCGAGTCCTTGATCGGCGGCAGCAACAAGTTGGCCGTCAGTTCTCCCCCGTCATAAGCAGCGGCCTGGATATCGGCGTCGTGGCGCACTAGGGCCTGGTGCTGCATTGGGGCCGAGCCGAGGTTGTTGACAATCGAAGCCTTGTAGGGCGTCTCTTTTTCAATCAGCTGCGCGATAATGTTGGCAACTATCTGTGATTCCGTAGTGGTCAGTGCCGTTATCCGGATATTTGCGCTGCTGCCCCGCGTATCCGCCAAGCCCGGCAGGCCGCAGGCACTGGTAGCCACCATGACTACGAAAGCGAGGAACGCCAGCGTTATCTTTTTGAAATCTTTTTTCATCAGCGTCCTCCTCATATGCCCTTAGGCGTAATCCGCCGTTCCAACTTGCCCAGCAGGTAATCCGTTAAAAGTGCCATGATAATTACCGGAATAGTCCCACCCAGGATCAGGTCGGGCTGGTACAGGCTGAGCCCGTTAAAGATAAAATCGCCCAGGCCACCGGCACCAATGTAGGAAGCAAGCGTTGCCCACGCAATGACGTAGATGGCCGAAAGACGGATGCCCGCCATAATCACGGGCATTGCAAGCGGGATGTCAACCTTCATAATCAGCTGCATCCTCGTCATGCCCAGACCAAGCGCCGAATCAACCGTATCGGGATTGACGCTCGTCAAGCCCACGTATGTGTTGCGCAGAATCGGCATCAGGCTGTACAAAAAGAGCGCAATAACCGCCGGCACCTGCCCGACCCCGAAAAACGGAATCATCATCGCCAGGAGCGCCAGGGCGGGAATCGTCTGCAGCATGCTGGCAACGGCAATTACGACCTTGGCCGTGCGGGGAAACTTCAGCAGAAGAACGCTGAGCGGAACCGCCACAATAATGCCCAACGCAAGCGAAATGGCCGCAATGTAGATTTGCTGCCAGGTTTTGACAATCAATTCTGAACCGTGCTGAGCTAAAAAAACCGACATACTAATTCGCCTCTTTTTTGGATTGCGTATGCAGGGGCGTCTTGTCGCCCCAAATTTTTTCGTAAACAACATTAACCAGGCTGGAGCGGGTGACGATGCCAATCAGGTGCTGGTCCTTATCGACAACCGGCACGTACTGCCCGCTGTGGCTCAGGATGCGGCGGAAATTATCCCGCAGGTACTCGTCGGGGCCGACCGTGGCAAAATCCGTGATGAGAATGTCACTGACGCTGCGCGTTTTGTGGTACTTGCGCTGCAGCATATCGATTGAGACATAGCCCTTGAGGTGGTCATCATCGTCAACAACCAGCAACGTGTCCACATGGCGCTCCTTCATCATTGTCAGGGCCTCGGTTAGCGAAGCACCCAGGTTAATCTTGACCGGCGTGGTCAACATCACGTTTTTGACCTTAACCGTCTCATACTTGGCCTCAGAGAGGCGTTCCTCGCCAATCAGACTCTTGACGAAGTCATCGGCCGGGTGCCGCAGAATATCATCCGGCGTGCCCACCTGAATCAGCTGCCCGTCATGCAAAACAACAATCTTCGTGGCCAGCTTCAACGCCTCATCCATGTCATGCGTGACAAAGACAATCGTTTTGCCCAGCTGCACCTGCAAGTTTTGCACCATATCCTGCAGGCTTTCACGCGTTATCGGGTCAAGCGCCCCGAACGGCTCGTCCATCAAAATCAGGTTTTGATTGGCAGCCAGCGCCCGCACAACGCCAATTCGCTGCTGCTGACCCCCGGACAATTCGCCCGGGTAGCGGTCAAGGTAAGAATCGGGCAATTCGGCCAATTTGATCAGCCTGTGCGCCTCGCTGTTCAGCTTATCCTTGGACCACTTCAGCAATTTTGGAACGAGAATGATGTTTTCACGGATCGTCATGTGGGGCATCAGGCCATTATTCTGAATGACGTAGCCGATGTGACGGCGCAGGTCGACCGGGTTGAGCGTCTTCACGTCTTTGCCTTCGACCAGCACTTCGCCCTTGGTCACGCTGTTCATCCGGTTGATCATCCGCATCAACGTGGTCTTGCCCGAGCCCGAGGTACCGATCAGACAGCAAAACTCACCCTGATCTATTTCAAAACTGATATTGGCAACGGCAGGTTTTTTCATCTTGGGATACAGCTTCGTGACATCCTTGAACTCAACCATTGGTATCTTCTTTCCCATAAAATCCCCCTTTTTCACTGATAGTATAATTCAATCTTAGCAATGTAACGTGTGTTAAGCAAACTTATGCCTTTATGACGGCAGTTTTTTGCCGCAATTGCGGCAAGAAAAAAACACTAACGCTGTTAGTGTTTTTTTAAAGCAGTCCTGTTTTTGCTACATCGAACCGCGGAAAACATCCCATGAACTGCGGAAATAATCGTATCCGGAGTAGATGGTAAAGATGAGGGCAAGGTAAAGCAGAATTGTTCCGCTGTAATAAAAGTCCCCAATTAAAAGAAAGATAATCGACAGCATCTGGCACGTCGTCTTAATCTTGCCGGGCATTGCGGCTGCCATAACCTGGCCCTTGTTTTCCGCCAGGATAAGCCTGAGCCCCGTAACGGCCAACTCGCGGCAAACAATAATTGCAACGATCCAGGCCGGTGCAAGGTTCAGCGGTATCAGCATGATGAATGCCGTCATCGTCAACATCTTGTCCGCCAATGGGTCAGCAAACTTGCCGAAGTTCGTCACCAGATTGTTGGCCCGGGCAATGTGGCCGTCAAACCAGTCGGTGGCAGACGCAACGGCAAAGACCGCCGCGGCAGCCACCAGTCTCCAGTAGACCGTAGTACCGGCAACCTGGACGCTCGCATTCCCACCAAAGATCACGATCAAAATAAAGACCGGGATCATAAAAATCCGTAAAACCGTTAATTTATTTGGTAAATTCATTCTTAACTCCTCTTCTACAACATTTAGTTATTGCTACCATTATTGCCAGACGAGGAACCCTCAGAATGATTGTTCTGCCCGTTGCCAGTGGTCTGGTTATTGTCGTGACCGGTCTGGCCGCCATTTTGGCTGGTCTGTCCAGTTTGACCACTCTGCCCGGTCTGCCCGCTATTATTCGTCCCGTTAGTTCTATTATTGCCGCTTTGCTGCTGTTGGCCCTGGTTCTTATTTTGGTTTGGCCGGTTGGTACGAGCGGTGCCGGAATTAGCGGTGCCAGTGGTGGAGCCGGAGCGATTCTGTTGGTTGGCAGTCGATGAACCCGGCTGCGGCGCGCGGCGGTTGCCGATGAAGAAGGTCAGCGTCAGGCCGGTAGACTGCACGTCGTACGGCACCTTCCTGCCCCCAATGGAAATCGAGGTCCCACGGGCGTTGCTGAAAGTCACCACTACTGTTTGAGCAGTATCCGGAATCCTCACCGTGTGCTTGAGCCCGGCCGCTAGAGTTTGCCCGCCCTGGTTAACCCCGTTCATTGCGATAGAAACAGTCGTCGCCTGGTCCCCGGCGCGAACGACCAGGTTGCGGTTTGATTTCAGGCCGGTGACCCGGTACTGGTTGACCGCTACCTGCCTAATTTTTACCGGGTTCTTCTTGACCTTCTTTTTCTTCTTGGACTTGTGCGTATTCTCCGAAGAAATAGCCACATCGTTTGCGGTGTCATTGTTTTGGTTATTATTGGATGAGAAGTGTGCGTATACGACATAGCACACCAGTATAACAACGATAACCCCTACGCCAACAACGATCCGGGGGAGGTAATCCTGCCACAGCTTTTTCTTGCTGCTGGTCGTCTTGCTTACCTCTTCGCTCTTGTTGTCGATCGAATCCTTAACGTATTCCTCGGGTTCAACACTGGGAATCTCCTTGTGAAATTCACTGAGCAGTTCCTTGCCGTCTAGGCCAACAACCTGGGCGTATTGCCTGATGAAGGCCCGCACGTAGAATTCTCCGGGAAGCTTGTCAAAATCATTTTGCTCAATTGCCGTCAGGTACCTGCCCTGAATCTTCGTTGCCTTTTCAATATCCCCAATTGAAAGGCCCTTGGCCTCTCTAGCACTGCGTAATTTGTCTCCGATATCAGCCATAATTACCCCTTTAATTTCCTTTTTATACATTGAGTATATCATATACCAATAACTAATTTCACTATTATTTCAGCCAACCACCGCTCACGTATATCGTCTGGCCGGTTAAGTAAGCTGCGCGGCGGTCAAGCAGCGCCCTGACCCAGTAGGAAACATCGCTGCCCTCAGCCAGGCGCCCGGCCGGAATTTCGCCTCTGACCTCTTCCATTGTTTCGGGTGCAAACAGCGAATTCATCGCCGTGTTGACCGCACCCGGCGCAACAACGTTGACCGTCAGGTTGGCCGATGCCACTTCGCGCGCATAGCTCTGACTGAAGCGCGACAGCCCCGCCTTCGCGGAACTGTACACTGCCTCCATTGCGCTGCCGTTGCCGCCATAGACGGAACCCAGATAAACGATCCGGCTAAAGTCGTTTTTAGCCAGTAATGGTTCCAACAGGCCGGTCAGCTTAATCGGCGTAACGAGGTCAATTTGTATAATCTCAGCAATCTTGCCCATGTCTTCATCGCTGACAAAATTGTAGTCCGTGATGCCCTGGGCAAAAACGGCGGCATTAACAGGCAGCATGTCCGCGACGAACGCAGTCAAGTCCCTATCTCCAGCCAAAAAATCAAGCTTAACCGGGATGAAATCCTGCTGTGGGTATTGCCGCCTGAGCCGCTCGCTCAGGTCGCTCGCCGCAGACCAATTACGGCTGCAGTGAACGTAGAGCGACCAGCCCGCCTGTGCCAAATCGGCACAAATTGCCTGGCCAATTCCGCCCGTGGCACCAAAGATAATTGCTCGCTGCATCTTTATTTTCCTTTTCTGCTTCTCACTTAAGTAAAAATTCAGCCTTAAGCAGACCACTAATGAACGTCTGCTCCACTATAACCAGCAATTTTACTTTAACATCGAACCGGTCTAATTTTACCATTATTTTTTAACTAAGCAGGCGCAAAAAAAGACATGCTAAACTTTCTTAAAAATTTAGCTACCGGCATCATCCTTTACGGGTGGCAGCAGAACCTGGCGGGGCTTAGAACCCTCAGACGGTCCCACCACACCCTTTTCTTCCATGTCATCAATCATTCTGGCCGCGCGGTTGTAGCCAATGCGGAAACGCCGCTGCAGCATTGAAACGCTGGCCGTCTGCTGGCGCCTGACCAGGTCGACGGCCTGCTCGTAAAGTTCATCTTCAGGCTCCTCAGCATTATTGGCTGCGGCTTCTTCGCCCTTCTGTGGCATCATTTCCTTGTCGTATTCCGGCTTCTGCTGGTCCTTGACCCATGAAATAACCTTTTCAACCTCGTGGGAGGCAACGTATGCACCCTGGATCCGTTCCGGCTTGGATGCACCGACTGGCATATAGAGCATATCGCCGCGTCCTATCAACTTTTCTGCACCAGTCTGGTCCAGAATCGTTCGTGAGTCAATCCCGCTCGAAACCGCAAAGGAAATTCGCGATGGCACGTTGGCCTTGATCAAACCGGTGATGACATCGACACTCGGTCGCTGCGTGGCCAGGATCATGTGGATCCCGGCGGCGCGGGCCATCTGACCCAGGCGCACGATTGCACCCTCAACGTCGTGACCGCCGACCATCATCAGGTCACTCAGTTCATCCACCACGACCAGGATATAGGGCAAAGGAGCCATCACCGTCTTAGTCTTGTCCTGGTTGTTGATGCGCACCTGTTCGTTAAATTCGTCCATATTGCGTGCACCGCTCGCCGCAAACAGCTTGTAGCGTCGCTCCATTTCCTTCACGGCCTTGCCAAGGGCGCTTGCCGCCAGCTTGGCATCGGTCACAACCGGAATCAGCAAGTGCGGCACGCCGTTGTATACGGACAGCTCAACCATTTTGGGATCAATCAGAATAAGCTTGACCTGGTCCGGGGTTGACTTCATTAAAATGCTGGTCAGAATCGTGTTGATCGCAACGGATTTACCTGAACCCGTCGAGCCCGCAATGAGCAGGTGGGGCATCTCCGCCAGAGGGGCGGAGACAATCTGACCACTGACATCTTTGCCCAGCGGCACCTGCATTGGATCCCTCTTCGCCGTAGCATCCTGATTCTGCATTACATCCTTAAAGGCAACAACGGAAGTAGTCCGGTTGGGCACCTCTATTCCAATGAAGGGTTTTCCCGGAATCGGAGCCTCGATCCTGATATCTTTGGCGGCAAGCGCTAGCGCCAGGTCGTCTGCCAGGTTGACGATGCGGCTCACCTTCACGCCCACAGCTGGCTGAATCTCGTAGCGCGTAATCGTTGGTCCCAGAATCGCCTTCTTGATGATCACGTTCACACCAAAACTCTTAAAGGTCGATTGCAGCGTCTGCGTATTCTTCCTAATGAGGGCCTTGTCCGTTGATTGATCGGCATTAGGTACGTTGTCAAGAAGTTTCAAGGGCGGCTTCTGGTACTGCGGATTTACCTTCGCTGTCTGCTTTAATTCGCCGTGGTCAACCGTACCCAGCTCCTCGACCATCTTTTTGTCCTCATCTGCAAACGAGTGCGCCCGGGGCAGGTCCCTTTCTTTTAGGGGCTGTTTAGGCTGCGTTGGAGCTTGCGCCTCTTCCTGCCCTTCATCAGCAAACTGAATTTGCGGCTCCTCATCTTCACCTGCCGCACTGTCCTCCTGGGCGCTAGCAAACGCGGACGGTGCGTCCGCATCATCGTGGCTGCTCGGTTCACCTTCAGCAGTGAAGTCGTCAACATTCGGAAAAACGGGCGACTCGCCTGCAAGCGGGTCATCCAGGTCCGGGGCCTTCTGCTCTTTCCTTTTTTGTTCCTGCTGCTCACGCAGAAGACTGTACTTGTCCTTCAGCTTGGCTCCGGCTTCCTTGTTTTTCCTGATGAAAAGCTGGCTGAGGGACTGAAACTTGCCGAGCACGTCCTTAAACTTGACGTCAAAAAACATCAGAATGCCGGTGGGGATAAACAGGCATGCAAACACGCGCAGGCCAATGTGACCCAGCAGTGGGTAAAAAAGCTGGTAGCACAGGGCACCAATAACGCCGCCGCCAACGGATTCGGTAATGGCCGCCCGGCCAAATTCAGCCCTCATCTCGTGCCAGAAAACGTTCATGAAGGCGCTGTTAACCAGTTCGCGTTCAAAATAGAGGCTGCTCTGAATGATTAAAAAACCGAGGATAGCCAAAAACAAGCCGCTGCTGCGCTTAAACTTAAAGTGCAGGGGCTTGTTATAAATCAGCATCACCAGGCCAAAGACGACGCAGAGCCCGGCCGCCAGCAGGTATGAATTGCCAAAGAACAAGCGAAAGACGTTGGCAGTTTGCCTGCCTAAGATGCCAAACCGCGCAAACACCAAGAGGGCGCAAATTACCAGGACAAGGCCCGTAACGGCCCAGGACATCCCGGTGTTTTGCGTTTTTTTGCGTGCTTTGGTTGCTTTTCTTTTTTTCTTAGGCATCTTTTCACCTAATCAAGCGTTAAAAGTTGGCTTTGAAGTTCAAATTAACCGGCTCATCCAGCGTAATTTGGGTAACTTCATAGGTTAACGTCTCAATGTACTCGACCAGCGGGCGGCTGAGCAGCTTGTAGTCGCTTTTGGCAAGGTCGCTGCCGTCACCGAAGTAGTCCTTAAGCTGGACAATCTGACTGATCACGCCGCTGACGGAAAACTGGCCCGGAGCGGGTGCAACGTCGAAAACAACGGTTACTTCGAAGTAATTGCCGTTTTCGCCCGAGTCGGTCGTCCCGTCCTCGTTCTGCTTCTCCACCTTCTTCAGGCCGAAGTTAACGTTGTCCTTGGTTGTGGCCTCTTCATTAATATCGTAGTGAAAGTTCTTGACCATCACTGGCGTTTCTTTGCTAAAATCCATTTCTATTCTCCCCCTAAATTACGTTCGTAGCGTCCTGGCCGGTTGTAACTGTCCTTCAGCTTGTCATTTTGATAGTGGTGTGCGGTCTCCATGTTGGGAAAACCCTGCTGGCGCAACGCCTCAAGCAGGACGATTGCCACCGAGTTGGCCAGGTTGTAGCAGCGGATATTGTCCGTCATGGGAATCCGCAGGTTCCGTTCATAATATTCTCGCATAAACGTTTCCGGTAGACCAGTTGTTTCCTTGCCAAAAACAAAATAATAATTTTTGCCGGGTTCGGTATAGTCAACCTCCGCGTAGTTCCGCGTCGAAAACTTAGAGATGAGGTAGAGTTCGTCCTGCGGCCGCAGCTTCTTAAGGAAAGCCGCAAGGTCGGTGTGCCTGCGGACGTCAACCTTGTCCCAATAGTCGAGCCCCGCCCGCTTCATCTTCTTGTCGTCAATCTGAAAGCCCAGCGGCTCAATCAGGTCGAGCACCGTGCTAGTGCCCGCACACGTCCGGGCAATGTTGCCCGTGTTGGCCGGCATTAATGGTTCGTATAAAACAACGTGATTCGTCAATTTTTTCTCCTTAACTCAAAAAGCGTGGTACCGTGACCACGCTTCTTTAATTCTTGTCACTCTTGGTCTTTACCGGTGCCCTTGGTGGTCAATACCGTGCTCTCGTCTTCTTCAAACACCTTCGAAACCCTGCGGTAATAATTGTAAACGCGCATGGTGATGATTTTCAGGACCGCGTAGATCGGAATCCCGAAAATAACGCCCCAGAGGCCCCCAACGGCACTTGCACCAATCAAAACCAGAATGGTGGTAACGGGGTGCATCTCCATCTTGTTGCCCATGACCAGCGGACTGATAATCCGCGACTCAATGGTCTGCTCGACCACGAAGACGACCAGAACCTTGATGATCATCGGGCCCGACATCATGATTGCAATCACGATTGCCGGGATAAAGGCAATGAAGGTCCCAAAGTAGGGAATCAGGTTTAAAAAGGCACTAAAGACGGCCAACGCAATGCCGTACTGCAGTCCGACCAGGCTGTAGCCGATTGCAAACATAACGCCCACCCAGAAGGCAACGGTAATCTGCCCGCGGATGTACGCGGCCAGCGCGCTGTTGATTTCATACAGAAGCTCGCTAAAGCCGCTTTGCCAGCGTTTAGGGGCAAATTGCGTCAAGTAGGGCCGCAGCTTGTGCACGTCCTTCAGCATGAAGAACAAAATGAACGGGGCCGTCACGAGCGTCATGAAGATAATCGTCACGATGCTGATTGCTGAAGAAATGTTGGTCAGGGTCGCGTTGATCGTGTTCTGTCCGGACTTGAACAGCGTATCCTGCGCCCGGTTGATTACATCGTTAATATTGTTTTTGACGCTGTGCAGCTGCGGGCTCTGCAGCGTATTCTGCAGCGCGATCGACGCATCCTTCCAGATGTGCGGCCAGTTCTTGATTAGTGAATTAACCTGCCCCTGCACTACCGGCAGCAACGTGTTGATGATCCACACGAGCAGAACCGCCACCAGCAGGAAGAGCACGCTAATGGTTATGATCCGCGGCACTTTGAACTTGCGTTCCAAGACGTCCACCAGCGGGTTCATAATGTAAAACTGGATCAATGCCAACATTAGCGGCGGAAGAACCGCGCTAACAAACAAGCGCGCCGGATTCAGAACAAAAGAAACCTGATTAAACAGCCAGATTACCAAAAAGAACAGTAAGATATTGACCAGCGCGATGCTAAAACGATTGTTTAAGAACCATTTTTGAAAAACGGTTTGCTTATTATGCTTTTTTTCGTAATCCATCAAATCATCCTAATCAAATGTGCTCGTAAATAATATCGTCGCCGACGTTAAATTCAGGTGCGGTCTGCTTGTCCGCAAACCTGAGGTAAACGGCGTTGGCCAGCGGGTTGCGCGGCTTTTTTTGGTCAAAAAACAGGGTCATGTGGCCCAGGGCCTTCATGTCGCTCACGACCATGGCGCCAACGTAGGCGGCCACATACGTTTCGCCGTCAATCGTGATCGTGTCGCCCTTCTTGAAAATAAACCCGTTCAGCTGCGTGTCATCCGTAAACTTTTGGATGACCGCCACGTCGGCAAGGTCCTTCGTGACGGATTCACCGAACAGCATCACCATGCTGGCCTTGGGCTCAATTGCCTGCTTGCCGATTTTTGCAATAGTTGAGATCCACTTCATTTTGTGCTCCTTATATAAGCTCCTTAAGACCTAATTTTAGCATAACAAAAACCGCTTAACTAATATATTGGCGGTTTTCTTTGTTAGATCTTTATTTTTGGCGGTGACCAGCGTTAGCACGTTGTGCCCAAAGCCGAAGCAGCCCATTGCGGCGCGTGCTATACTATTTGGTAGACAATATCTTTAAACGTGACGGAGGTTTAACTAATGAAAGTATTGATTGGCGGCTACACCAAGAAAAAGGGAACCGGGATTTACGAACTGCC
Organism: Lactobacillus sp. XV13L; assembly: GCF_059900875.1. Classification (NCBI taxonomy): domain Bacteria; kingdom Bacillati; phylum Bacillota; class Bacilli; order Lactobacillales; family Lactobacillaceae; genus Lactobacillus; species Lactobacillus sp. XV13L. The sequence goes on along the minus strand of NZ_JBWXGD010000003.1, from coordinate 58,589 downwards.
GGTAGCCGAAGCAGATGACGGTCAAGCAAGACTAACCGCGGCGCGGGAAATAATCAGAGTGGACGGCCCCACTTACTTCGCCGTTGACCAGGACCTCATCTTTGCAATTACCAAGGCAGGCGATTGTGGCGGCATCACCGCCTTTAGGCTGCACGCCGGGAAGTACCAGGAGGCGTCTTCTTGCTTGACAGCGGGTTCATCGCCGGCCTACATTGGCATCAACCGCACGCAAAAGCTGCTCTACACGGCAAACTACCACACAGCGGTCCTGGCCGTCTTCTCCTACGATGCGGCAGGTGAATTGACGCTGCTCGATCAGGTTGTTCACACCGCAGATACGCTGGGCCCGCAGCCCGAACAAGCCGACGGCCCGCACCCCCACTTCTTTGACGAAACGCCCGCCGGCAACCTGGTCAGCTGCGATTTAGGCAATGACCGCGTCGACTTCTACCGTCTTGAAAATGGGCGCTTGCGCCAACTGGCCAGCTACCACAACGAAGCCGGCTTTGGCAGCCGACACATTGTTTTTAGCCCCGACGGACAATACTTCTACGTGGTCGGCGAACTCGCCAGCAAGGTTAACCTCGTTAAGTTCAGCGAAAAAAACTGGAGCTTCTCAAGCGTTGCGACTTACGCCACAATCCCCTCTACCTTCACCGCTCATAACGGTGCGGCGGCCATCAGAATCAGCCGCGACGGCAAATTTGTCTACGTTTCCAACCGCGGCCACGACTCTATCACCGTCTTTGCCGTCAACGCCGACCACACGCTGCAGCTGCGCCAGCGCGTTTCGACCTTCGGGGAATTTCCGCGCGACTTTGGCTGGGACCGGTCCCAGCGCCTGGTGGTCGCGGTCAACCAGAATTCCGACAACGCAACACTCTACACGCGCAGCACGCAGGACGGCTGCCTGACCCCCATCCAAAAAAACATTGCGGTTCCCGAAGGGACCTGCGTTCAGTTTCAAGAATAGGTTAAGACGCATGCAAAACGCACGCTGGCAACTGCCCGCGTGCGTTTTTTGGTCCATCTAATTAGACTCGTCCTTATGCTGCTTAATTGCTGCCCCCCGCTTTTGCGCCCGCGGATTGCACGCCCCGGCTTCAAAGCCACATTATTTGCCAGATGGTCATAAATAATACAGCACTTTTATTATCCCTCCAGTTCCTGCCACAAGTCCTGCATGTCCCGCGGCTCCGGAACTGTGACCTCAACCTGCGCGCCACCCGCAAAGGGGTCCGGGAAGGACAAGTAAAAGCAGTTGAGTGCCTGGCGGTCAAAGTCGTCGCGAACGCCGTACAATGGATCGCCAAACAAGGGGTGGCCCAAATGCTGCATGTGCAAACGAATCTGGTGCGTGCGGCCCGTGTAGAGGCGCAGCTCGACCAGACTCGCGCCCGGAACCTGCTTCAACACGCGGTAAGCGGTCACGGCCGCCTTGCCGCCGGAATCGATGCTGCGTGCAACGGTGGCGGTTGCGCGTCCAATCGGCGCGTTAACGACGCCTGCCAGTTCACCTAGAGCAAAGTTGCCGTGCACGATTGCATGATATTTTTTAATGAAGTCATCTTTGCTCAGCTTGCTGAAACGAGCGTGGGCAATTGCGTTCTTGCCGATCAGGACTAGCCCCGACGTGTCTCGGTCCAGACGCGTCACGACGTGGGGCTTGATGCCCGTCAGCTTTTTCCGCGCAAAGTAACCCAAAACACGGTTGACCAGTGCATTATCGTCATAGCGCGACGGAATCGAAAGCAGCCCCGCCTCTTTATTGACCAACAGGTAGTTGGGCGTCTCCTTGACAATAGCAAGCGGCTTCGTCGACGGTCGCAGCCACGGGTTGTCTTTTTCCTTGCCGGCCACGAAGATTACCTCGTCGCCCGCATGCAGAAGATAGTTGGTGTAGCGGCGGTGGTGGTTGACCAGCAGCAGGCCGCCACGGTTCTTGGCGTCGTTAATCGCCTGCTTGGAGAAACCGTTTTTCATTAAAAAAGCCCCCAGGCGCAGCGAACCCTGCCCGCGGACGGTAAGTTTAAACCACGTCATTGTCGTCTCCGATGAAGGCACTGTGAACGCGAGTCCAGAAGTGCGTGTGCCCGAAGCGGTCAAAGCGGATTGCCTTGCTGGAAATGCGGTAGTTGATTTTCCGCGCGTTGCGCACGTTGATGCGGCTGCCATCAACGGTCATCACGAAGTGGTCGGCGTTGGGCACAATTGTGATCTGCTGCTGGGGGGCAATTACGATGGGCGACGACAGCGTCCTGAAGACCCGGTTGTTGATGGACGCAATCTCGGCCATCTGCAGGGCCTTGAGCTGGGGGTGAATCACGGCGCCTCCGAGCGACTTGTTGTAGCCCGTCGACCCGGTTGGCGTTGACACGCAGAGTCCGTCGCCGCGGAAGTTTTCAAAGAATTGGTCGTCAATGAAGACGTTGGCCTCCAGGGTGTGCGAAACCCGCTTGACCGCCGACTCATTCAGCGCAAGGTAGTGCCGCTTTTCGCCTGCCTCCGTCACCAGCTCGGCTTCCAGCAGCGGGTAGCGCGCCGTTTCTGGCTCCCGCAAAAAGAGTGCGTCAACCATTTTGTCCACCCCCGTGCTGCGCCAGTCAGTGTAAAATCCGAGGTGCCCCGTATGAATGCCGATGAACCGAATGGAACTAATCTGGCTTTCATAGCGGTGGAAGGCGTTGATCAGCGTCCCATCTCCACCGACCGTGATGACCACGTCGGGGTACTTGGCGTCAAAGACCACGCCGTTTTTTGCTTCAAGCACTTTGCGCAGGTGCGCCACCACCTTCAGCGTCTCTTGATTCGTATTATGGGCGATTGCTATCCTCATTATTTTTCCTTACCCTTGTTTTTGGTGAAGACTCTCTGTGCTTCCTGCACCTCGTCCTTGATCAGCGACATCTCCTCGTCAAGCTTGTACGCGGATTCCGCAGTCGACTTCAGCCGCTTTGAAATGTCATCGGGATACGAGCCCTGGTACTTATAGTTCAGCGTATGCTCGACCGTCGCCCAGAAGTTCATCGCCAAGGTGCGGATTTGAATTTCAGCCAGTAATTTCTTGGGACCGGCGGGCAGATAGACGGTGTAGGAAATCACCATGTGGTATGAGCGGTAGCCGGACGGCTTAGCGTTCTGCACATAGTCACGCTCTTCAACCACCTCCATGTCCGCACGCGCGTGAATCAGGTCGACAACCTTATAGATGTCATCGACGAACTGACTAACAATTCTGATGCCCGCAATATCCTGCATATCGGTTTCAATCACGTCCGGGCTGATTACCCGGCGCTCCATTTTTTCTTTAATTGAATCGATCGACTTTACCCGGCCGACCACAAATTCGATCGGTGAAAGCTCCCCTTTAGTCAAAAAGCTCTGCCTAAGGGAGCGGAACTTAACCTTTAATTCTCGAACGGCCTCATCGTAAGGCCATAAAAAATTATCCCAATCCATTTTCATAGAAATAGTTCCTTTCTCAAACAGCATACACATTTTAACACAAAAAACGTGCGAGCAATTTTGCGGAGCAACCGTTTGCAAGAAGCGGAACGCTTTTTTGCCAATGCTGGCTAATTGACTGGCGCCAAGGGCCTTTTAGCACCGCAAGCAATTTTGCGCACCCATCCTTAATCACTACCTTAAGATTATGATAAACTAGTTGACACGCTCGGCGCATGCCGTGGCGTGAATGCGCCATCTTGCTTTCAATAAGCCCCTGTATAGGACTTCTTTTGCGCGTTATTTTTATGCTTTCATAAGCTAAAATTTTGACTATTTTACTAATCTTGACCGAAAATGATAGATACTATGCTTGAAGGCTAAATTGCTAGCGCTAGCGCACAAGGGCGGACCGCTAAAATCTTTCATGTAGTACTTAAATGAAACTGGGTCTGTTTTTTGAATTTTTGCGCAAGTTGGAAAGGAATGATTGCTTTATGTCTGAAAACACCGAAATTGAGGCCAAGGTTGTCTTGCCTCAGGATATCTACCGCAAAGTGCTTGCGGGCTTTGCGTCCAAGAGCAGCTTTGACCAGGTCAACTACTACTTTGATACGGACAGCGGCCTCCTTAAAGAGGCCAACGTGAGCTGCCGCATTCGGCTCTTCGCCGACCACGGCGAACAGACGCTGAAGGTGCCAAATACCAGTCCCGTCCAGGCCAACTACCACGAGGCGATCGAGATCAATGACGCCCTGACGCTTGCCGCGGCCCGGCACTTGGTCGACCAAGCCCAAACGCACCCTGATTTTAATTTTCACGGCACCGTCGGCAGCTACCTCAACGCGCATTTTGGTCCTGCTATAAGTCTGCGCTTGCAAACCTATTCCAAGACCCACCGCAGCCTTCTCAGGGGGCCGCACGGCTGCGAGCTGACGCTTGATGATACCGTTTACCCCGATGGCTACGAAGACTTTGAACTCGAGATTGAGAATTCGCAACTAGCCTTAATCAAGGGTGTTTTAAGCCAGTTAAAGCAGGACTACGGTTTTACCCAAAACGCCGCCAACACCAACCAGGCAAAAATTGCGCGCGCTTTCAATCACCGTGCTAAAATGTGAATACGTTAAGTGTATTTCCCCTAGTTCAACCGGCCATTCAAAAAATACACAGCCACTTAATCAGTACGGAGGAGTCTGACTATGTTTGAGATTTTTCTCTTTGTTAATCCCATTGGCACATATTGCTACGATGCAGAAGTTTTAGTTAAAGAAGCAATCGATGAACTCAATATCAATACCTGTTTCCACTTCGTTCCCATTACCAATGCGAAGGTTATCAAGGATGACATCATGCGGCGCAAGCGGGCCAGACAGCACATCAGCAGCGTCTCGGAATACACGTTGGCATCTTACCAGGCCCTGCGCAATTACCACGCCATCAAGTTCGAATACGGCAACAAAAAAGCCCGCGCATTCCTAGTGAACATGCAGCGGGCACTCAACCAGAATTTCAACCGGTATTCCGCAGACCTGCCGAAGAAAATCGCAAACAAGCTCAACCTCGACTACGACCGGATCACCAGCCCCGCCATTAGCGGCTACATCGAGGATTCGATCCAGCTGGACAAGAACCTGGCACAAAAATTCAGCGTCCACAACTTCCCCACCACCATCATCTTCAACGAAAGCGGCAACTACAACGGCATCCTTCTGGAGGGCATCGTGGCACACGACAAATTGATCACGCTGCTACAAAACGGGAGTTGCCTGGAGGAGCAAGAGGAGTACTACCCTAGCACCCACCTGCGCCTGATTTAAGGTAAAAAGAAGCATTGTCGCATGAATGAACCCGGCGCAGCCGGCTAAACACCCACGCGGGCAGGTCGGCGATTGTCATCTGGTTCTCGTATAATTTAGCCGCGATGCACATTCCCTTAATACTCTTTTGCACCACTTGCTGCTGCAGGTAACGCCTCTGCACGCCGGGATCCACGCGGTAGTCTTTAAGCACCGGGCGAAAGTGCCACAGACGCGCTAATCCAGCCGCGTTCAACGCAAAAATCGCCGCTTGGCAATGGACGGTCTCCGACAGCGGTGCAAGCTTGACGTTATACTTGAGGGTCAGCACTTCTCTATAGGGATTGATTTCTAAATAATAATCACGCCACAACCTGTTTTCGCGAAAGAAAATGAGTTGTGTTTTTTTGATGCTGCGCTGCAGGTAGTGCCGGCGCCCTACTACCCAGATGTCCCTGACGCCAATCTTATGATACAGGGCATGACGGTGGCTGAACTCAGCGCTGCCAAGCGGCGCACACTGCACCTCAAAGGCCAGCTGCGGGCTTGCCAGGACATCGGCACGCAGTCGCCCGCCTGCTAGTGAAACCTCAAGACAGGCATCAAAATGTGCCCCACGCAGCGCAGACTGCAGGAATTTTTTGCTGCGGGCATGTTCTTCTTTTTCGCTAACCGAGTTATTAACCCGTGCTGCGTGTTTAAAGTAGGCCGTAGCGGCCTTAATCACGAGTTGCACCTTTTGCCCGCAGCGGGGACAATAGAACAGCTGCTCCTGCACCCGGATGGTCCCTTTTTCCAGCAATTTGGCCGCTACTTTCGCCGCTACCAGCTTATTGTTCAACAGTGCCGCGTACATAATCGCCACCCCTTAATTAAGTACGCAAAAAGGACAAGTTTTACCTTGTCCTTTATTAGAGCATCAGTGCTTCGTTTTAGTAAAATAGTTGCGCAACTGTTCCAAGGCGTCATGCGCAATCAGGCACTTGCCGGTCGTTTTGACCCGCGCCATCTCGCTTCTTTTAACCTTAAGGCCATATTCGGTGGCAATTGCCCATGCGTCATCGGGCTTGAGTTCCACGTAGTTTTCATCCTGAAAGTCCAAATCCAGGTAGAATTTTCCCCGCTCGAAGTAAAGGCTTGAAGAAAGGTCGCTTACCCGCAAGCTGTCGGCCAGTTCTGTCACACGGTCAATATCATCAAAGCAGTACGCCTGCTCCTTCTGGAACTTCTTGAGCGACTTTTCCATCTTGGCCTTGATCGCATCGTCTTCATCCGCCCCAGCCGATTCTTCTTGCGCGTCGTCATCATCGGCCTCCAAGTCCAGAAACGACCTGCGCAGGTCATTTTTGCCCGGGCCCATCTGGGGCTCACCCGTGGCGCTATCAATCAGCTGGGACAGGTCATCGCGGTCCTTTTTTGGCACCTTGGTAATGAGCAGGTCCAACCCGCCATTATTGGGCATCACCTGGAAAGTAACGGGCGCATCCTGACTAAATGAGTGGTCAGTGTCAACTTCATCCAAAATTGAATAGAAAAAATGCTGAATCTTATCCCTGTCGCCCAGCAGGTCTAAGACCTTCAAGCCACGCCTTGCCAGTTCATTTTTATCTATTCGTACCCGAATAGTATTTTCATTAATGTGATCTACTTGCACGAGTTCTCACCTCCATTGGATCCTTTCAACTATTGTAGCCTATTTTGCCCATAAAATAAAAGCGTTAGTCTAAAAACCAACGCTTTTTCCGCAAAATTCTTAATTACAGGTCTGCAGTTTTCTGCATTTCTTCAAGCTCAAGCCGGCGAACCTTACGCGGCAAGAACCGCCTGATTTCGTCTTCATTATAACCAACCTGGAGGCGTCGATCGTCCATAATAATTGGTCGTCTTAAAAGACTTGGATTTTTCTCAACCAAGCCAAGCAGTTGATCGATTGATAGATCATCAAGGTTAATTTTTAGTTGTTGAAATGCTCTCGAACGCGTTGAAATAATTTCTTCCGTGCCATTCTCAGTCATCCGCAGAATTTGGATAAGTTCCGCCTTGGTAAGTGGCTCTGAAAAAATATTCCTTTCCCGAAAAGAAATATCGTGCTTCTTCAGCCACGCCTTGGCCTTGCGGCATGAGGTACAACTCGGAGATACATATAAATTTACCATATATTCACGCTCCTTTGAACGATACTATTCCTTACCAGAAACATTATAGCACATTACTTCTTTTTTGTAAGTAGTATTTTAAAATAAACATTAAAAAAGGCACATCAATTTTCATTAATGTGTCTTTTTCTTGGTTACTTGTTTACTTTTGCCATTAAGTCCTTAACGAGCTGCTCATTTTCCTCTGCCGTTTCGGAAATAAAACAAGCCTGGTTGGCTAATTCCTTAATGTCAGCGGTGTTAAGACTCTTCATCAAGCTTCTAATGCGCAAAATTGAGGTTGCACTCATTGAGTACTCGTCGAGTCCCATTGACAGCAGAATCGGGAACATGGTGCTATCGCCAGCAGCCTCCCCACACATGCCACACCAAATGCCATTTTCGTGGGCTGCATCAATCGTGTGCTTGATTAAGCGCAAAATTGCGGGGTTAGCCGGTTGATAAAGGTAAGAAACATTATCATTGCCACGGTCAGCCGCCATTGTGTACTGAATCAAATCATTGGTGCCGATTGAGAAAAAGTCAACTTCCTTGGCAAATTGATCGGCTAAAACCGCCGCCGCTGGAACTTCAATCATCATGCCCACTTGCAGGTCTTGACCAACCTTTGTGCCCTTTGCAGTCAATTTGTCTTTTTCTTCGCTCAAAATGGCCTTGGCCTTGCGCAATTCGGCCAGCGTGCCAATCATCGGGAACATAATCCCGAGGCTACCATATGCCGAAGCCCGCAAAAGTGCACGCAGCTGCGTCCGGAAAATCTGTTCATTTTGCAATGACAATCTGATTGCCCGCACACCCAAGAATGGGTTCATTTCTTCCGGCAGGTCCCAGTAATCCAGGTGCTTGTCGCCACCAATGTCCATTGTTCTGATGATTACCTGCTTGCCATGCATGCCCTCAATGACTTCTTTATAAGCATTGAATTGATCATCTTCACTCGGAAAGTCCTTGGAGTCCATATACAGGAATTCGGTTCTGTACAGACCAACGGCCTCGGCACCGTTTGCATGTACGCCTTCCATATCATTGGGCGTACCAATGTTTGCCGCAATCGTGAACTTCTTGCCGTCAGCGGTCACTGATGGTTCATTCTTCAGTTTTTCCCATTCAGCCTTCTGCTTTAAGAAAGCCGCACTCTTTTGCTTGTATGCAGCGATCTGGTCGGCGCTTGGTTCAACAACCGCATCACCGTTCAGCCCGTCAACAACCAGCGTCTGGCCGTTTTCAACGTCCGTGGTGATCGAATCGGTCCCCACAACGGCTGGCAATTCGAGCGAACGGGCCATAATGGCCGAGTGGGCTGTCCGGCCGCCGATATCGGTGACAAAGCCCCTAACAAACTTTTTGTTTAACTGCGCGGTATCACTCGGGGTTAAGTCGTGGGCAACGACGATAACCTCATGGTCAATAGCAGCTGGATTAGGCAATTCCTTGCCTAAGAGGTGGGCCATAATCCGCTTTGAGACATCGCGCACGTCGGCCGCACGCTGCTGCATGTACGCATTATCGGTCATGCCCTCAAAAATGCTGATGAATTTCTGCGCCGTCTCGTCAAGCGCCGCTTCACTGTTGACCTTTTGATCCTTAATTGCGGTTTCAATCGCCCCGGTAAATTCAGGGTCATTCAAAATCATCAAATGGGCTTCAAAGACCTGGGCTTCGTCTTCACCTAAACTCTTTTTCGCATCATCACGAATTTTTTCAACTTCAGTTGTTGAAACTGCAACTGCGTCTTTGTAACGAGCTAGTTCGCCATCAACGTCGCTGACAGTAGTCTTTGAGAACGAAAGATCCGGTTCAACCAAGAGATAGGCTGGTGCTACAGCAATACCATCGCTTGCAGCAATTCCTTTTAATGTCTTGGTCATTATTCTGCCAAACCCTCTTTTTTCATTGTGTCAGAAATAGTTGCGATTGCATCTTTTTCGTCGTCGCCTTCGGCACTGATTGTCACATCGGCATTCTTGCCCACGCCAAGCGACATCACGCCCATGATTGACTTCAAGTTAACAGACTTGCCGTTGTATTCCAGGTTGATATCTGAACCAAACTTTGAAGCGGCCTGTACTAACAATGTAGCCGGACGAGCATGAATACCTGTTTCTGCAATAACATGAAAATCGCGTTTTTCCATTATAATATCTCCTTTGAATTGAAAAAATCAAACCGGTAAAATCTACCTATTCGTGTATTAGATTATCATTTTTTTGTGAATTAAACAACAAAAATGTAACAGTTTACATCACTAAAGTTCACTCTTTGACTTAGTATAAACTATTTTTCCGCCACGCAGGGCTTTACCGGTTATGTTCTGTCTTTTGCCAAAAGATCTCAAGGCTGCTTGGAATGCAAAAGCTTTCCCCGGTTCCACTTCATAATGATCAAGCGCACCACTTGCCAACTGCTCAAGAATTATTTGGTAATCCAAATATACCACCATTTCTTTTAAACTAAAACACACTAAATCTTCCTTCAGCAAATTTTCTGGTTTTGCTCAGGTCATTTTACCATATTTTATACTTACTAAAAATAAGTTTTCCAGTACTTAGCACTTGATTATCTAGAGTGCTAATTATATAATTTAGTGGACATAACTTGAAATGAAAGGCGGTATTTACATGCTTTGTCAAAATTGTCAAAAACGGCCAGCTTCCATTCACCTTTTCGCTAAGGTCAATGGCCAAAGCCGTGAAATTAATTTATGTGGACAGTGTTATCAACAACTAAAACAACAGGGAAATATTAACATGAGCAGTGACAATGGTGGATTCTTTGGCGACTTTAATGACCTCTTCAACAGCTTTAACGGCAGCGCAAGTGGCAACTCCGGTGAACCGCAAATGAGTAGCGGTCAGGGTACCACGCCCCCGAACGGTGCCAATGGCGGTGGTCGTTCGCTGCTTAGCCAGTACGGTACAGACCTGACCGCACTTGCCAAAAAGGGCAAAATCGACCCGGTCATTGGGCGCGATAAGGAAATTGCGCGCGTGATCGAAATTTTAAATAGAAGAACGAAAAACAACCCCGTGCTGATCGGTGAAGCCGGCGTGGGCAAAACCGCCGTCGTTGAGGGGTTGGCCCAGCAGATAGTTGACGGTTCCGTGCCCGCAAAGCTGCAGGACAAGCGAATCATCTCGCTTAACGTGGTTTCACTGGTACAGGGCACCGGCATTCGCGGTCAGTTTGAACAACGGATGCAGCAGCTGATTCAGGAGTTGCAGAACCACAAGGAGATTATTCTCTTTATCGATGAAATTCACGAGATTGTTGGTGCGGGCAATGCCGAGGGCGGCATGGACGCCGGCAACATTATCAAGCCCGCACTCGCCCGCGGCGACCTGCAATTAGTTGGTGCAACGACGCTCAAGGAGTACCGTGAGATTGAAAAAGATTCGGCACTCGCCCGTCGCTTCCAGCCCGTTGACGTTAAGGAACCATCGGTTAACGAAACGATCCGGATTCTCCAAGGGATCCAAAAGCGCTACGAGAGCTACCACCACGTGCACTACACGGATGACGCAATCAAGGCAGCCGCAGAGCTGTCTGAGCGCTACATTCAGGACCGCTTTTTGCCAGATAAGGCGATCGACCTGCTCGATGAAGCCGGCTCGCGCATGAACCTGACGATTCCCTTCGTCGATAAGGAAAAAATGAAGGAACGGATTGACGCGGCCCAACAGCTTAAACAGGAATCACTCAAAAATGAGGACTATGAAAAGGCCGCTTATTACCGTGACCAGATTGAAAAGTACAATAAGATGAAGGACCAGAAGGTTGATCCCGATAAGTCACCCGTGATTAGCGCCAAGATTATGAACAAGATTGTTGAAGAAAAAACGGGAATTCCGGTGGGCGATTTGCAAAAGCAGGAAGAAAACCAGCTGCAAAATCTCGCCCCCAACCTTAAGGCGCACGTCATTGGCCAGGACAAGGCCGTTGACAAGGTGGCCCGGGCCATTCGGCGCAACCGCATCGGCTTCAACAAGACCGGTCGGCCTATTGGCTCCTTCCTCTTCGTTGGTCCCACCGGCGTGGGCAAGACCGAACTCGCCAAGCAGCTGGCCAAGCAAATGTTTGGTTCGGAAAATGCGCTGATTCGCTTCGATATGTCTGAGTACATGGAATCGTATTCGGTCTCCAAGCTGATTGGGTCGGCTCCGGGCTACGTCGGCTACGAAGAAGCCGGCCAGCTCACCGAACGCGTTCGGCGCAACCCGTACAGCCTGATTCTGCTTGACGAGATTGAAAAAGCCGATCCATCGGTTATGAACCTCTTCCTGCAGATTCTGGATGACGGGCGCTTGACCGATTCGCAGGGGCGCACGGTTTCCTTCAAGGATACCATCATTATCATGACGTCAAATGCCGGTCAGGGAATGAAGAACACCAGCGTCGGCTTCAACGTCGAGAATGCAGAGGACAAACCCGACTCCGCTAGAAATTCGATGAGCCAATTCTTTAAGCCCGAATTTTTGAACCGGCTAGACGACGTCATTGAGTTCAATGAATTGTCTAAGGACGACCTGCTTAAGATCGTCAACCTAATGCTGGACGAAGTCAACGACATGGTCAAGACGCAGGGACTGCAAATCACGGTTACCAGCCAAGCCAAGAAAAAGTTGGTCGAAGAAGGCTTTAATCCGGATATGGGTGCGCGTCCGCTGCGGCGAACGATTCAAGAAGAGGTTGAAGACAAGGTGGCCGACTTTAAGCTGGATCACCTGGATGCAAAGAACCTCCTGGTCAGTGTGAACGCTAACCAGATAGTCATCACTGAAGCAGAGGAAGCTGCGACACCTGCTGGTGGAGAAAGTTCAAACTAGTTCAAGCTCAGCGAAAACTTCTACATCTTACCAATATTTTCAGTTAAGACTGTTTTTGCTAAAGAAAATATTTAAAAATAGCGGTATACTAATTATAAAGAACTACTAGAAGAAACGGGTGAAATCCATGCATTTGATAGATGTAACCAACAGTTATAGGGATCTAGTTCACAATCAGCTAAATTCCACCAGAGTCAATTACGTCAAGGTTTATTCCCTGGGCAACACCTCCGTGATCTACACCGAAAGCGATGAGGCCATTGGCATTGTCTTGGAAAACCACAACCGGCGCGTCCGCAAGGAAGAGACTGATTTCGTCATTGAGCGCTTAATTAAAGAAAAGAATCCGTCGTATACGCTAACCGTTGACAAGAGTCAACACGTCATCGAGATTCATATTGACAAGTAGCAAAAATGCTGGCAGCGATTGCCAGCATTTTTTGTAGATTATAATTTTTCGGTTAGCTTGACGTCGGGGTACTTGTCCTGGAAAAAGCGTTCAGCAAATTGATTCTCAAACAAGAACAGCGGCTGATCGTAACGATCCTTGACTAGCAAGTTGCGACTGTTGGACATGGCCAAATCGAGCTGTGCGGGATCAATCCAGCGGGCAACCCGGTGACCGATACTGGTCATTTCCACATCGGAATTGTATTCGTTCTGCATGCGGAACTTGAACACCTCAAATTGCAGCTGCCCCACGGCTCCCAAGATATATTCATCAGTTTGGTAGTTGCGGTAAAGCTGAATTGCGCCCTCCTGCACCAGCTGGGTCATCCCCTTGTGGAAGGACTTCTGCTTCATTACGTTCTTAGCGCTGACCCGGACAAACAATTCCGGCGTAAATTCCGGCAGCGGCGGATAGACAATCTTGCGCTTGCCGGCATAAATACTGTCGCCAATCTGAAAGTTGCCGGTGTCATACAGGCCAACAATGTCACCGGCAACCGCATCGGTCACCTGGACACGCTCACTCGACATAAATTCGGTAGCATTATTCAGCCGGATCGGCTTGCCGGTCCGGGCCAGGGTAACATCCAAGCCCCTCTTAAACTCGCCGCTGCCGACCCGCACAAAGGCAATGCGGTCACGGTGGTGGGGGTTCATGTTAGCCTGAATTTTAAAAACAAAGCCTGAGAAGTCTGCGTCATCGGGGGCGAGCACTTCCGCATCATTAACCGTGTGTGCTGCAGGTGCGGGCGCCAATTTGACAAAGCTCTGCAAAAAAGTCTCAACGCCAAAGTTGGTCAGCGCCGACCCGAAGAAGACCGGCGTCTGCTCGCCCTGGGCAATCTTTTCCTCGTCAAAGGCGTTGCCCGCTTCCTTAATCAGTTCAATTTCACCCAAAGTATCCTTAAACTGGGGATCCTGACTGAACGGTTCACTGGCATCCAGTTGGCCCGCCTTGTCCAAGGGCAAGAAGCGCTCAGCGCCGTCCTTGTGGTAGAGCTCGACGCGGTTATGCGCGAGGTCATACAGCCCCTTGAGGGTTTGCCCCGAACCGATGGGCCAGTTCATGGCCACGCCCTCGATGCCGAGCAGGTCCTCCAGTTCGGCAATGAGGTCCAGCGGCGGGCGGCCATCACGGTCAAGCTTGTTCATAAAAGTAAAAATGGGGATGCCACGCTGCTTGACTACCTTAAATAATTTTTTGGTTTGCGGCTCAATCCCCTTAGCCGAATCGATCACCATGACCGCTGAATCGACGGCCATCAGCGTCCGGTACGTGTCTTCCGAAAAATCTTCGTGCCCCGGGGTATCGAGGATATTGATCCGCTTGCCCTGATATTCAAACTGCATCACGGAACTGGTAACCGAGATGCCCCGCTGTTTTTCGATTTCCATCCAGTCACTGGTCGCATAGTGACCCGTCTTGCGCGCCTTCACCGTGCCCGCACTGCGGATGACGCCCCCAAAAAGCAGCATTTGCTCCGTGATCGTGGTTTTACCTGCGTCAGGGTGCGAAATAATTGCAAATGTTCTTCTCTTTTTTACCTTGTCTAAAAGTCCTTCACCCATTAATTACTGTGTTCCTCTTCCTTTTCCTTGTTTGTTTCTTTAGGGATTGTCAACAAGAGCGTGAGCAGCCGTGAGCGCTGCATCCTGCGCGTTGTCAGCACCATGCCGTTGTCCAGCTTGACCGCTAGTTTTTCGCCCTTGGCCGGGATAATGCCCAGCTTGGTAATCACGTAGCCGGCAACCGTATCGACATCCTCCATTTCGAGGTCGGTACCGAACTGCTCGTTGAAATCATCGAGCGGCATTTTGCCGTAAATAACATACTTGTCCGGCGCAAGCTGCTTGACCAAAACCTCCGCCCGGTCAACTTCGTCATCAATGTTGCCGACAATTTCCTCGATTAAATCTTCAATTGTGGCGATGCCCACCACGCCGCCGTATTCATCCGTCAGGATGGCCAGCTGCTGCTGCGTTTGCTGCATTTCAACCAAGAGTTCGCCCAGGTCTGTTGTTTCGGGCGCAAATAAGGGCGGATTCATCACGTCATCGTAATCAATCTGTGCAAATCCCTTTTCATGGGCCTTGCGCAGGACGGTGCGAATGTGAATTACGCCCACGATTTTATCCTTATCCCGCTGGTAAACCGGAATCCGTGAATACGGCTCACGCAGAATTTCATCCAGATTATCCTGCAGGCTATCATTGCAATCAACCATAAAGGCATCGATCCGTGGCACCATAACCTCACGAACCATCCGTCCCTGGAAATCCAAAACGGCATTTAACATCGAAAATTCGGCGTCACTGATTTTTTTATGATCGTGCAAAACTTCTATTTCAGTGGTTAAGTGCTCTTTTGTTTCTTCATCGCTTGAAGGGGAAAATTTATTTTTGAAACGTTGAAATAAACTCCCCTCAGCAGGGTCGCTAGCCATATCTTTTGCTCTCTTTCTTAAAAAACCAACTAAAGTAATCACATTATATCATGTACGGGGTTGATATGTTAGAATAGCACGTAAGAAATGAGGTTCAGCCATGAAAAAAAGTCACGTTTTACTCGTATTTACCTTCCTGCTGCTGGTGCCCTACCTGTGCAGCCTTGCCATTATCGGCATTGGCTACGATGCGCTCGTTTTGCACTCAGCCGATTTGTTCAGAACCACTATCGGTGCACTCGTGGGCGCCATGGTCATGTTTGCAATCAAGGCCACAATCCAGCGTCCCGTTGACTTGCTCGCAGTTGACGTTAACGATGGACTGCTAAAGCAGCTGCTGCGCTTCTTTAGCATCCGGCGGCGGCCCCTATTGCAAGTTGCCAACGTGGTGCTGGACTTCATCCTGTGCTTTGCGGCGACCTTTGTCGTCCGCGACTTCCTCACTTTAGACCAGATCGTCGGTCAATCGGTGGGAATCGTCATGCTCGTCATGCTCCTGTCCACGTGTCTTGGCGCCTACGTTGAGTACGACAACCTGTCCGTCGACCCCAAGCAGCACTAACCGCTATTAACCTTATTTACTGGCCTTTAGATATAGCATCTGGGTCAGTTTTTTGGTCTCCAGATCAAGGTCCTGCACGTAGTAAGGCGTGGCGCTGTCGCCCGGATTTTCGTAAACCGCTATGCCGCTGGCGGTTACTTCTTCCAAAAACTGCGGCAAAATCAAGTTGACCGGCAGGTTAAAAAAGGACCGCTCCTGCTGCGTGCTTTCCTTAAACGCCACTTGCGCCGCGGGCAGGACAAAGCGCAGCAGACCCTGAGGAACCTCGACTACACGAGCGGCGAGCACGCCGTACCAGTACATGAAATTTTCCTGACCAAACACCAGCATGCTGCTGCGCCTGGCCGATAATTGGTTGTCCGCCAAAAAGCGCTGGAAAACCGGATCCCGTTCAATTTCCAGGTTGCTCTTGCTAAAAGTTCTCTGTTCATCCATGAGCTGGTCCGCAAAGGGACGGCCGACAAAGATTGTTTCTTGCTGTAATTTTTTCATTATAATTCCCCTAATATTCAGCCAATTCGTCCAGCGGGATTATCTCCCCCGCCATGAAGGAGTCAATCTCGCTGCTCGTAAAACCGTGCGCGTACAGGTAGTTGCGCATTTTCGTTTGCCGCGCGCTGGCGCTTAAGCGCCGAAAACGCTTGTAGGCTTTGACGCCCTGCTTTTTCAAGGCTTCCAGCTGTTCATCCGTACCGGTTTGCAAATTAACCTCAGCAATAATCATCTCCACAAGCGCACCGGAAAAGCCGTGACTCATTAGCTTGCTGCGCATCTTCCGTTCTAACTCACGCTCAGACAGTTTGCCCACCTTGCTTTTCATTGACTTGAGCACGCGCAGCCCGGCATCCAGCCAGTCTTCATCAGCAATTGCCGCGAGTTCGCTTTCCACCAGTTCAGCAGCCACGCCCTTTTGGGTCATCTTCCGGCTCAAGCTGAGCGGGCCCTCCGTACCGGTGCGCAAGCTCTGTCTGACCGCCACTTCAACGTACTTGCGGTCGTCCAAAAAGCCCATCTCGCTCAGTTGGGCAACTGCGCTCTGAGCCGACTGCTCGTCAACATCATGCTTGTTTAAATACTGCAAAACCTCGAAGACGGTTCTCGGTTCGTAACTCAGAAAATTTGACGCCAGGTTAGTTGCCTTGGCACCAGCATCGAATTGCTTAACGCGACTCACCTGCTCCGCGGATAATTCCTGACCCTTTAGCAGGATAAACTCCGCGATCGTCTGCTCACTCGCCGAGAACGCGTACTGGCCGTCTAAAAAAACATTATAGCGACCGGGCCGCTTCTGTGCACTAACTTTTGTAATAATGGGCATCTTAATCCACCTTTCTAATTGTTTAACTCCATGCTAGCAAATTTCCGTCATTCTTGCTAAAAAGTTTTCCTAGGGAGTACAATTAATTACTAAGCGAGAAAATTGTTTATTTAATTTTGTTTATCGTAGAAAGAAAAAATCATGAATAGAAAACAGCAGCGGCAAGAAACACGTGAAAAAGACGTGATCATCACAATCAAGCGGATTGGCATTAACGGGGAGGGCATCGGTTACTACCGGAAAAAAATCATTTTTATCCCGGGTGCCCTGCCAAACGAGGTGGTCGTAGCAAAAATCAAGGAAGAATTCCCGCACTACATCCAGGGCGAACTGATCCGCATCAAGGACAAGAGCCCGGACCGGGTAGCCTTCCCCCGGGGCGTTGACCCCACTGTCGGCGGACTTGAACTGGCCCACCTGGCGTATGACAAGCAGCTCGAATTCAAGCGGGACAACGTCCTCGAAGCTCTCAAGAAGTACCACCCGCGGGGCTACAGCAAGTACAAGGTGAAAAACACCATCCCTGCGCCCGCTGAGTGGCACTACCGCAATAAGGCCCAGTACCAAATCGAGCAGGACAACGGCCAGGTCAAGCTGGGGTTATTTGCGCCTAATTCGCATGAGCTGCACGACCTGCCTTTAATGCCGACACAGTCCTCAGCAACGCAGAAAACCGAGCGCAAAATCAAGGAACTGGTTGAGCAGCTGCACGTGCCTGTTGCTGATCCTTACCGCCACCGTGATGGTCTAAAAACAATTGTGGTGCGGCAGGCAGAAGCCACCAAGGAAATACAGGTTACACTGATCACGGTGGGCCGCGTCTTGAAAAACCTCCCTGCTTTGAGCCGGGAAATCATGAAGCTGCCGGACGTTGTCAGTGTTTTCCAAAACGAAACGGATTGGCGCAACCCGCAAGTGTGGGGCAACCGCACGGAAAAACTAGCCGGTAAGAACCAGATCACCGACGAAATTCTGGGCAAAAAATTTGCCCTCTCACCGCGGGCCTTTTTCCAGCTAAATCCGGTCCAAACCGCCACCCTTTATTCACGCGCACTCAAGTTTCTGGACCTGACGCCCGCGGACACGCTTATTGATGCCTATAGCGGGGTGGGTACCCTCGGCATCTTGGCCGCGGACCAGGTCAAGCAGGTGTTTGGAATTGAAACGATCCCCGAAGCAGTGGAAGACGCCAAGCACAACGTCAACCTCAACCACATCAGAAATGCCGACTACATCCAGGGCAGTGTCGAAAAGGTGCTGCCCGAGCTTGAACAAAGCGGCGTGCCCATTGATGCGCTGATTGTGGATCCGCCCCGCACGGGCCTGGCCAAGAGCTTAATCAAAACGCTGCTCAAGGTCAAGCCCAAGACCTTTGTTTACATTTCGTGCAACCCGTCGACTTTGGCTCAAGACCTCGTTTTGCTCAGCGAGGCCTACAACGTTCGCCTGATCGAAAACGTCGACATGCTGCCACAGACGCCGCGGTGCGAATGCGTTGTCAAACTGACGCTGCGCTAATCAAAAACAGCCGTCTTGCTTTTAATCCTAAAAGCAAGACGGCTATTTTTATGTGTACGGTTAGTTTGGGCCTGCCAGCGGACAATTTTTTAGCTCACTTAACGTACCTGTGCAAAAAGGTCGCAACGTGCTGCCGGTACGCATTGGGGTGATCGGCAAATGAATGGGCGTGCGTGGACCCGCGTGCAACCCAGATTTCCTTGGGTCCACGGGTCGCGCGGTAGTTCTCGTAGACCATTTCGGTCGGCACAAACGTATCCCGGCCGCCGTGAATAAACAGCATTGGGCGGTGATTTTGCCGTAGTTGGTCAACGCTCGAGCCATCATGCAAAAAGTAGCCCACCTTTATGCGGTTGATCCCGCTCAGAATTTCGACGAGCGGAAAGCGCGGGATTGCCGGCAAATTATAGAGTGCCTTGGCCTCATGCTCAATCTCGTCCTTGACGTTGGTGTAGCCGCAGTCTTCCACAAAGGCCTTAACCTGCCGGGGCAGCTTGAGCCCACTGACCATCATTGCAGTGGCGCCACCCATGCTCAAGCCGTAGACGACAATTTGCTGCGGTTTTTTCCGGGCAATCAGGTAGTCGATCCACTTTTTAACATCATCCTTTTCAACCCAGCCGTAGCCGATGTACTTGCCCTGGCTGTTCCCTTGCGCCCGTGGATCAGGCGTCAACGTGTTGTAGCCCAGGCGGTGGAAAAGTGCATCGTACTTGCCCATGTCCTCCTTCGTGTCCATGTATCCCGGCAAAATAACCGCGGTCTTTTGGGCGCCGCGACGCGGAATATAGTTGGCATCCAGCTTGTAGCGCTGGTCGGCTGACTTAATGTGCCACTTTTGCTTGGCTGTCTCCTTGAACCACCTTTTTTCCCGGTAGAGCGGGTCTGATTTCTTCAGCACGGTGCTGGACGAGCTCAAGAAGCTCTTGGGTCCCGGCACGCAGGCAACCTTAAAGAAGTACAGCCCGGCGCCGAGCAGTGCCAGGCATAACAACAGAATAACAGCAAGTAATGAAAGCCGGAGCTTTTTGTGTTTCAATTGGTAAAACCACCTGTTCAAAAGTAATATTAATAGTATAACATTTTTAAAACATATAGGATATTATTATGAGATTGACCGACCTTTTGCAATTAACCAATGACCTGAGCGGACAGACCGCTCTTTATGCGGCAATGAACAATCACCTTCAGCCACTGGCCAAGTTAAAAATTTCAAGCAGTTCTTGTCTGCTCTACCCGGGAAAAGAGCCCCTGACCAAGGCAAAGATATTTCGGATGGTGCAAAATTTGCACGGGCGCAGCATCCCCCTGTATGTCAAAAGCAAAACGAAAAAAATCCCCCTGTACGGGATTCAGATACATCCTGAGCTTAACGCAATTATTCTAATGTAAGGCGCGTGGACAATCATCAGCCACCACCTTTTTAGCGCCAAAAAAGAGGGGCCCAGCTTTGCCGCCGCCTGAACAATTTTTGGCCTTGGGCTTGACCTTGACGCTGCGTCAAAGTCTATAATCTGCTGTGCAAGTGAGGAACTTAATCATGTCATATTCAATCACAGAATTAGCCCGTCTGGCGGGCACTTCAACCAGGACGCTGCGGTTCTACGATAAAAAGGGGCTCCTGCAGGCGCGCAGGAATCCCCAAAATAATTACCGGTATTACGATGAGGCAGAGGTCAACCGGCTCCAAAAAATTTTGTTTCTGCGGCTGTTTGATATCCCCCTGGACCAAATAAAGAAAATTTTGGATGATTCCGAAGAGGTGCAGTACCAAATCTTGTCCGCCCAGCGTGCGAAAATGCGGGCTGAACAAGAACGACTCGGCGACTTGATTATCAGTTTAGACAAGACACTTGCAACAATGAAGGGAGCATCAGAAATGAGCGATAAGGAAAAGTTTGCCGCTTTGAAGGCTAAAACAATCGAAGACAATGAAGACCAATACGCGCTAAATACGGCAGCCAGACCATTGATGCCAGCAACCGCAAATTTAACGCACTGGAGGAAAACGAAGTGAGGCGTCTTAAAGAAGTTGCCCTACAAATCTTAGACGAGCTCGCGCTGCTGCCAGATACGCCCGATCTAAAACAACCAGCGGCGCAGCACCTCTTTGACCTGCACAAGGAATACCTGCAACTAGCCTGGCCCCAGGGTCTGTACTCGCCCGCGGCACACAGGGGCCTTGCCGCCATGTACGTAAGCGACGACCGCTTCAAAAAGTACTACGCAAAGGGCACGGGCAAAGAGCACGCCGCGGAAACGTTGAAAGCGGTCATTGATTACTACGCCTAGCAGGTATTCTTAATTCTTGACGGCAAGTAGCCAAAAACCACAATTACCTTGCGCTGTGATCCCCAGTTCGGAGATTCACCGCAGTAATTGTGGTTTTT
Source organism: Lactobacillus sp. XV13L (assembly GCF_059900875.1). NCBI lineage: Bacteria > Bacillati > Bacillota > Bacilli > Lactobacillales > Lactobacillaceae > Lactobacillus > Lactobacillus sp. XV13L. Next base: position 37,685 of record NZ_JBWXGD010000003.1, on the reverse strand, counting down.
TGTTTGCTAAAATTGTGGTCGGACCCAGCCATTGGGCGCTTCTTATTTTTGCTTGTACTGCCGCACGCGACTTTGGGTGCCGGCAAAGTACCAGTAGCCTGCTTCCTCATCGCTTGCAAGTTCACGGTTGTCTTCCGGCAGGCGCAGGGCTTCAGTAAAAATTTGCTCGTAGTCCGCAATGCTTACTTTTTGCCGCCGTGCAATCATCTTTTGATCTTTTTTGACTTCCAAAAAATCGCCGTAGTGCGCAGCAAGCTGACCCGCATAAAATTCGCCCATTGCGCCGGAACCATATGAGAACAGGCCAATCCGCGCCGCCGGGGCCAGACTCCCATTCTCCAACAGACTAAGCAGACTCAAATAGAGCGAGGCGGTGTAAATATTGCCGACGTCGCGGCTGAAGTGTGCGGCCGCCGTGAAGTTCTGCTGCAGGCGCTGCGCAGTTTCTTCATCCTGATTTTCGCTGGCTAGCTTATTGGCCTTAAAACCCATCTTAACGAAGGGCAAATGATAAATGAGCGCGGCAAAATCCGCGGTGGCCGTGTCGGTTTTCCTGCGGTAGTCCGCAAACGTCCGCGCAAAAAAGTCCAGGTAGACCTCGGTCGAGTACTTGCCGTCCACCAGCGCAACCGGTGAATCGTTCGGCCGCCAGAAGTCATTAATATCGGCACTATAGGCACTATGGGCGGCCTTTAGTGCAAGAATATTGGGCTCGGCCTTGATCAAAACGCTGACGCTGCCTGCGCCTTGGGTGACCTCGCCGCTGGTGCCGATTCCGTAGCGTGCGATGTCGCTGCCAATCACAATTGCACTGCGTTCCGGATGAAGCCGAACGTAGTCGGTCGCAATCATGACCCCAGCCGTCATACCAAAGCAGGCCTCCTTGATTTCAAAGGTGCGCACGTCGGGGAGCAGCTGCAGCGCGCTTTTAACAAACAAAGAAGCCGACTTCGACTGGTCTACCCCGCTCTCTGTGCCCATGATCAGCAAGCCAACCTGCTTGCGGTCAATCTGGTCAATATAATTCTGCGTCGCATTGATGCCCATTGACACGGCATCCTGGGTTTGGTCGGCCACGCTTATCCGCCGCTGGCCAATCCCAATGAGGTACTTATTGGGATCAACTCCCCGCGCATGGGCCAAATCCACCATATCGACGTATTTATTAGGCGTGTAAAAACCAATCCGGTCAATTCCAACTTCCATTACTTTTTCTCCCTTACCTGTTGCAATAATTTCCGTGCTGCCGTCTGCGAGTATGCCCTTTGGGCAATCATCAATTCTAAAACACGGCTCTTCTCCTGCGGCGTTGCGTTCAGTGCAGCCACAATGTTTCTGGCCTGCAGCTTCATGTGTCCGTCCTGGATGCCCGTTGTTGCAATCGCTAAAAGCGCCGCCAGGTTGTTGGCCAGACCCGTCGCTGCAACCACGTTTGCCAATTCTGCGCTTGTTATTTTTGAGCCCAAAATACGGTAGTTCTGCTGGACGTCGCGGCGGGCGCTAATCGAACCGCCCACCGTGCCCAGAGCCAGTGGCAGCGTGAGCTGACCAACCAGTTCCGCTCCGTCAATCCGCCACGAACTGAGGCTGCGGTAGCGACCGTCGCGGCTGGCCCAAACGCCGCAGGCCGCCTCGACCGCCCGCGTATCGTTGCCGGTAGCAAGCAGCACGCTGTCAACGCCGTTCATGATGCCCTTGTTGTTGGTTGCGGCGCGGTAGGGGTCAGTCTGTCCGATCTGACTTAATAAGGCGATGCGCCGGGCGGTTGCCTGACCGCCTACCGCTTGGGTCCTGAGCCTGACCTGCGCTTTCGTAAGCTGACTCGGATAGTTCGATAAAATGGCAAAGAGCTTCGCTCTAATCAGCGGCGACTGCGCCAGCCTGTCCGCCATGAACTCCAAGATTGCGTTAGCCCGGTTGGCCCCCATCGCCTCCGCCGGATCAATCAAAACCCTGAGAAAGACCAAATCATCTTGACGGTCCATTTCAATCCTTCGAACGCCCCCGCCGTGCCTAACCAGACTGGCAAACGCGGCGTTGGCCTGGTCAATCAACGGCGGAAACTCCTTCTTAAACGCCCCTGCATCGAAGCCGCTGCCCGCCTGCAAAACAATCTGACCGTAAATGCCGGCGCGCTTGCTGACCGCGCTCACGCCGCCACGCGCAAAGAGGCTGGCGCCGTGGTTAGCGGCCGCCACGACTGACGGCTCCTCCGTTGCCATCGGTACCACGTAAGGGCGGCCGTTAACAATCAGACTCTTGATAATGCCAACAGGGAGCTGCAGTTCTCCCACTACGTTTTCGCTCAGGCGATTGAGCCGAAGCAAGTCGGCTTCATCTGTCTCATCTAGTTCAACCCCTTGTGCCCTGAGCCAGGCACGACGGCCCGCAGGCGGCAATTCATAAAACTTCATTTAAAAATCCCGCAGTATTTCACACGCAATTGACAACCCGCCGCCGATGCAAAGGGTGACCAGTGCCCTCTGCCCGTCAACGTGGTTCAGCGCATTGATCGACGTGGCAACCAGGCGCGTGCCCGTAGCCGCAAGCGGGTGCCCCAGTGCGATGGCGCCGCCAAACATATTCAGCTTGGCGGCCGGAATTTCCAGTGCCTGCATTACGGCCACGCTCGGTGCCGCAAACGCCTCATTAACCTCAATCACGTCGTAATCACTGATCTTTCTGCCGGTCCGGTCCAGCAGCTTTTGGACGGCAAAATACGGGGCAAAGCCCATGTAGGCCGGGTCGGTCCCGGATTCGGCAAACGCGCCGAGGCGTGCCAGTGGCGTCAGGCCCAATTCGTCGACCTTTTCCCTGGTTACCAGGATTACCATGCTGGCCCCGTCGCTCAACGGCGACGAGTTGCCCGCCGTGACCAAGCCGTTGTCCTTGAAGGCCGGCTTGAGCTGGCTAAGGGCTGCCATATTGGTGTCCGGACGAATATTTTCATCCCGGTTGACGGTTGCGCCATCAACCTTTAGCGGAATAATCTCGCCATCGAAATAGCCCTGCCGCGCGGCCGCGGCCGCCTTTTGGTGCGACTGCAGACTGTATTCGTCCATTTCCCGGCGCGAAACATGGTATTTAGCCGCAACGTTTTCGGCGGTCAGCCCCATGTGCATGCCCGAAAAGGCGTCAATGAGCCCGTTGTCCAGCATCTCGCTGTGCAGGTCAGCGTCTTTTTTAGTTTGCGCATAATAAACGGCGTTAGTCATGCTCTCGGCACCGCCCACGGCAACCATGTCAAAGTCGCCCATTTCCATCTGCCCCTGTGCAAGGCGCAGTGCCTTCAGGCTTGAACCACAGACCTCATTAATGGTGACCGCACTGCTGGTATCACGCATTCCCGCACCTAGAGCAACCTGCCGGGCCATGTTTTGGCCCAAACCGGCACTCAGAACGTTGCCCATGAACAGGGCCTCGAGCGCGGAGGCATCCAGGTCAATGCTTTTCAGCGTTTCTTCCAGCGTAAATTCACCTAGGCTTACGGCGTCCTGGTCCCGCCAGAGTCCGCGGTAACGGCCAAAGGGCGTCCGCTTGGCTGCAACAACAAAAATATCCTTCATAAAATCTTCTCCTTGGCAAAAGAGTCTTCTTACGCACTACATCTTACCCAACTTTTTCATTCAGCAATAGCAATTAATCCGACATTAAGAAAAATTTTACCCTAAAAAAGGCCACGCGTTCGTGGCCTCATTTGCTTTGGTTAATACTAGTTGGTTTTCTTGTGTTTGTTGTCACCGGCCTGCAGGCGCTGGCCCAGGTCAATTATGTAGCGGCGCAAGGCGTCCTTGGTCTCCGGGTGGTTCAGACCGTATTCAATCGACGTCTCCAGGTAGCTCTCCTTGTTGCCAACGTCGTGGCGGCTACCCTTGAAGACGTGTGCAAAGACCCGCTGCGTCTTGTTCATCGTGTCGATTGCGTCGGTCAGCTGGATCTCGCCGCCCTTGTCTGGCTTCTGTTCGGCCAGGATGCCAAAAATCTCCGGCGTTAAGAGGTAACGGCCAATGATGGCGTAGTCGCTTGGTGCCTGGTCAACGCTCGGCTTTTCGACAAAGGACTTGACGTTGATCAACCCCGGCATAATCTCGCTTTCGGGCTCAATCACGCCGTACTTGGAAACTTCCTCGTGCGGCACCGGCATAACGGCAATGGTCGACGCGTGGGTCTCGTTATAGCGGTTGATCAGCTGCTTGGTCAGCGGCACCCGGTCCATCATCAGGTCGTCGCCCAGCATCACGATGAAGGGCTCGTCACCGACAAAGCTGCGCCCGCGCGCAATCGCATCGCCCAGGCCGGCCGGGTACGGCTGCCTGGTGTAATAAATGTTGATGCCCAAATGCGTAATGTCCTGCGACATCTTGAGCAGACCGGTCTTGCCCTTTTCCTGCAGGTTCTGCTCCAGTTCGGGGTTGGAGTCAAAGTGGTCTTCAATCGGCCGCTTATTCTTGCCCGTAACAATCAGGATATCCTCGATCCCCGAATTTTTGGCCTCTTCCACAATAAACTGAATCGTCGGCTTGTCGACAATCGGCAGCATTTCCTTGGGCATCGCCTTGGTAACCGGCATAAACCGCGTACCAAGTCCCGCTGCGGGGATAATGGCTTTCCTTACTTTCATACCACACACACTTTCTGTCAATCTTTTATAACTTAATATACCAAAATTACCGGCATAGTTCCACTATTACCGGTGGCGCTTACTTTGAATGTATTCGGCCAGGCGCCCAATGGAGTACTGCACCTTACCGTAGTTGAGCGCCACAATGGCCGCGTTGACGCAGGTGCCCAATAGAAAAAGGATGGACGCAATGTTGAGCCAGAGCATGAAGATGATGAAGGTGCCGATGATGCCGTAATTTTCCCAGCTAATATGGAAATGGCGCAAGTAGAAGCCAAACAGCCACGACAAAAGCAGCCAGCTGGCTAGTGTTGTAATGACGCCCGGCCAGATGACCTTCTTCTTGAGCCTGATATTCGGCAGAAAATAATTCAGGTAGTACAGGGCACTGGTCAGTGTGATAACAACAACCGGGTAGCGGTAGCTGAAGATGTGCTCGATTTCACCCACGGAAAAGGAGAAAATCGGCCGCAAAAATCCCAGTACCTGCTGGCCAAAAATAAAGGTCAGGCTGAGCAGCGCAAAAATCACAATCATCAGGTTGGTCAGCATGATCGTGATTGACCTCGTCCACACGGTTACCTGCCACTTCTGCTGCAGTTCAATCTTGCGGACGCCGTAGACCCGGTTCATCCCGATACGGATTGCGTTGACCAGCGATGAAACCGACCATATTGCCAGCAGGATACCAAACGAAATGTAGCCCGTTGAGTTGCTTTTCAGGAGCGAATTGATAATGGGCATGATGAACGCGGCGATGCGCTCGGGGAAAATCAGCTTCAGGTAGCTGGCGATGGGCTCCGTATTGATGTGAAACAGCGGCAAAATATTTCCGATAATAATAATTAGCGGAAATATTGAGAACAAAACGTAATAGGCGATTGCAATCGCACTGGTCAAGACTTCCCCCTGCGTAAACCTGAGGGACAGTTCCTTATAAAACCTGGCAATGCGTCGTCTTCCTGCCCCCGCTTTTATACCCATACACCCTACTCATCCATTTCGTCAAAGTGCGGCAGGTACTTCTCATAGCCATCGTACGGCTTCTGCAGGGTTAGGATCTTGGGGCCGTCCTTGGTGATGGCAAAGGTATGTTCAAACTGGGCCGATTTAGAGCCGTCCGGCGTTGCGTAAAAGACCCAATCATCGCTTGAATCCGCCACCGACTTCTGCACAATGCGCCAGTCGCCGCCGGCTTCAACCATGGGCTCACAGGTAATCGTCATGCCCGCGCGCAGGCGCAAGCCGTGACCCGCCTTGCCCCAGTGCGGAACTTCGGGATCTTCGTGGATCGTCGGCTGGATGCCGTGACCAACCAGTTCCTTGACGTCGCCGTAATGGTGCTCGTCTTCAACAAAGTGCTGGATGGCAGCGCCGATGTCGCCGATACGGTTGCCTAAGACCGCCTGGTCAATGCCCAGGTACATGGCCTTCTTGGTCACTTCCATCAGGTCGCGATCCTCTTCTGAAATTGTGCCAACCGGGTAGGTCGTGCACGAGTCCGTCTCGAAGCCGTTGAGGTTGCACGTTACGTCAACTTTAACCAGGTCGCCCTCCTTTAAAACCGTGTCCTTGCGTGGCGTTGCGTGGGCAATCTGGTCGTTGACGGAGATGCAGGTGCCGTACTTGTAGCCCTCAAAGCCCTGCTCGGAAAGACGTCCGCCCCGGCTCTTGACAAAATCCTGGCAGAATTCTTCGATCACCCAAGTGGTGATGCCGGGCTTAATTACGTCCCGCAGCCCTTCAAACATTGATGCCAAAAGGCGGCCCGAAGCCTGCATGCCCTTAAGTTCCCGTATGGATTTAATTGTAATCAAAGTTAAACTTCTCCTCTATAAAATGATGTTTATTTACATTATAGCGTTTTTTAAAAGTTTACTAAAGGGTTTCATCTAACAGGCAAAATTAGGTATAATACTATGATAATGTATATGTGAAAGGTATGAGGACTATGAAGGCAAAAATTGTCTATGCTAGCATGACTGGCAACGATGCGGATATGGCGGAAATTTTGGAAGAGGACCTGCAGGACCTGGGCTTTGACGTCGATTCCAGCGAGGCCGAATTCACCGATGCCAGTGACTATTTAGATAGCGACCTGTGCATCTTCGTCACTTATACCTACGGTGAGGGCACGATGACCGATGAGGTTGCGGACTTTTACGACCAGCTTAAGGAATTGGACCTCAGCAACAAGTATTTTGCGGTAATGGGCAGCGGCGACATGGTCTACGCCGACCACTTTTGTGAAAACGTCTTCGACTTCGAAAAAATGTTCAAGCAAGTTGGTGCTAAAGAGCTGGCCAAGCCGGTTACAATTGAAAATGCGCCCGGTGACGAAGCAATTGACCTGATTGACAACGCCGCCAAGGAAATGGCTAACCAGTTAAATGGCTAAAGACAAAATAAGCAATACGAGCAGCTTTAACTCAACCGAGGACCCCAACATCCGCACCCTCGCCCAGAAGGTGGTCAAACGGCACCGCAACCTGTTTGTCTACATGGTCTTCGGCTTTGTTGCGGCACTCATCAACACGGTCGTCTTCATGGCCCTGCACAAGTGGGGTCGCAGTCCGCTTTTAATTGCCAACACGATTGCCTTCGTGGTTTCCAACCTCGCGTCTTTTTTCTTTAACCAAAAGGCCGTCTTCACCAACAACGTTGACCAGGAACACTCCACGTGGCAAAAGCTGCTGGCCTTCTTCGCCTACCGCATCATCAGCATCATCCCCGACAGCCTGATCATGCTGGTGGGCCTGTCCTGGCTGCACCTTAACGCATTGTCAGTAAAGATTATCGACCAGCTCCTGGTTGGCATCTTCAACTACCTGACCACACGCTCGGTCTTCCAGGCCCAGGAAAAGACGATGATTGAACGCGCCAAGGAACGTATCAAGTCACGCACTGATGGCAAACAAAAATAAGCAAAAAAGCCCAAAATAAGTTGATTTGGGCTTTTTTGCTCTAGTTATTTGATTAGTTCGTTTTTATTCAAAATCTTGCGGCCGCTCGCCCTTGTGAGCAGAGAAGTAGTAGGCGATTGCTTCCATGATCCGCTCCGATGCGTGCCCGTCGCCGTAAGGGTTCTTGGCATGCGCCATCTGGTTGTACACGTCCTTGTTGTCCAGCAGTTCAAGCATCGCTGCACGCACCTGAGTCGTCTGCGTGCCGACCAATTTCAGCGTCCCGGCCTCAACCCCTTCGGGCCGCTCGGTTGTATCGCGCAGCACCAGAACCGGTTTGTTCAGCGCCGGTGCCTCTTCCTGGACGCCGCCGGAATCGGTCATGATGAAGTAGCTCAGCTTGGCTAAATTATGGAAATCCACCACGTCTAGCGGGGCAATCAAATGAATGCGCGGATCGTCGCCCAATATTTCACGCGCCACTTCCTGCACCCGGGGCGATAAGTGCACCGGATAAATAATCTCAACCTCATCGTGGCTGTCCACCACCTGCTTCATCACCTTGAAGACGCGCCGCATCGGTTCACCCTGGTTCTCGCGCCGGTGCATCGTAACCAAAATAATCTTGTGGCCCGGCTTAATCAGGTCAAGCACCTCGTGGTGGTAATCCTTTTGCACGGTCTGCTGCAACGCATCGATTGCCGTGTTGCCCGTCACAAAAATATTGGCCGCCTTATGATTCTCCTTGAGCAGATTGCTTTTGCTCATTTTGGTCGGTGCAAAGTACAAGTCCGTCAGGTCATCCGTCATCTGCCGGTTCATCTCTTCCGGGTAGGGCGAATACTTATTCCACGTGCGCAGTCCCGCTTCCACGTGGCCCAAAGGCCTCTCTTGGTAGAAGCTGGCCAAGCCGGCCGCGAAACTGGTCGTCGTGTCGCCGTGGACCAACACAATGTCCGGCTGTTCCTTCTTGATTACTTCAACCATGTCCAGCATGACCTTGGACGTTATTGCCTCAAGCGACTGGTTTTTCTTCATGATGTTAAAGTCATAGTCCGGGGTGATTTTAAAAATTTCCAGTACCTGGTCCAGCATCTCGCGGTGCTGGGCAGTGACCACGGTAACCTCATCAAAACGCTCATCTACCTGCAGCTGCAGCACCAGTGGGGCCATCTTGATTGCTTCGGGCCGTGTACCAAAAACCATCATTACCTTAATTTTTTTCATAACTGCCTCCACGTTAATATTAAAGATTTAATGGCCAAAAAACAAGTCAATATGGTTTAATTATTGGTAAAACAACGAGGAGAAAAAATGCATTATCAGTTTAACCTATTGCTGTTATCGGGCTTGTTGATCGTTATTGCGAGCTTCAGCCTGGTCTTCAGCTTTGACTATAAAAAGGCCCGCACAACTCGCCGCCTTTTGCTTTTGACCGGAATTATTCTCTTTATCGTGATTGGCTTCTTAGTTGCGCTCCAGATGCGCTGGCCACTGGTGTGAAACAATGCATATTAGTTGGCATAACGGTTGCTCACAAGTAAATTATCAATTATAATCTAGGCAAGTTCATATTAATAAGAACTTCATATTTAAACAAAAGCATGAAAATATTATTGGGTTGAAATTCAGTAAAAGCTATAATATATCCGCCCAACATTTCTTAAACTGAGGTAGTATAATTCAAAGGGAGGTCAACATGACACCATTTAAATCAACGGGTGAAAAAGAAGAAGAAATGGCGACCTGGCTAGATAAACGAGGACTTAATGACGTTGAAGAAAACGACTTTGAGCAAATAAAGCGAATTGGCAGTCAGTTATGGGGAATAAGTCCCAAAGATAAATCAGCGCCCCATGACATACTTCAAGCTCAGCTATGTATAGTTGAGCAAAACTGGCTTTTAATTAAGCAAAACGATGAAATTATTAAGCTCTTGAAAAAAGATAAGTAATTATTTCAAACCATACAAAAAGCAGCACTACTTTAAACAGCAGTGTTGCTTTTTTTTAGTACGATTAGCTAACATTTTGTCGTCCAGTTCACTCCAAACTTTGGAACAACAAAAATATTACTTACCCATTACCAAAAAATATGTACTTTTGGTGCATGAACCATGCGGCTTTTTCCTTACTTGTAATAATTAACTTGACAAATCATAATTTTCTCTTTAAGATTTTTGTTGTAAACGTTTACGAATTTAAAATCAATTAGCAAGATTGACGAATTTTGCTACGTATAAATCAGGAGATTGCTTTGCTAATTTCACAAGTGTTGAATAACAACGTGATACTCGTGGAAGATGGAAAAAAGCAAGAAAAAATAATTTGGGGTCGTGGTATCGGCTTTAAAACTCATGCGGGGCAAAATTACAGTTTGCAGCCTACAGATAAAGTGTTTTCTGCTATACCACAAGACAATAAGTGGATTTCTTCATTCAAAAAATTGTCTGAAGAAGTACCACGTGAATACTTTGAGCTAACTGAAAAAATAATTCAGCTTGCTAAGGATCAAATAGATGCAGGTTTTGATAAACACCTGTTAGTTCCCTTAACAGATCACATCTTCTTCGCAGTAAAGCGATACAATATGGGGATGGAACTCTCTAATCCTATGTTGTTCGATATTAAGCGCTTTTTTTCACAAGAATATAAAGTTGGTAAACAAGCTGTACATTTAATCGAGCAAATGTCCGGAGTCCCCTTATCTGATGATGAAGCAGGATTTATTGCTATTCACCTAGTTGAATATAAAATTCAGCATTCTGACAGTTCCATCAAGAATTTTTCTAACATCATGGAAATTTCGAACGGTGTGAATAATATTATCGAAGCAAAGTTTGTTCGTAAGTTCTCTGAAAACAGTATTGCTGTCAGCCGGTTAATGAATCACTTACATTATTTAATTCTTCGTAGCAATTCAAAAACGCACGAAAAATCTAAACCGGTTGATTCTGAATTACTAAAGTCCTTCTGCTATCATAATAGAAAAGCAGGAAGTTGCCTCAAAGAGGTAGTGGCTTACTTACAAGATAAACTAAATTATCGGTTTTCGGATTCTGACCAATTGTATTTACTAGTTCATATTATTCATATCACGTCTTAATTAAATAAGGGCTTGTTACTTTAAATAGGCAATACCCAATAACCAGTGCTTTTTGTACTTAGTTGTTGGGTTTTTTTATTGAAATTTAGGAAGGAAAAATCAATGGAAGAAACTACTAATAGAGAAAGTATAAAAACTAGACTCTATGCTTTTCTACAAAATTTAGGTAAATCTTTTATGTTTCCTATTGCTACGCTTTCTGCAATGGGTATTTTGGTAGGTATTGGTAGTGCCTTTACAGCACCACCAATGATGGCACGTTTTCCTTTTTTGCAAAACCACGCTGTCAATATTATTTTCACATTCATTAATACTGTCGGAAGCTTTGGCTTTACATACTTGCCCGTAATGTTCGCAATGGCACTACCTTTTGGTCTCGCCAAGCGAAATAAAGGAGTTGGTGCAATCGCCGCCTTGGCCGGCTATATCTCCATGAACATGGGTATCAATTTTATGCTTGGTCAACAAGGCAAGTTGGTAGCTAGCAGCAAGATGCAGTCTGCTGGACAAGCAAATGTCTTGGGTGTCCAAAGTCTTGAAATGGGAGTTTTAGGGGGCATACTTGTTGGTTTAATTACCTACTTCCTTCTAGAAAAATATCAGGAAATCAAACTTCCCGATGCATTCTCATTCTTTGGCGGTATCAGGTTTGTACCAATTATTTCAGTCATTGTTGAGTCTTTCGTTGGACTAATCATCCCCTTCATCTGGCCTACCTTTCAGAATGGAATTGTTGCGCTTGGACACATGATTCAAAATGCTGGCATCTTTGGTCCTTTCCTCTACGGAATTGCATTGTCAGTTTTAAAATTAATGGGACTACACCATATATTACTGGCCATGATTCGTTTTACTGATGCTGGTGGAACCGCAATTGTTCATGGTAAGACAGTTACAGGTGCCTTAAATATCTTTTATGCCCAATTAAATGCGGGTGTACCCATTTCACATAAGGCTACAGCCTTTCTTTCCCAAGGATTTATGCCAACCTTTATGTTTGGCTTACCAGCAATCTGTTTAGCAATTTACTTGACTGCTAAACCAGAAAACCGTAGTCGAATAAAAGGATTGCTTCTTTCAGCAGCCTTGATTGCATTTGTCTCTGGCATCTCAGAACCAACCGAATATCTATTCCTGTTTATTGCACCAATGTTGTATGTTTTCCATACGATTTTACAGGGATTATCACTCTCAGTCATGATGATAGTTGGTGCTTGCATGGGTAACACTGATGGCGGCGTCTTAGACTGGATTCTCTTTGGTTGGCTACAGCCCAATTCTAAATGGTGGGTGTTAATACCTGTAGGTCTGCTTTGGTTTGCAATCTACTTCTTCCTCTTTCGGTGGTATATTTTAAAGTACAATGTTAAAACACCCGGCCGTGAGGGCGAAGGTGACGTAGTAATGACCAAAAACAATGGCATTTATGATCCCCAAACTATCCTTGATGCTTTGGGTGGTCAAGGCAATATTGTATCCCTAGATAACTGCGTGACTCGTTTGCGTCTTGAGGTTAATGATCCAGGCAAAATTGATGAAGACAGACTTAAACAATCTGGTGCACTTGCAGTGATGAAAGCTGAAAAATCTGTTCAGGTCGTGTATGGGGCCCAGGTCCAAAGCGTTAAAGACGGTGTTGAGAAGCTCATGAGTGGTGCAGGCGTAGGATAAGGAGAATATAGCATGGTAAAATACGATTTTGATACATTAGCAGACAGATCGGTCGATAATGCTAGAAAATGGGACAAAAGGATTGTTTATCAAAAGTTTCCCAAGATCAGAAATGACTTTATTCCCCTCTGGATTGCAGATATGGATTTCATGGCAGCACCAGAAATAAGAAATGCCTTAGCAAAAATGGCAAACAATGGTGCATACGGCTATACCTATTCCACTGAGAGATGGTATCAGAGCGTTATTAACTGGCAGCAAAGAAGGCACAATAATTACGTAGAACATGATTGGATAACTCTTGGCTACGGCACTGTTCCTAACATGCACATTATCATTCAAGCGCTTTTAAAGCCAACAGATTCTATTCTTTTAAATACACCTGTTTACGGGCCATTTGCCTATGCCGCACAGCACAATAACCGTCAAGTGATTTGTGTCCCCTTAATTAACCATGAAAATCGATACTATCTTGATTGGAATAAAATTGAAGATGTAATGAAAACTCAGCACCCAAAGTTGACTTTTTTCTGCAATCCGCACAATCCATCTGGCAGAGTTTGGACTTTAGAAGAAATCACTCGGATGGCCGAGCTATGCAAAAAATATCAAGTGCTACTTGTTTCAGATGAGGTACACTCAGAACAAATTATGCACGGAACTTTTGTAAGCGCATTGCAACTAGATAAAGAATATCTTGACAATTTGGTAATGTTTACTTCACCCAACAAGGCTTTTAATCTTGGGGGCTTAAAACTATCCTATTCAATTATACCTAATCAAAAAATTCGCCAGGAGTTTCGCCAACAATATGTACGAAATTCTGTTACTTCACCTAATGTTCCTGGCCAAGTGGCAATGACCGTGGGCTATGAAAAATGTGCTGAATGGCTGGATCAGTGTACAGATTATATTCGTACCAATCTCAAAATAACGCAAAATGCAATCGAAAATAACTTTCCAGGATGGAAAATGATGGATATGGAATCATCCTACTTGCCTTGGGTTGACATTTCTGAAAGCAAAATAAACATGCACACAATCGCTAGCGAAATGGCGGAAAAAGCAGGCGTAGTTGTTGGCATTGGCGATGATTATGTTGCCAACGCTGATAACTTCCTAAGATTAAATCTGGGAACGTCGCATGCTTTAATTGAAGAATCTATGAGTCGGATGGCTCAAGTTTGGAAAAAGTTATATCAGGAGAAAAAATGAATCTATTTAAAAATTTCTTGTCAAAAAAAGTCAACATTTCATCCCCCGCTACGGGGAAATTGATACCATTAACGTCAGTCCCTGACGAAGTATTTTCCCAAAAAATTATGGGTGACGGTTTTGCCGTTAAGCCGACAGCAAATGAATTGTATTCACCAGTCAATGGTACAATTATTTCCATCTTTCCAACTAAACATGCTATTACCCTCCATTCTGATGATGGCCTAGAAATACTCATGCACTTGGGAATTGATACAGTTGAACTCAAGGGTGCACCGTTTAATATCCAAGTAAAAGAAGGACAAAAAATTAAGGCGGGAGATTTACTTGGTACTATGAATATCGATGACGTTATTAAAGCAGGAAAATCAGAAGAAATAATAATTGTTTTTACCAATAAAGACAAAGTCAAGAATCTGACTAGCAATGCATCCACTAACGTTAACCACGGAAATGTAATTGGTACCGTCACTTTAGCGTAGAGATTATTAAATCTATTTACATTTTGAAACTGCGCATTAAACAATTCTTTAGAGTCGAGTTACAGTTTTTCAATAGCAGATATTAAATAAAAAGCATTATTCTGTATGAATAATGCTTTTTGTTGTCTTACCCGCTAACATTTGGCTAACAATTCAAACAAGGGGTGCCGCTATAGCAATGATTTGAGTTGCTTATTAATGACCCCGGTGAGATTCGAACTCACCTCTACGGTTTAGGAGACCATTGTTCTATCCAGATGAACTACAGGGTCGTACGAAATTAACTTTACCAAAAGTAGGGGGCAAAAGTCAATTTTTTTTACAATTAATATTGCCGCGTGAAGTAGGCCTGCGGATTATTGGCGTCAGCGATCTTGTCCGCCGCAAAGACAAACGGCGTCCAGATGGCCAGCGCAATCAGCATGTTGATAACACACAAGACGATGGCCCGCCAGTCATAGTTGCAGGCCAGAAACGGCCCGATGAGCGGTGGCACCACGCTGGGAATCGCCGCCTGCACCGGATTGACCAGCCCCATCATGGTGACCCAATAGGAGAAAGCAACATTGACCAGCGGCGCCAGGACAAACGGAATGAAGTAGACCGGGTTAAGCACAACCGGCAGCCCCAAGATGATGGGCTCGTTAATGTTGAAGATGCCGGGTGCCAGGGCCACCTTGGCAATTGTGCGGTAGTCGCTGCGCTTGGAAAAAAGCAGGATGGCCGCAATCAGCATCAGTGTCCCACCTGTACCACCGAACCAGACGAAGATATCGAACGAGCCGCGCACCCATAAAAAGGGCGCCGCGTGGCCGCCACGCACGGCCGTGACGTTGACGTTCTGGGCAGTCAGCCAGATTGAATCAAGAATGGGTGCCCATACGCTCAGGCCGTTGATGCCAAAAAAGCCAAACACTTGGACCAATAGCGTGACCAGCAGCACCATGCCGAAGCCCTGCCCTAGTTTGATCAGCGGGGTCTGAATCGAGTGCAGCAGCCAGTTGCCAAAGAAGGTGCCGGTGACGGTCTGAAAAATCAGGTTGATCATTCCCACGCTGAAGATTGCGATAATTCCCGGCAGTAACGAGTCAAAGGCCATTTGTTCGGCGTGCGGCAGACTCGCCGACATGTGCAGCGTCAGCCGGGCCCTGATGCACAGGGCAAAGATAGTCACGCCAATGGTGCCAAACAGGATTGCGGTAAAGATGCCGGTTGTTGAGAACTGCGAGATGTCAAATGCGTTGCGCACGGCAACGTCCTTGCCGTTCACCTTCAGCTTGGTCAGGTTGGCAATGCTCATCGCCAGCGATGACAAGGAAACGATTGCCCCCGCAACGGGGTCGACCTCCATGCTTTTAGCCAGGTGGTAGCCCAGTGCCATCGACAAAAACAGCGCAAACAGTGCAAACGTTCCCCGCCAGACGATGTCGCCGGCCAACGCAAGGGGCTGCAGTAGCCAGGCGAAGGCCCGCAGGCCGAAGTGGGTCTTGGCGGCTGCAAGCAGGCTCTTAATCAGAACGGCAGCTGAACCCGCAATCGTAATCGGCATCACGGAAATAAACGCGTCCCGCAGGGCCACGAGCCAGCGGGTCTGCGCCAGTTTATTGGCCAGTGGCAAAACGTAATCTTCCAGCCATGCAACTAAACGACTCATCTCTACTCCTTCTTCTTTAGGTAATGCGGGTGATAGCCCTTATTTTTAAGGTGCCGCTTCTTATGCTTCTTCTTGTTGTCCTTAACCGCGGGTGCAGCAGCCGCCTGCTTCTTCTCCTGCTTTTTATCCTTGTCATGTAACTGGTGCGTCAGCCTGTTGCCGGCAAAATACATCCGCTCAAGCGCGGTGAAATCGCCCAGCAGTTTTTTGAGGTCACGAAAGTCATGGTCGTCGCCCAGCGTGACCACGTAGCCCGTGGCACCCATGCGTCCGGTACGCCCCGCCCGGTGCAGGTAGGTGTTGACCTCGCTTGGAATATCAAAGTTGACGACGTAGGTAACCCCCGTGATGTCGAGGCCACGCGCGGCCAGGTCGGTCGCTAGCAGCAGCTTGGTCCTACCCGCCTTGAAGTCCCGGAGCGCCTCTTCGCGCTTCTGCTTGCCGAATTCATTGGCCAGGAGACCAAACTTGGTCTTGGTGTGGGCCAATATGCCGGCAAAGCGCATCATCGTCCGGTTCGAATCAAAAAAGAGGATGCCCTTGAAGCGGTTAAGCCGCAGCATGCGCTGCACAAAGTCAACCTTGTGGTTGTTGTCAACCTGCAGGAAGTAATTATTGACCGTCGTTTCCTGGTCGGCGCGCACGTCAATCAGCAGAAACTGCCGGGCAAAAAGTTCGTCGGCCTTGCGGGTAACCTCCGACTCGGTCGCGCCAAAGAGCAGAATCTGAGAATCGGGCCCCATATTCTGTCCCAGGGAACCGAGGAGTTCCATCTTGCTGAACTCAAGAATATCGTCGGCCTCATCGATTACCAGTGTCTTAATCTGGTCGACCCTAATCTGCCCGGCCGAGAAGAAGTCAAAGAACCGTCCGGGCGTCGCCACGACCACTTCCGGGTACTTCTTTTTCAAATTGTCTTCCTGGCGCTTGCGGTTGCCTGCACCCACCAAACTAACGCCGCTAAGTCCCAACGCGCTAATGAAGGGGTTGACCGCATGCCGAATCTGCACCGCCAATTCCGTGGTCGGCGCCATGATTACCAGGCTGCAGGCCGCACCCGGCTCAATTCGCTCGAGCGCCGGCAGCGCGTATGCCAAAGTCTTCCCCGTGCCCGTCTTGGCCAGTGCAATGCAGCTGGCTCCCTGACGGATTGCGTCACTGGTTTTTTGCTGAATTAAGGTTGGGTGGTCAAAGCCCATTTTGGTTAAAACCGCTTGAATTTCTTTTCTCATTATTGTGTTAATTGCCCATATTTCTGTTTATACTGCATAACGGTACCGTTATACGCCAGCATGGCCACGCCGTCCTCCAGGCCCCTCACACCCTTCACGCGCCCGTCATTGGTGTACCGCCAAAATGAATACTGGATCCGGTTGGGTGCTTTTTTGCCGTAAGTTGCGAACATTACCCCGCGCGGAAAGTACTTCTTGTACTTGATGGCCGTTTCCACCATCACCCGCTTGCCCTGCGCCGCAAGCATCCGGCTAAAAGCCGCCATCTGCTTGATGTAGTGCAGGCTGTGATCGTCAACGGCGGGCTCAATCAAGACGGGCAGGGTGCCCGTGTCCGTCCCCACCTTTTTAATAAAATAGCGGTAATGCTCCAGCGGGGTTGACTCGTTGCTATATGCAATGCTGGTGCCAAAGGCCAGCTTGGTGCCCAGAATCTGATCGCGGTAGGACAGGTAGTCATCATCAAAATACGACCGGCCCTGCGTGCTCTTCAGGTACACAAACGAGATGCCGTTGGCCTGCAGCTCGTGCAGGTCAATGTAGCCGTAGTTCTGGTTCAGCTCCACCCCGATTGCGCTCGAATTCGCATCGGGGGGCAGCGTTGTCTGGCTGTGCAGGTTAAAAAGGCCCGTTATCAGCAGCCCCACCGCAACAGCTAGCAAGAACAAGATCGCCGGCAGCGTGTATTTATGGTGAAACCTCTTCATCCCTTGCCTCCGCCTATTTTTCCACCACGTCATTATACCAACATTTCAATTATAAATGATAACCGGGCAATTTGATAATTTTGCGCAAAAAAATGACCAATTTTTAAAATGGTCATTCTGTTCAAGCACAAACTATTCGTTAACCAGGTACACCGGCGGCTGGCCGTTCAATACCCGCTTGACGTCCGTCATGCTCTGTTCAATCATGTTCTTCACCGCAGTCTGGGTGTAGTAGGCCGAGTGCGGAGTGAAAACGACGTTCGGCATCTGGGCCAGTTCCAGGTAGTCCGCCGGCAATTCGCTGCGCGAAGAGAACTTCTTCATCAGGAACGTCTCTTCACCCGGCAACACGTCTAATGCAGCCCCGGCAATCTCCTTGTTTTTGAGTGCCGCTATCAAATCAGCGGTGTTGACCAGCGGACCGCGGGCATCGTTGATGATGATCGCCGTGTTTTTCATTTGCTTAAACTGTCTGGCGCTAATCATGTCCTCCATGCCGGCTTCAAGCGGCGTGTGCAGCGTCAGGATGTCGGATTCTTTGACCACCGTATCAAAGTCCGTATACTCCAAGAAGGCCTCGTTGGCCGGATTCTCAACCACATCGTAGCCAATTACCCGCGCACCCAGGGCGTGAAAGATTTCGGCCACCGCCGAGCCGATGCGGCCGACGCCAATGATGCCGACCGTCTGCTGGTAGATTTCGGCGCTCATCAGATCCGAGCTGCGGACAAAGTTGAGGTCTTCCTTTTCATTCTTGAAAATCTGCCCCCACTTCCGCAGCAAAAACATGGCGGACGTTAACGTGTTCTCGGCCACCGCACGGGGCGAATAGGCCGGCGTGTTGGTGACCAGCATGTGGTACTTGTGGACAAAGTCCCAGTTGATGATGTTGTAGCCAACCGACCGCAAAGCAATCTGCTTGATGCCGTAAGCGGACAGCTTCTGGTAGACCTCTTCTTCACTAATGTCGGCGACCTGCAGGACGCTGACTACGTCAAAGCCCTCAGCCTGACCGACCGTGGCCGCGGTCAGGTCGTCCTGAGTCGTCACCAGCTCGTCCTCCGGGTGACCCTTGCTCCACTTATCGACGTAGACCTGTTGTTCCGGCGTCATGTTGTATAACAAAACTTTCATTGATTGTTCCTCCCTTGCGGATAAAATATGCTACCCATATTTTAAACCAACATTAGCAAGTAATTAAAGCTTTATTTGAATTATTATGATCCTGCACGTTGATAGGAAGACACCCTGAGCTTGTAGTAAAAAAACAAGCACCGACTCAGAATTTGGTCAGTGCTTGTCAGGGGTGCAGTCGTCAGACTTATCAGCCTAGATTTTTTGCATGATTTGCTCGACGTCAACCCGCAGCACCTTGCGCACCCACGGGAACTTCTCTCTCATCTCGTCGAACGCGGGACCATCTTCGATGAACTCGCCGCGTCCCCGCACGTGGAACCCGGCTCCCGGTCCAGCCGTGCCCTCCACGTTCTTGGACCCCATGGTGAGCAGGACCGTCCTATCGCTTTGAAAGTCTCCTTCGATTGAATGCATCCCGGCCGCCGGAATGTAGAGGCAGTTGTTTTGCTCATCAATCTTGACGTATGACATCCACGTGTTGACGACGCTGGCTGGATGCGCATTGACCGTCACGATCGTCACGGGACCCTCGTTTTTCATCACGTCTAAAAATTTTTGTTCCATCATAAGCTCCTCCTAAACGTCTTTTAAAAAATAAAAAAGTTACTGCGCGCGGTAACTTCTTTAAATTATAAAACATCTGTTCGAGCATTCAAAAGATTATGCTTATTATAAGCAACAACTAAAACTAATATGACTAATACGCACGTCTGCCCTTCTTGTAGACCTGCTTGTCTTCTTGCACGACCGCGGAAATTTTTTCCAGGGGATTTTCATCCAGCACCAGGAAGTCCGCATACTTGCCCTCTTCCAGCGTGCCGTACTCATCCGCAATCTTCATCAGCCGGGCCGAGTTCAAGCTGGTCTGAAGCGCCTCGAAGTTGGTGAAGCCCTGTTCCACCAAAAGCGGCAGTTCCTGCGGCGTCATCGTGAAGTCGTTGAAGGGCGTGCCGGCGTCAGTGCCCAGCGTGATCGGAACGCCCGCGTTCTTGGCGTGCGTGATGTTGCCCCGCAGGTCCTTCCAGGCGGACGCAATCTTGGCCATCTCCCAGTCCGGAATCTTGCCCGGCGCGTACTCGATGAAGGCCCACGCACCGACAAGCGTCGGCGTCAGGTACGTGCCCTGCTTGAGCATCAGTGCAATCTCCTCGTCGTTGACGTAAAAGCCGTGTTCGATGCTGTCAACGCCCGCCTTGATGGCGTTCAGGATGCCAGGGTTGCCCTCGGCGTGGGCGGCAACAATCAGGCCCTTGTGGTGGGCCTCCTCAACGGCCGCGTGAATCTCCGCCGTGCTCAATTGCGGGTCATCCATGAAGTCGTTCTCCGTCATCACGCCGCCGGTGGCCATGACCTTGATGTTTTTGGCACCCTTCTTAATGCCCCGGCGGACCGCCTTGCGCACCTCGTCGGGCGAATCAACAAGGTGAGCAAAGTTCGGCATGTCGCCGTGGCCGCCGGTCATTGAGTACGGCCGCCCCGCGGGCATGATTTCCGGCACTTGGGTCAATTTGCCCTGCTTGATTAGGTCGTTCAGCGCGATGTCGATGTCAAAGCTGCTGCCGCACTCGCGGATGTAGGTCACGCCGGACTTGAGCAGGTCGTGCAGGTGGTCCACAGCGCGCACCGTTGCTTCGACCACGCCCGCGCCGGTAGCGCCGTCCGGGGTGTTTGAATCCATCATGATGTGCGTGTGGCAGTTGATCAGCCCCGGCATCACATACTTGCCGCCCAGGTCAACCGTGTGGTCGGCTGCCGGCGCCGGACCGCTGGCCACCTTAATAATCTTGCCCGTCGCGTCATCGACCAGCAAACAGCAATTTTCTAGCACCTTCTCGTCCTTGCCGTTAAAGACATTCGCATTTGTAAAAACCGTCTTCGTCATTTTTTGCCTCCTAAAACAAAAAAAGCACCCGGTCCCTGTATCAAGGACGAGTGCTTCGTGTTACCACCTTTAATTCGCCTACCGCTTGCGCAGTAAGCCTCACTGGCTGCCAACCAGCAGCCTGCACTGATAACGGGTGCAGCCCCGCCGCCTGCTAACTGTCACCGGCGGTCACCACTTCCGAGCCCATGTTCGCTGGCCCGGCGCCTGCCGGCTTCCACCATTTTGCCGGCTCTCTTTCAAGGCGCCTGTTGGCAGCTACTCTGCTCTTCAAGATGAGATTATTAATTTAGTTTTCATTTAAGCACGCCAAGGCGGGTTTGTCAACTAGAAGCGGGGAAGTGGGCTATTTGGTTTGCACTTCGAAAACTTCGTCTTGCGCTTTAACCTCAGTTCCTGTTTGTACCTTGTCTTCAACCTTAGCAAGATTATTACCTGAATTGGTAATCACTGTTATGGTCGTTGGCTGTTTACCAGCTGCAAAAATTTCAGCTATGTCCATTTTAGCCAGCTTAGTACCGGCAACGACCTCATCGCCTTCTTTAACAGAGATTGTAAAGGGCTTACCACCTAAGTCAACTGTATCAATTCCCATGTGAATCAAAACTTCTAACCCCTGAGCAGTCTTTAGCCCGATAGCATGCTTGGTATTAAAAATTGATACGACTGTGCCAGCAACCGGACTATAAATTTCGCCATCACGCGGCTCAATAGCAAAACCTTCTCCCATCAGTTTCTTAGAAAAGACCTCATCGCTAACTGCCGTTATAGCCTTATATTTCCCGTTAACGGGAGCTTGAAAAGCAACATTAACATTCTTTGTGATGACCGATTCACTAGTCTTTTCATTTCGAGCAATATCTCTATCTTCAATAACTGGTTTGCTTCCCGGGTTAGCAATAATATCATTGATTTCCTGGCTGTATAGATCTGCCTTTCCACCAAAAATTGCTTGAACACCACCAGCTACTTTTAATACGCCCTGTGAGCCCAGCTGCTTAAAGACAGCTTCATTGACCTTGTTATTATCTTTTAATGCGATTCGTAATCTAGTTGCACAAGCAGAAATAGTTTTAATATTATCCATCCCTCCTAAGGCGGCAATTATCTGGCTTGATTCGTTAAACAGCTTATCACCAGTTTGGGGTGCACTGGCAACAATGGCATCAGTACCACTGTCAGTTTCGACTTGCATGCCCGGAATATTGACGTGAAATTCTTTAATGCAAAAAGTAAAAACGAAAAAATACAGGAAAAACCAGATAACTCCAAGTAATAGCACATTAGGCCAATTGGTCTTGTCCTTACCTTGCAAAACACCAAACAACAAGTAATCAATCAAACCACCAGAAAATGAATTACCGATACGAATGTTCATAATGTCAGCAAAGTAGAATGAACAGCCATCAAGAAATGAGTGGATTAGATAAAGCCAGGGCGCAACGAACAAGAAAGAATATTCGAGTGGTTCCGTGATTCCCGTCAGAAATGACGTCAAACCGCCTGACAAATACAGCCCGCCGTCTTTTTTACGATTTGCCTTCGGTAAGCATAGGTACATTGCCAAAGCAGCACCAGGTAGCCCAAAAATCATTGTTGCAAACCGACCCGCAAAAAAGCGGGTTCCGTAAGTGAACAAACCGTGAAAATTCGGATCTGCCAATTGTGCAAAGAAGATATTTTGTGCACCGACAACCGTCTTACCAGCAACGTCCGCAGTTCCGCCCAAAGCCGTGTACCAAAACATTGGATAAATCGTGTGATGCAGTCCGACTGCACCCGTCAGCCTCAGTAAAAATCCATACAAGAAACTGCCAAAGCTGCCCATCGCAGCAATGGCCTGTCCTGCTGAAGTCAGCCAGCCTTGAATAGGCGGCCAAATCAAATAAAAGATAGCACCGATAATAATTGCCGCAATAGCAGAAATAATCGGTATAAATCTTGATCCCCCAAAAAAGCCTAAAAACTGAGGCAATTGTGTCTTGCGGTAATGGTTATGTAAATAAGCAACTACCGAGCCAATAACAAGCGCACCTAAGACACCTGTATCAATAGTATTTTTTGGGTTGAACAATTGCAAAAGCCCAGAAATAGTAGCTGTGTAAACAAGGTAAGCAACACCACCACCAAGACCAGCAGTCCCCTTATCTCCCTTGGCCAGACCTACGGCCAAGCCAATTGAAAAGATCAACGCTAAGTTGCTGAAAACCGCATTACCAGCAAAATTCATAATTTTGAGGATATTTTGCAGCCAAATTTGATTTAGAACCGGGAAGGCTGAAACCGCTGCATCATTAGTCAGGGCACCACCAAGTCCTAGAAGTAAACCAGCGACTGGTAAAATAGCAATTGGGAGCATAAAGGCCTGTCCCAGTTGAGTGAACCACTGGCCAATCGCAGAAAACTTTTTATTATTTGTCATTTTAATTCTCCTTTACTTATCCTTAAACACCGCTGTGAACGTTTGGGCAATTTGAAGAGGTCGCGTGATTGCACCACCAACAACAATTCCTAGGGGATTCAAAGCTATAACCCGTTTCAATTCATCCGGAGTATGAATCTTGCCCTCAGCGATGAGCGGCAAGCCTGCAGAAATAATTTTCTGAATCAGGTCGTAGTCAGGACCGGCCTTTTCCACGCTTTCTTCCGTATAGCCGGCTAAAGTAGTACCGACAAAGTCCATTCCAGCTTTATAGGCATTCTGGGCTTCCTCAAAGTTGGAAACGTCGGCCATGAGCAATTGGTCGGGATATTTCTCTTTAACGTCCCTAATGAATTCGTTGATTGTCTTACCATCATGCCTTGGACGCAACGTGCAATCAAAGGCAATTACCTCAACACCCGTTGCTACCAGTTCATCAACTTCTCTCATTGTTGGCGTAATATACGGCTTTTCGGGCGGGTAATCACGCTTGATAATTCCGATAACGGGCAAATTGACTGATTCCTGAATTTCCCTAATATCACGAACCGAATTAGCTCTAATACCGACGGCACCGGCTTCCTGGGCAGCCTTTGCCATCAGCGGCATCACTCCACCTTTTTCGGTATATAATGGTTCTCCTGGCAGCGCTTGACATGAAACAATCAATCCGCCATGAATCCGTTTAACAAATTCTTCTTTATCCATTGGCATTTTTCTCCTAAATAAATTATTTTTGGAGTTTTTCTCCTAAAAACATAATATTATCTTACTGCAAAAATTGCAACCGTTTCCTCAGATAAAACTGTTATAATTTAATATTGAGAAAGCGAAAGGCAATTTATCACTATGAATTTCATTCAATTGTTGAATCAAAATAAAAACAACTTAACCAAGTCCGAACTTAAACTGGGAGACTACATTGCAACGCATTCAGAACGCGTAATTTACGATACAATCAAGTCCCTGGGAAAGGACACGAATACTAGTGATGCAACAATCATTCGCCTCTGTAAAAAACTTGGCTTTTCTGGATTCTCCAACCTCAAGATTTATCTAGCTCAGGAATCGATGCTGCCTGAAGCCTCAATAAATGATTCGCAAAAAAACAAGTATTACGCTGATAGTGCAAAATTGTTAATTGACTCAATTACAAAAACCAAAAATTTAATCGACACAGTGAACCTGCAAGCCGCCATCAAACTCTTGGCCCATGCAAATCAAGTTTATCTTTTTGGTGTTGGCCACTCGGGCGAATCCGCCAAGGACTTTGCCAAAACTTGGCTACGAATTGGTCTGATTGCAAACGCCGAGGTTGATCCCCACATCCAGGTGCAGATCAGTTCTTTACTGGGCAAGGATGACGTCGTGGTTGGTCTCTCACTTTCGGGACACACGAAAGATACGTACGATTCTCTGGAATTAGCCAAGAAGAACGGCGCAAAGATTATCACTATTACAAATGAACTGAGTTCGCCAATTGCCGAGTTAGCTGACGTGCAATTGCAAACCGCGGTCAGCGAATTCATCAATATCGGATCAGTTGCTGGTCAGGTTTCACAGCTCTACCTGTGTGAGATTTTGGCAAGGGGTTACGAAATCTACACTAAGATTGACAGCCGTGAGATAAAGGAAAAGGTATTAAAGGAAATTATGCGCAAGGAAATATAAGCACGGAATTTTCAGCGCAAACAAATAGCACAGGTGCGCGACCACCTGTGCTATTTGCATGTTTAACTATAAAATCAATCCAGATCTTTGCCGTTTAAACTGATAACGTGACGATACCAGTTAAAGCTGTCTTTTTTTATTCTTTTTAATGTTCCATTCCCCTTATCATCACGGTCAACATAAATAATGCCATAACGCTTAGACATTTGTCCTGTACCATTGCTTACGATATCAATCGGTCCCCACATCGTGTACCCACGCAAATCGACACCATCTGCAATTGCTTCTTTCATGGCCTGA
The DNA here is from genome assembly GCF_059900875.1 of Lactobacillus sp. XV13L. NCBI lineage: Bacteria > Bacillati > Bacillota > Bacilli > Lactobacillales > Lactobacillaceae > Lactobacillus > Lactobacillus sp. XV13L. Next base: position 12,683 of record NZ_JBWXGD010000003.1, on the reverse strand, counting down.
ATGTGCTTCTTCATGTAATCAATTCTGTATGAATCATGAATCTTTCCATTTGGAGTAACCTTATCTTTTGCTCCTAAACCATTTTCTACCACAAATAATGGCTTTTGGTACCGATCCCATAAGTCATTCAAAGCTAATCTTAAGCCTGTAGGATCAATCGACCAGCCCCAATCTGTTTTTGGAAGATAAGGATTAACCAACCCTTCAAGTGAATCAGTCGTTTTTTCTGCTGGTTCTTCATAGTTTGCAGAAATAACACGCGAACGATAATAGCTAAATGTAACAAAGTCAACCGTATATTGTTTGATTAATTGTTCATCATCTTTTTCCATCTTAACGTTAATATTATTTTCTTCAAAATACTTCCAGATATAGTTAGGATACTCTCCCCTAACTTGAACGTCTGAGAAGAAATATTCTTTGCGATTATCCATCTTCGATGCAAGCACATCTTCTGGTTTACAAGTATATGGATAAACAGTTTTGTAGGCAATCATGGCACCTACTTGGCACTGTGGTGCATGCTCGTGAATATACTTTACAGCTAGCGCGCTAGCAACAAATTGATGGTGTGCTGCTTGGTACATTCTTTGTAGTAAGTTAGGACTTTCGGGATCAATACATGCTGCATCCCAGCAAATCGGCGTTACTGCAGCGTTGCCAATTTCATTAAAAGTCAGCCAAAATTTAACCTTGTCCTTATAACGATCAATAATTGTCTCAACAAATTTTATGTAGAAATCTATAAACTTACGATTATCCCAACCGCCATATTGATCTACTAAATATAACGGTGTTTCATAATGCGAAATTGTGACCATTATTTCCATACCATTTTGACGAATTGAATCAAAGAAACCATCATAAAATTTAAGGCCGGCTTCATTAGGCTTTTCTTCAATTCCCTTCGGAAAAATTCTCGTCCAATTAATTGATGTCCTAAAGATATTAAAATTAGCTTCTTTAAATAATTTAAAATCTTGGGGATATCTATGATACATATCAATTGCTTCGTGCGTAGGATAAAATTCTGCATTTCTGTTTAAACCACCAAAGAATCCTCCTGTCTTGATATCTGCAGTAGACTTTCCCTTACCATCCAAATTCCATGCACCTTCAGCTTGATTGGCAGCGATTGCGCCGCCCCAATAAAAGCCTTTTGGAAACTCATGTCTAACTTTTTTAATCATTGCTTTTACTCCTTTTTATCTAAAATTTTTCCAATCACGCTATGTCCGGCTATAACTTCATTCTTATTTACTAATTTCTTTAAATACTTATCTTTTAACTCAGGAAAAAGCAGCATTGTTGTTAAATCAACTTCAGAAGTAAATAAGTTTTGATCAAGCTTTATTAATAGATCACCTCGATCAATTTTTTGACCTTCTATAACCTTTTTACTAAAGCCTTCACCCTTTAATTCGACTGTATCTATTCCAATATGAATGATTACATCAATCCCGCTATCCAAACTGAGATTAATTGCATGTCCGGTGGGATATACTGACGTCACTACTCCTGGAGCCGGCGCAACAATTTCGCTGTCTTGGGGGATAATCGCTAATCCATCGCCCATCATTTTCTGACTAAAAACTTCGTCATCAACGTTTTCAATATCTATCTGCTTGCCAGATACGAAGGCAGTGATTTCATTCACGGCTAAGTTATCATTTTTTGCTTTTCTAAATTTATTAAAAAACATCATTTATTCGACTCACCCATCCATGAATCATCAAAGCCGAAGATTGCGGTTGTTAACATTGATAAAATAATGGTAACTGCAATCGCTATTGAAACTGCTATAATAGTTTTTCCAAAAATAGGAATAGCTAAAATACTGGAATAACCCATTGCAAAAGCTTTTGCACCTAAAAATCCAGCCAATATACCTCCAACAGCAGCACTTCCAATTACATACTTTAACGTGCCACATTTTAAAGTTACGCCATACAAAGCTGGCTCGGTAACGCCTGAAACAATTGCACTAATGGCACAACTGATCGCATTAGTTTTCAATTCTTTATTTTTGGTTCTTAAGGCAACTCCAAGACATGCCCCACCTTCTGCCATGTTATGCATGATGAAAGCTGGTCGAAAGATTGCATCATAGCCAAGTGAAGAAAGGTTTTGGACCATAAATGGTGCAAACATCATATTCATTCCACCAATAATAATAAATGGTAACGAACCTGCTAATAAACCAAGGGTAATTCCACCCAAATGCGCATAAAGCCAGACAAAGAACTGTACAACGTAGTTGCCAAGAATTGATCCTAGAGGGGCTAACACTAGAAACGCGATTGGCATTGCTACCGCCAGCGTTAACATTGGCGCAAAGACTGCCCGCAAAACTCCAGGAACCACTTTATTAAAAAATCGTTCTAAATAAACAACTAAAATCGTTACTAGAAGAGCGGGCAAAAGTGAACTAGCATAGCTATTAGCCATAACATGTATACCGAAAAGGGTTAATGTCTTGCTCGAACCAACATATTTCATGAATTCAGGATAAAGTAAAGCCGCAGTCACGGTCATAGCAAATACCGGATTGCCCTTCATATACTTGGCCGTGCCGTAGGCAATCAAAATTGGCATGAAGTAAAATGCAGTCTGTGCAAGCCAGTAAAACATCATGTACGTGTCGTTAGTTTTTAACTGTGGCCAGATAGATGATGCAAGCGACAAGAACACCTGTAACATACCCGCACCATAGATGACTGTCACAAAAGGCGTAACAGAACTAGAAATAAACTCAATTATGCGTTGAAAAATATTCTGAGTTTTTTTCCTGTCTTCTTTAGCTACAGCCTCTTGGTCTACACCCTGTAGTTCCTCACTTCTAATGCCATAGTTTTTGCCTATGTAGTCAAAAACTACTCCAACATTCTCTCCCAATACAATTTGGTACTGTCCCATTTTATAAAGAGAGCCTAAAACTCCCGGAATTTTTTTAATTTCCTCCGTCTTTGCCTTAGCTGGATCCTTTAAATAGAATCTCAGTCTAGTCAAACAGTGTGTAAAAGAAGTTATATTATCAACTCCTCCAACAAGATCTACTATTTTATCTGATGTCTGCTTAACATTTATTTTCATTATTCGTCTCCTTCAATCTTTGGCGGGTCAAGTGAATGCCTAAAAACAATTTATCTTCTTCTGATAATGCATAATTCAATTTTTTATTCAAATATTTCCCAATTTCACTAGTTATTTTTTTAATTAATGGATCACTAAATGACTGTAATAGCTCCTCTATTTTCTGCCAACCAATTGAATAATCATTTACTGGATTTTTTTGTAAAATACTCGTTACCAAATATCGAATATGAACTATCATCCTTGAATAGCTAATAGATTTTCGATCAATCTCATAACCATAATTACTTTCAATAATTTGCATAATATCTGCTGTAACATTAAAAATCTGTTTAGTGTCTAAAATACTTTTTTGTTTAGTATTAGAGTCCACGATCAGTGAATTAACAAAGTGAAAGGTAATAGCAACAGCCTCACTTTCTTTAAGCTTCACATCAAAGCGCTTATTGATTAACTTGACTGTTTTCAAGCTGAATTTATAAATTTCAGGAAAAAATTGTTTTATTTCTTCATTATCAAAATAGTCAAAATATTCTTTATTGTGAAACCTTTCTACCGCAAAACTAATGTGGTCCGCCAAGGTAAAAATCAATCCATCTGAAAAATTTAAATTTAGCTTTTTCTTGGCTAATCCGACAGTATCAATGGTAAATTGTGTAAATTCAAAAGGAATTTCCTTAATGAACTGTTCAAAATGCTTTTTTTCAACTTCTGTTTCTGGAGAAAAAACTTGCATATCGGAAGTGGCTACAATTATTTCCCTTTTTCGACTAAAACCTATTCCTTGTTTAACCAATATCACTTCTTCTCTTTTCCAATTTATTGCAAAGACAGCATTATTATTCAGTACATGCGTAATCTGATAAATTTTCTCCATTCTTCACCTCCTTGAGAACAAAAAAGGCAACATCGAACAAAGTATCGTTCGATGTTGCCTGAAAGTTCAGTTACAACTTTTTAACTGAATTAAGTATATTATAACCAGCAGATTTATGCAAGCGCTTTTTATATCCTGTTGTTTTAATCCTTGTCCATATAAAACTTGCCCAGCTGAAAGGTGGTTACGGGCGTTACGTAAAAATTATACTTGGCCACCAGGTTGCAGATTTCGTCGCCGTTAATCAACGTGATGATGCGGGTGCCTTGACGAGCCGTCTTGATTGCGCCGCGGGAAAAATCAGAGGACGTGATGAAAATGCCAAACTCGGCGTTGTACTTATCCATGGCCCCGCGAAACTTGTCGATTTCGGGTGACGGGACGTTGCCCTGCCAGCGCTTGGCCTGCAAGGCGACGCGCGTGGTGCGGTAATCTTCGGAGCGCACGTAGCCAAAGCCATCAAGACCACCATCTGCGGTATAGCTCACACCAATTGTGTCATCGACGTCAATCCCCATCTTGACCAGCAGACCACGACAGAACAATTCAAACTTGCGGGGATCCATCCGCTGCAACGCAGCAAGGAGATCCTGGCGCCATTGATCTACACCATCTTCTTCGTCCTCCGATACGGACTCGGTCTCACCATTATTCATCGCCTGGCCCCTGTTTAATTCCGTAGACTTGACTTGCGTATCCAAAACCGCACGCACGTCCCTCTGCGCATCAAAAGTAGTCAGATTGGCCTTGCGGCCCTTCTCAGATAATTCAAGGTTGCGATTGTCACTACTCTCGATGAAGCCCGCCAAAATCAAGTATTTAATGGCAAAATTCATTTGGAAACGGAATGGATGGTACGTTCTGCCACTCTTCTTCGAAACGCGGGTGCGGTCCACATCATCTTCAGAAAATACCTGCGAATCAGCCCGAATTTCCTGTTGAATTTCGTTTCTGGTGACCTGACCGCCCAACTTGTGCATCGCAATGAGTACTTCCTTCATCGCTAAATTTTCCTTCGTAATCTCTTTGCTTGCCACTGTACTCGTCCTCTAAATCTGTTAAGGCACTCTTGGCCTAATTTTCTTTATTATTGATAATTCCATTCTAGCAATTTTTCACGTAAAGGAAAAATTATTTCTCAATTAAACAAAACAAGATTCACTACCTGCCCAGCGGCGATAGTGAATCTTGTTTAATAATTGTTTTTACTATGTGGTAATTTCCCCGTTGTCAATTCCTCGTGGTTAGTTACCGTAATCATCCGTAGACGCTTCTTGGCATCAACCTGGTAATAAATAACCAACAGATCATTGGGCACATGAAATTCACGGTAACCGTTACAAGGCTGTCTGTTAAGTTCATGATCGGCAAATTCATCACTCAACTTTGCGCCAGAGGAAAGTATAGATACTGCATCCAAGAAAGTTTCACGAGCATCCCTAACATCACCCGCAGAGAGTCCAAACAACTTTCCCAAATTATCCATTCGTTTGATAAAAGATTTTTCAAAACGGATTTGATACTTCATTATTCAGCCCAACGTTTTTTCCAGGCAGACAAATCGTTGACTTTCTCGCTGGTGTCCTTAATGAGACCGAGCTCCTCGGCCCTGGCCAAAACCAGCGCCTTCTCCACTTCTTTAGGCAGCGGGACATTTTTCTGTGTGCTTTCTTTGCGATTAACCGGATAGCTGAAGCCCTTATCATGGTTAAATTGCGTAATCAACATTTTAACCGCGGCTGCCGCGGTTAGGCCGATGGCCTGTGCATTCTTCTCCAGTTCCTGTTTTTCTTTTTGGTCCAACCGGATACCAAATTGTACTGTCGACATGATTATCAAACTCCAAACGTTTGCTAGCAATAGTTATTACTCGTTATCTTATATGGTAAAGTCTCGACTGTATAAGAGTAAAACAAAAGAGCAGTGCAATAACGCTCTTTATTCTTGTACCCTATCTCTCACTAATAGATAAATACTTATTCCAATTCTTCTTTATAAATATCTGTCCATCTGACAATTGCGTACTTCTTCTTTGGCGTCTCTTCCTGATCATCTTGTTCAATTTCAGAATAATCAGCAAACAGATCTAGCTCTTCAAACTCCTGCTTGTGTGCACTCTCCGGTTCACCACCGTTGAGAATTGATTCGAAGGTATATTCTAGGCGTTCAACCTTCTTGACCCTACCATTAATGAGCTTCCATTCTGAAAAGATAATGGGCGAGCCATCAGCTGCCGTGCCTTTCAACGTATCGCCCTGAGCAATATTAGCCTTAATAATGATTTGGGCGCTCTTTAAGACGTGGCTATCTGGCCTGATTGCCGAAAACTTGGTAACCACTACATGACTATACAGTTCGGTAAAAGTCATGATCATGTTCATAACCAGCATCTCCACGTTGTCTTCCATGATTTCAATACCATAGAGTGTGGACAGGGCAATGAGGCAATTTTCACCGTATTCCTTTGCTGTTTGACTTTGCTTCTCAGCCACATGCATCTTTCTTTTTAGCAGTTCAACCAAAAATGCTCCTTCACCTGCAGCAGGTTCTAAAAAAGTTGCAGTTAGGTCTTGAATCTTGGCTTTGATTTCCGGTTGATCCAGCATGAAATTCACGGTCTTCTTCGGTGTGAAAACCTCGCCCAAGTCTTTAACCCGTGCAACAGACTTGATTAAGTTTTCTTCCATCAGTCCATAGCCTGTACTTTCGTTTCGATGAAGTTAATCTCATCTTCAGATAAGTTATATTTTTTGTACAATTGCTGGTCGATTTCATCAACCGACTTGGTCCAATCAATATCTGAGTCAGGAGTAAAGTCTTGAAGAGGGACAAGTTTCCATTTTTCAGGAGTATTGTCTTGCGTAACTTTAAGAATACCCAACATTGTTCTCGCAAATTTACTTTTTATATATTTCAAAGTAGCTTCTGCTTCTTTTGAACTTTCAAAATCACCAATGCCAATAAATGTATAAGTATAACCAATCATTGGTTTACCAATCATTGGTGAACTAACTGTCTCCCCCAGCGTGCCGCTACCGTTAGATTTAGGTAATACAACCTTATAATGTTTTATATTTGTTTTTATAGAAGTATCAATATATTTTTGATTTATATATCTTATTACCCTTGATTTCTTTTCTATACCATATATCCCTAAATCATTTTCTTGCTTTATTTTATGGATAGCATCAAGATGAAATATATTACTTTGTAGCCGCCTCTCTCGCCCATTACTACTAATTTTATTCTTGTCTTCAGGAAAGTCTTTAAACAATTCCTCTAAATTCAATTTATTTGAAGTGTAAATTATTTCCGTTAAGTTACCACATAGATCAATATATGGCAGAACTTTTTTATAAATTGAATGTAATTCTTTAAAAGGAAAGAACAGTCCAATTGGATTAAATTTATTGTTTTTATCATAAAGAGAAATTGCAATTCCCCCTTTTATATCAGTCCTTGGAAAAATTTTTGAGCTATTTTGTTCATAATACACTACTTTAAAGTGATTATCGGACAAAATATCCTTATTAAAACTTACTGGTGTATCACCTGCATTAAAAAGAAATCTTGCAGGAGTTATTAAAATTGTTAGATCCGAAAGCTTATATGACAAAAGCATAAATTGATGATATATGGATTTATCGCTACTTCGCGTACCCTTTGTCTTTTCTTGATATGGCGGATTCCCGATTACAACATCAAATTTCATATTATTAAATAGCCCCTCAATCTTTTGTGCTTCTTGATCAACATCTTTTTTCGAGTCTTCAACAATATTGTCAACAAATTCAATGTTTACATCCATGTCATGATAACCAACCAAGGTCCTGCGGGCAATTGCTGCTGCCATCGGCGTCTTGGCAATCACGAAAATGTTCTCGCGCAGAACGCGCTGCCAGATCATTAGCTCATCTTCAAGGCTAAATTTGCCCGCAGTATCATCGTTCAGCTTCTGGTATTCACGCCAGTAGATTGACATCGCCGCATACAGCGGGTAAAGACCGGTCTTGGCATTGATTTCCAGGATATGGCTACTCTTAGAAAAGATTCTATTTGTATATTCAGTTTCAATCCAATGATTGGCCCGCTTACCCTCAAAAGTGGTGTACTGATATTTATCATCATAGAAGCAGTAGCCACCCAGAGTCATGCCTAACTGCATGTTAACCACGCGCCATGGCGTCAAAACCGTTTCTTTGTCGGGATTGCGGAAGGTGCCAAAGATTTCTGCCAGGTGCTCAACACGGTCAATCGGATCTTCCCTATCTAATTTTTTAACGCGCTGCCGGATAATCCTGCCGGCTTCAATAAAGACGTCTTGGTCATAGTACTTGCTGAACTCATGGAACAATTCCTTGGTCACGCCTTTTGGCATGAACTCTTGCCAAGACTTGTCATCAACCTGGTCAATGAACTTGCGAATATTCACATCTTCGTCCAGTTTGACGTCCATTCCATAAATCATCATCGGGATTCGAATTGAAATCGACCGCAGAATGGAGACCATCGTTTTTCGCTGCTTCTTCAATTCTTTCATCTTATCAATAGCAGCTTGTTCTGCCTCTGTCCGTTGTCGCTTTGGCTTCTTTTCGCCTCGAAGGGCACTATCATATTCTTCCTGGTCAAGTCCCTGACTATTAACGTTAATCTTCTCGGGCTTCTTTTCGGCTTTGGTTGTTCCCACGATGGCCTTTAAGTTGTTAAAGGCTTCGAGGTCCTTTTCCTGCAACATTAATAAGGAATCACTGTACAAGGAATCGTCATCAAAGCCGGTGCGCACAGCCTTTTCGGCGTATACGCGCTTAATCTTAGCCAGAAGCTTATCCACTTTATAGGGTTTCATCCCTTGACCGGATTCACCAATAATCGGCAAAAAGTTCAGCAATTCTCCCATCTTGGCCTTTTGGACACTTGACGTTAACTTGCCCACACCCGTGTTCAGCTTGGTTGAAGCCGCCATTATTTTTAGCGCGCGGTCGGGTGCAAAGTCAAAGATGTAGCAATTTGTCTTTTTGCCAAACGTTGGTGACGAATACGGCGTCTGCGCCCTGAAGGCGGCCTGCAGGTACTGCATCGCACTATTGGTGTTGGAAAGAAAGACAACGCCTGTCCACGGCTTAATGGTAACGCCCGTAGTCAGCTTCCGCACCGTTAAGGTGATTGTCTTAGTGGCCGCCGGATCGGGACCGATGGCATCATTGACTTGCTGGATATCACTTTCGGAAGTTATCCCGTTATCGTCCTCACCATTAACGTTGCGAACCACGTTGACGATTCGATAATCAATTCCAAAAACCGGGTGTCGCTTCAGCAATTGCTCTAACGCATTGGCCTCCTTCACGCCCGGCATAATCCACAACGTATGACGCAAACGCGCACGAAATTCCTTGGTGGAAAACGGGTAGTTAGTTTTCTTATCCGGCTGGGTGATATTGTCTAAGAAGTGCCGCACCTTATCTTCATAAACAAACTTCCCCTGGTCATCAACCCTGAAAAACTCCTTGAAGTTGAACGAGTGCGCTTCATCCAGGAACTGTGCTTCCTTGAGCTTCTGATTCATTTCGAAGGTATACATCGAAACCTTAGGCAGGCCGTCATACGGGTTAGGCTCATCCGGATGATCCTTATTCCAAGTATACTTGGCTTTCTGCTCCATGACATAATCCCAGGTATAGGTCGTATCTTCATCATACTGATCAAGAATGTTAAAGGGCGTGCCCGACAACTCTAAGAGCTTGGTGTGACCCTTCTTAACAACTAAATTAGTAACGTTTTGGGCCAGGTCGGTCTGCGTACCTTCGTGTGCCTCATCGACTATTACTAAGTCCCAGTCAGTCTCAAATAATTCTCTGTTTTTGTCGCCGGCAGTGCCACCCACAGCCTTTGATCCACGCAAATCCTGCAGACTGGCAAAGTAAATAAAAGGCTTGTCGCTCTTTAAAAGGTAGTCAAAACTCTCTCCTTCCTTCTTGGAGCCATATAAATACCCTTCTTCAGCCATGCCCAGCTTCTGAAAGTCATTAAACCAGCCCTCATCAACAACGGGTCGATGCGTCATAATCAAAACGTGCCGGTACTGTTCATCCTTTACTAGCTGCAGGGCCGACAAGGTCTTGCCAAAACGCATTTTGGCATTCCAGAGCATTTGATCATGTTTCTTAAACGCCTTTTTTGTCTTCTTAACCGCTTCTTCCTGCTCTGGGCGCAGAACTATCTCGATACTTGTGTTATTTGCAGCGGGCGCATCAATTGACTTGCGACCCTCTTTGACGGCCTTAATGGCAAGCTTGGCGGTATCAAGATCGGTCTCAAACCATTCTTGGCCCGTTCCCATCTCTTTTTTCTTGATGCCTGAACGCAATAAAACCTCATGCACATCATAATCACGGAACCAGCTTCGATCAAACTTGCGATAGGCCAATTCTGCCCACCCTAACTTATAAGGAACACCAGCTGTACCCATATATTGTTTGATTCTACGCTCAGCTACTCTTCTTAAATCGGAACTGTTGGGCTTGTTGTCCATCTCATAATCATCTATCGTCGCATCGCCAACTTTTTCTAAGCCAACATAAGCAGGCCATTGACCATCCGTATTGTCGCCCGTTTCAACATAGATTAGTTTGCGCTCTGCAGTCTGATACAATTTAGGATTTTGTGGTTCGACAAAATTAGCAACGTCCTCTTGGCCGTCAAAATAACTGTTAAAGAGCCATACTAAAATTTTATATAGTCCCTTTAATCCCTCTAACGCCTCAATCTTATCGTATTCCTCTAGGGTGTGGGCGGCTTTGTTACCGACAGCTTTTAATTTGTAAAGAGTATCGAGAATTTCCCTATCTGCCAGATTTTTGTACCTTAACGTACGCAAATTATCATTAAGGGTGGCACGTGCATCGACATCCACGTAGTTTAAATCCAAGACCATCGCAACAACATTTTCAATAATTTTGCGGATTGATTCAAATTCATTGCCAAATTTGCCAATAGCGTATAAGTCCTCGGCATCCTTAGCAGCATCATACAAAGTTTGCGTGTGCAGATCCTTAGTTAAAAATTCAAAGTTACTTTCCATACTCAATTACCCATTTCAAAGTTTGATTCCATTTTTATATATAATTATACAAAATTAAGCGGCTACAATGCAGCTTTAGCTCAATTAATTTTAATATTTAAGGCAAAATCAAAATAAATCAAGATTATAGTACCTTGATTTATTCTGATCAATACTAAATAAATAATATTGGCTAATTTAGCAAATATTTTCTTTCTCGAATTTTAAATGCCTCTAGTCCACCTTCTAAAATATCAGTAACATCATCTCTAATACCCTTAGATGCTAATTTCGTATCATTATCATCAAATCCAGTTGAATTTTCCAATGAACCAGTAATATACTCAAATCTGAACTCTTCATTTTCACTAATTTCTGGATCCTGATTAGCAACTATTACCTCGTCTGCATCAGCTAATACTACCAAATTAGCATTATGAGTTACAATAAACACTTGTCTATTAAGGCTAACTTTTCTTAATAAACCTACCAATTCTCTTGATATTGACCTATTATCTAAATTATCTTCTGGCTGATCTATTAATATAGGAGACTTATCATCGGGATCACCCTCTAGTAATAATTCCAAAACAACTATTGCCCTTTTACCCGGTGACATAATGCTTAAATCGTCATTTTCTTTATTCAAATTAATTGGCATATAAATTGGAATGTCTGTAAGGGAATTTAGTAATTCTGTAGGTTCAACACTCCCTTTAAGCTTTGAATCAAAGCCATGGTTTAAAGATCTTTTTATAAGTTCAATCCATTTTTTTGAAAATGATTCTATCGTTAAGTGTAATGGTAGCCCAAAGCTTTCGGAACTTCTTAATGTTCTTTTGTCAAATTTTTCTATTATTCTATTTTCATAATTTTCTTGATTAAATTCTAAATTCGTCTTTAAAGTTAACCCATCAGTAACTTCTTTCCCGGTTAGATTATTTGCAATTTTTATTGCATCTTCAATAAATGTATTGATTTTTTCTCGTATTACATCTAAATTTTTTTCTAGTTCATTCTGATATTTTTCTATTTTCTTATTTTCTTGCTTTAGAATAGAAATATTTTTTTCAAGTTGTTCAATTTCTTCTTTACATTGATTTAATTCATTTGCCCGATATTGTTTATCCAGAATTGGTTTGATTTTCTTTGATAAGTTTTCTAATTTGACATCATCATTTTTTATATAGTCTTCTCTTTTAGATATTTCTTTCTTTATCTTGTCTAATTCACGTATTAGAGCTTCGTCAAAACTTTTATATGCAGAATTTAGGTTCTTCTTTATTTCATCATTGATGTCAGCATTTTGATATGTTTTCCTAATTTCATTTATCAAATCCAATAAATTGGTTTTCTCTAATTCAAATTTAGCTCTTTCTTCCAAATAGTCTTGCTTCTCATTTTTTAAATTTTTGCTTTCTTCTTGATAACTTGAAAATTCAGTTTCTTCTTTTTTGGTTAGATTAAGTTCAGACTTTAAAGAACTATATTCTCCTTTCTTATTTCTTAAGTTATCATTCAAATAACTTATTTTTCCTATCTTAGATATTTTTTCTTTACTATCATCAAGATTGGTCAATAAATTTGTATAATTTTCAATTTCTAATTTTAGGTTAGTATTTAAATCATGCTTAAGACCTTCAAATTTATCTATAC